>JAFTAH010000140.1 GCA_017458625.1 Kiritimatiellia bacterium | reverse complement strand
GGGAAAAAATGGTCAATTCACAATTGGCGGAAGCGCCGACGCACTGGTGCGAGGGTGGTTTCAACGGGAAAAAATGGTCAATTCACAATACATGACTAACGCGGCCAACGCAAAGCTCGGTGGTTTCAACGGGAAAAAATGGTCAATTCACAATTCCCGAAGGGCGTTTCCGCCGCCGGAGCTGGGTGGTTTCAACGGGAAAAAATGGTCAATTCACAATCTCGGCGGTGACGGCGTGGCGCCAGGACTCGGTGGTTTCAACGGGAAAAAATGGTCAATTCACAATGAAGGTCGCGGTCTTGGTCGCGACGAGGGCGGTGGTTTCAACGGGAAAAAATGGTCAATTCACAATTCCAGGCCGTCGCCGTCGTCGTCCAGGGCGGTGGTTTCAACGGGAAAAAATGGTCAATTCACAATCTACTGCGCGGCCATCCATGCCGCGACGGCGGTGGTTTCAACGGGAAAAAATGGTCAATTCACAATTTCCATTTTCGCCGTCTGTTCGTGGCTTGTGGTGGTTTCAACGGGAAAAAATGGTCAATTCACAATTCAGGGGCGAGGTTCCATCGCAAGGCCGATGGTGGTTTCAACGGGAAAAAATGGTCAATTCACAATAACGGAAGCGAGACTCAAATGACGAGGAAGGTGGTTTCAACGGGAAAAAATGGTCAATTCACAATTACATGACATAAGGGACGCAGCCAAGCCGGGTGGTTTCAACGGGAAAAAATGGTCAATTCACAATTTCCACAACACCCACAAGAACTTGATGACGGGTGGTTTCAACGGGAAAAAATGGTCAATTCACAATGATTACTCGCCATGGCATTGCAATCTAAAAGGTGGTTTCAACGGGAAAAAATGGTCAATTCACAATCCAGACGCCGGAATCAACATCAACACGGCCGGTGGTTTCAACGGGAAAAAATGGTCAATTCACAATGAACCTGGGCCGACGTGTGGCGCCGCGAAAGGTGGTTTCAACGGGAAAAAATGGTCAATTCACAATGATGGGGACGTGCAACGAGAGCGTGAAGCGGGTGGTTTCAACGGGAAAAAATGGTCAATTCACAATGGCGCTGCAAAGCGCTGTGGTGCACGCAGGGGTGGTTTCAACGGGAAAAAATGGTCAATTCACAATCCTGGGCGAGGTCGTAGAGCGGGACGCCCGGGTGGTTTCAACGGGAAAAAATGGTCAATTCACAATGAAAGTGGGTGTCGTTCGCCAGTTTGATTTGGTGGTTTCAACGGGAAAAAATGGTCAATTCACAATTGTGGATCATGTCGGCGATGGACAAGCGAAGGTGGTTTCAACGGGAAAAAATGGTCAATTCACAATTGTAGCTGGCAATGCGGTTGCACACCCCGAGGTGGTTTCAACGGGAAAAAATGGTCAATTCACAATGGAGGGCCGGAACAACCTACGCGCCCCGTTGGTGGTTTCAACGGGAAAAAATGGTCAATTCACAATTCACCAACTTCTCCAACTCCCAGCCGCTGGGTGGTTTCAACGGGAAAAAATGGTCAATTCACAATGGCCCGTGGCGGCCCTCCATCCCTGTATGGGTGGTTTCAACGGGAAAAAATGGTCAATTCACAATCGTGGTCGTCATGGTGCTCTCCTCTCTCAGGTGGTTTCAACGGGAAAAAATGGTCAATTGTGCCAATTGTGGATGATGGGGAGTAAGATTCAGTCTGTTGGGCGCAAGGAATCGAGCAAAGCCTTGGGCAATGCACGATTCCTGCGCCCGGACAGACCGCCCGACAAGGCTATGGGAAAATGTCAAAGAACGTGGAGAACTGTTGCCGTGCAAATACTCGCACGCTCTCCATCGCGGGTCAAGTGTTCAACAGGTCTTTTGGAGTCAAGGGGAATATGATTGTCTGCTCTGTCGTCGATGGCTCTTCCTTCCCGTATTTGCTGGTTTCTTCCCTTTGGGAAGCGCAGGCGTCGTGGGGGCGAGTTTTGCGCTTCGCTTGGCCATGGAATGCAATTGTCTTTTCTCCAAGGGGCGGGCTTGCTAGGCTTGCTTGGGCCGGAAGGAAATGCGCATGATGTCCTCTTCTCCAGCCAATCCCCCGTACGTTCTGGAAACGCTCGTCGTCAAAGGCGTTGCCTATCCTCATCTCCGCCTGGGTGGGGGGGCGCGGCATCTTGTCGTCATTCCTGGGCTTTCGTTCAAGTCCGTCCTCGACACCCCCGAGTTCATCGCACAGGCCTTTGCCGAGTTTGTCCCGCATTTCACCGTTCATCTGTTTGCGCGGCGCCAAGTCCTGCCGCCCGGCTTTGCGCTTCCCGACTTCGCCCAGGACCTCGCCGACTGCCTGGAAGCCGCCCGCATTCCGGTTGCCGACATCTTTGGCACGTCGCTGGGCGGCATCATCGCCATGCATCTCGGGCTACGCCATCCCGAGCTGGTGCATTCCCTCGCGCTGGTTTCCACCACCCCGCTTCTCGACGCGTCCACGTCCGACCTATTCCAATCCTTCGTCCCCCTGGCCGAGACTGGCCAGACGGCTCCGCTCGTCGACGCCCTGGCTTCGTGGGTCTACTCGCCGGAGTTCCGGCAGAAGAACCGCCTCGCGTTCGAGGGGCTCGGCCTGGCCCTCACGCCTGCCGAGCTCGCCCATTTTGCGCAGGTCGTCCGCGTCATGCGTCCCTTCAACCTCACCTCGCAGCTGCCGCAAATCCGTTGTCCCGTGCTGGTTGCCGCCGCCGAAGGCGACCGCCTGTTTCCGCCATCCCGCGCCCGGTTGCTCGCCCGCCTGACCGCCGCGACGTTGCAGCTCTATCCCGCCTCCTCCCACGCCTTCTACGACGAGCTGCCCGCCTTCCGATCCGCCCTGCTGGCCCACCTGCTGGCCCTCTAGAGCGGTTTTCAGAATAGTGTAGCCACAGATTGCCCGACCGCCGGGCGGGCCGGTTGCCAAAACCGCCCAAAACGTCCCAATCCCGTTGTCGCCCCTTGCCCGCTCTTTATCCACCCTTTCCCGACCGGGCCGCCCGGCGGTCGGCCCCTGCCTATCAATTTCACCAAAACGGCTATAGTATTTTGTAAAATGCTCTAGGGATTGACTTCACGCAATCCAGGTTTTCCTCTTTTGCAAACAACTCAGATGCGCCTCGCCGTTACGGCGGCGGGTGAAAGCCCTTGCGGGGGTGGGGGAAGGGAGGGTATCATCGGCGGCGTTGCCCATGCCAGGATTCTCTTCCATCGATCGCGAACGCTTCAAGGAGCAGGTGCGTGCCTCCACGGACCTGGCCGCGCTGGTCACGGAGTCCGGCGTGGCCCTGAAGCCAGGCGGGGGCGGGCGGCTCAAGGCGTGTTGTCCGTTCCATCACGAGAAGACGCCGTCGTTTGTCGTCAACGGGGATGCCTACCACTGCTTTGGGTGCGGGGCGCATGGGGACTGCTTCAGCTTCCTGATGCAGCGCGACGGGCTGACGTTTCCGGAGGCGCTGGAGGCGCTGGCCAATCGTGCTGGCATCGAGATTCCGAAGAGCTTCTCGCGATCGTCCGAGGCGGCCGCCGCCGCTCCGCGCGACACCCGCGAGCGGCTTTTGGCAGCCAACGAGTTCGCCCGTTCGGCCTACTACAAGGCGCTCCGTGACGAGAAGGTGCCCGGGGCCGCCGAGGCCCGGGCGTATCTCGAAAAGCGCGCGATTCCGATGGTGACCGCCGCCGACTGGGGTATCGGCTTCGCGCCCGACGAGTGGGACTTTTTGGCCAAGGCGGCAGGCCATCCCCCGGTGCGCGACCTGGACGAGGCGGGGCTGCTCTCCCACAACGACGCGGGGCGCACCTACGACCGGTTCCGGGGACGCCTCATGTTTCCGATCCGCGATGCCAACGGCAAGACGGTCGCGTTTTCCGGGCGGATTCTGCCGCAGCGCGACGACGGCCGCACCGGCAAGTACGTCAATTCGCCGGAGACGCCGGTCTTCAAGAAGGCGAAGGTGCTGTTCGGGCTCGACCGCGCCCGCGAGGCCATCCGCTCCGGTGGGGGCACGGCGCTGCTCTGCGAGGGGCAGATCGACACCATCCGCCTGCATCTTTGCGGCTTTACGAACGCGGTGGCGCCGCAAGGGACGGCCTTCACGCCCGAGCAGGCGCATATCCTGAAGCGCTACGCCAGCAATGTCATCCTGGTGCTCGACGGGGACACGGCCGGCCACAAGGCGGCCCTGCGCGATGCGGGCATCCTGTTCGACGTCGAGCTTTCGCCCTCCGTGGTGCTCCTGCCCTCCGGAGAGGATCCCGACACCTTCCTACTGAATGCCGGGCCCGACGCCTTCCGCGCGCTTCTCGACCAGGCGATCTCGCCCATTCGTTTCCTGCTCTCCGCCTTTGACACCACGTCTCTCCAGGGCGTGACGGCAGCCAAGAACGCCCTCTTCGAGCTTCTGGCGCATGTCCAGTCCGAAACCCTCCTCGACTATGCCCTCCGCGAAGCGGCCAATCTGCTCCACCTCTCGCTGAGCGCCCTGACCCGCGAGATGTCCCGCGCCCGTGCCGCCGCCGCCCGGGCCGCCCGCATGGCCCAGGCCTACCGCGACCAGGCCGCCGCCGATGCCGCCAACCAGGCGGCCGCCGACCTCAACGCCGCCGCCGCAGACGAAGAAGCCGCCTTGTCGGCCGCGCCAGCGGAAGCGCCGACCCCGGAGGGCCGCCGGCCGAGAAGGCCCGCCGTGGGGGGGCGTGCCGCCACTGCCGGAATCCCCGCGCCCGTGCTCGAGCTGGCCCGCTTCCTCTGTGCGCCCCCGCGTCCTTCGTCCGAGGAGCTCGGCCTGCTCCGTTCCTACGTCCGCTACGACCTGATCCAGGATCTGGCCTGCCGCGACGTCATCCGGGCGTTTCTGGAGGATCCGGCCCACTGGCGCGAGGAGCTGGCCGCCTCGGACGACGACCCCGATGCCGCCGAGGCCTTGGCCGACCGCCTGATTGTCGAGCCGTGTCCGTCCATTCCCGACGACCAGCGCCAGCGGGCCCTCTGCGACCTGGTCGCCCACCTGTGGATTTCCCACCTGCGCGAACTCCGCCGCGCCGCCCCCACGCCGGCCGAACGGCTGGCCATCGACCGGGACATTCGCCTCCTGCGTGCCGCGCCGCCCGACCTCTCGCCCATTGCCCGCTACTTCGACCTCTGATCCCGCCCGGGTGCCGCCGCCATGACTGCTTTCCTGCCCACCGCCCTACGCCATGGATGTCCTGTGCCATGAAGACCTCCGGTGACGCCAAGGATGCCGCTCCGGCCCCCGGAAAGCCGCAAAAGCCCCGGAAGAGAGCTCGTGGTCCCTCCCAGAAGGTGCTGGAACGAGAGCTGCAGCACCATCTGGACGAGATGGCCGGCATTCGGGAGGCCGTCCCTCCCCCGGAGCTGCTCGACGAGGCGGCGCATGCGGTTGCACAGGCCCGCCGCGAGCTGGCGGCCCTCCGCGAAGCCGTCCAGCGGCGGCTGCTGGCGCGGCTGGCGGGGCGCCGTCCCCGCGTGGCGGCCAACGGCCTTCCGGAGGCGGTGGTCGGCGATTGGCAGGAATGGCATGGGCAGATGCGGCGCGAGCTGTCGGCCGCCGCCATCGACGACGCGCCTGGCAAGCTGGACTATGTCGCCACCTATCTCATGGGCTGCACGCCGGCGATGCTGCCGGTGGCGCTGGCCGTCGCCCCTCCGGCGGGGGAGTTCCTGGATGCGCTCCGGGAACTCATGGTCGCCCGGCTGCGCGAAGGCGCTCCCGCCCAGTACGTCGTCAACCGGGCCTATTTCCTCGACCTGACGCTGGTGGCCGATCCCCGCGCCCTCATTCCACGCCCGGAAACCGAGGAGTGGACCGATGCCTTGATTCGCCATCTGTCCGGCCAGCCGCAGCTCGCGCCGAGCTATCGCGCCGTGGAGCCGAGGCCGCGCACGGAGGGGCGCGCCTTCCGCATCCACGACGTCTGTACTGGCAGCGGTTGCGTCGCCCTCGCGCTGGCCCAGGCCTTCCCGGCCGCCGTCGTCTCCGCCTCCGACCTCAGCGCCGACGCGCTGGCCCAGGCCGAGGAAAACGCCCGGCGCAACGGTCTGCGCGTGGCCTTCCGCCAGGCGAATCTCCTCGACGGCCTCCCGGACGCCTCGCTCGACGTCCTCACGGCCAATCCGCCCTATATTTCGCGCAAGGACTACGCCCGTCTCGACCCCACCGTCCGCGACTTCGAGCCGCGTCGCGCCCTCGTCGGGGGCACCTCCGGCCTCGAACTCATTTCGCGCCTTGCCGCCGAGGCGCCGCGCGTGCTAAAGTCCGGGGCGGAGTTCTGGATGGAAATCGGCGACGACCAGGGCCCCGCCACGGAGAAAAGCCTGTGCCAGACAGACCAGTACAGCCAAATCCAAATCCTGTCCGACTTCGGCGGACGGGCCAGACTCGCCAGGGCCATTCGTCGGTGAACTCCGGCTACATTTCCCGTGCACCGTTCAAGCCGGGGCCGATCAATCCGTTTCGTCGCAACCGCAGCCCGCTCGGGGGCAAGGCGTGGCTGCTTATTTTCGTGGTCGGCGTGGCGCTGTTCATCGCCCAGGGCATCTGGATGAAGCAAACGCGGGCCCGGCGGGCGCTGGATGTCGACGCTTCGCTCATCTTCAAGCTCTCCAACCTTATCCAGGACGATACCGGGGCCGCCACCTCGGCCGACCCCTCCAATGTGCGCTCCTCCCTCGGCACGGCGGCGTCCGGCACCGCCGGTCTGCCCAACGGGACCGAACTGGTGCCTTGCGAGCTGTGCACCAGCCTCGGCCTGGTCGCGGAGCCGGAAACGGGAGAATCCATGCCGTGTCCCCTCTGCCAAGGGCATGGGAGCCGCCTGATTCGCCGCCTGTCGCCCGCCGACCAGCTCTGTCCCGCCTGCGGTGGCATCGGGGCCACGCTCAATCCTGACCATGTGACCGCGTCCGTCTGCGAGCGCTGCGGCGGTCGGGGCTTGATTGCCGGCAAGGCTGCCGACGTCCCGGCCCCGGAGGCAGCGGCCGCGCCATGACCTCTTCCGCTGAGCGCCGTTCTCTGTTGCGCGGGTACCTCTGGGGAGCGCTGGCCGTCTTCCTCTGGGGCGTCATGTTCCCCGTCGGCACGGTCCTCATGCAGGCCGGGTGCACCACTCCGGCGGGGCTGGGCATGCTCCGCTATGTGCTGGCGGGGTTTTTTTTGCTTGTTGTCGGCTGCTTTTTGCAGGGCCCGCGCGCCATGTTCCCCCGGCGCGCCGCCGACTGGCCTCTGCTCGCCCTCGCGGGGCTGGTGGGCGCCACGCTCATGTGCGGACTGCTTTTCCTGGCCCAGCGTACCGTTTCCAGCGTCAACGCCTCGCTGCTGGAGGCCTACGTGCCGATTCTCGTTCTGCTGCTCCAGCTCCCCGCCGCCCGGCGCTGGCCTTCCTGGCGGCTCATGGCGTCGCTTCTTGTCGGCTTCCTCGGCACGTTGCTGGTGCTGCGCGCCCTCACGCTGCACGGTCTCCAGCTGAAGGCCCTCACCTGGGGCGACCTCTTCATCTTCCTGTCCGGCCTCTGCTGGGCCATCTACACGGCCTGGGGCCGGCCCCTGGCCCGGCGGCTGGGTAGCATCCCCTTCACCACCTGGACGTGCCTGTTCGGCGGCGTCTGGTTTCTGCTCTGGAATCTTCTTTTCGGCCCGAAGCCGTTCCCGCTGCCGACGCGCCTGGACCACTGGGGACTGGTCCTTTTCCTGGCGATTGGCCCGGCCGCGCTGGCCTATCTGGGCTGGAACGCCGCCCAGCGTCACCTTTCGGTCAACCATCTCGCCTTCCTCGAGTACTTCCCGCCAGCCGTGGCAGCCCTCTTCGGGCTCCTGTTCCTCCACGAGCCCGTCACCCTGCTCCAGTGGCTCGGTATTGCCATCGTCATCCTCTCCGCCCGCCTGCAGCCACCGCAGGACGCGTGAGAAGGCATTCTAGAGCGGGCGGCTTCCGGAGGTGCGGCTTCCAGCCGCGCAATTCATTTGGGCGCGACAGGATGTCGCACCTCCGAACCTTGCGGCCACACATTTTCGCAAAATGCTCTAGGGGGCATCTGTTCCCATTCAGGGGGGGCGTGTTTTTGCAAAAAAGCCTTTGATTTTCCGTAATCTCACATGATTTTTCGGCGATGCGTGAACAAATAGTCTGGCACTTAGTTGCAATTGGTAAACAAATAGTCTGGCACTTAGTTGCATTCACGGGGCCGACAGTCGACGGTCGACAAGCGGGAGGGGCGGGGAGGGGCGGGAAGGGGGCCAACAAAACGGCCGCCGGGAGGTTCGGCGGCCGGTGGGGTTTCGGGAGGCGTTTCCGCCTGCCGTGGGGGGGGCTGTTAGCCGTTGCGCTTCTGGAAGTCGGCCATGAAGGCGATCAGGGCGTCGATGGACTCCATGGGGCACGCGTTGTAGATCGAGGCGCGGATGCCGCCGACGCTGCGATGGCCCTTCAGGCCAATCATGTTGTTGGCGATGGCTTCCTTGACGAAGAGGGCTTCGAGGTCCTCGGTCGGGAGCCGCCAGGTCACGTTCATGTTGGAACGGAAGGCGGGGACCGCCGTGCCGCGGTAGAAGCCGTTGGAGCCGTCGATGGCCGCGTAGAGCTTGCTGGCCTTGGCCTCGTTGATGGCCGCGATGCCGGCGGCGCCGCCCTTGGCCAGGAGCCAGCGGCTGACGAGCATCAGGATGTAGATGCCGAAGGTCGGCGGCGTGTTGTAGAGGGAGTTTTCCTTGGCCTGGGTGCGGTACTGGAGCATGGTGGGCAGGGTCTCGGGGGCGCGCTCGATGAGATCCTTGCGGATGACGACCAGCGTCACGCCCGAGGGGCCGAGGTTCTTCTGGGCACCGGCGTAGATGGCGCCGAACTGCGTGATGTCGAACGGGCGGGAGAGGATGTCGGAGGACATGTCGGCGATCAGCGGGGCTTCCGTCTTCGGGAACTTCTTGATCTGGGTGCCGGCGATGGTTTCGTTGCTGGTGATGTGGACGTAGGCGGCGCCGGGGGTGTAGGGCAGCGCATCGAAGTCGGGCATGTTCGTCGGGATTTCCTTGGAGGTGTCGGCGAGGATGTTGATCTGGCCGACCTTCTTGGCCTCCTTGATGGCTTTGGAGGCCCAGGTGCCGGTGTTCACGTAGTCGGCGACCGCGCCGGCGGGCAGCAGGTTCAGCGGAATCTGCGAGAACTGGAGTGACGCGCCGCCCTGGAGGAACAGCACCTGGTAGTCGTCCGTCAGGCCCAGCAGCTTGGAGATGTTGGCGACGGCCTCGTCGTGGACGGCCGCGTAGGCCTTGCCACGGTGGGAATGCTCCATGATGGACATGCCGGTGCCGGCGAAGTCGACGAGTTCCTTCTGGGCCTGCTCGAGTACCTCCAGCGGGAGGATGGCGGGACCGGCGTTGAAAATATGCGCTCTGGACATTTTAGCTTCCTTATGGTTGATGGTTGTCTAACAACGTGGAACCTTACCCTTCCCGCCCCCCCGTTGCAAGCGCAAGAACGGCTGGACAGACGAAAATTGGCCCGCCAGGCCTGGCGGGGACCGGGGCGGGACGGGACGGGGAGAGGGCCGGGGAGGACGGCGATTTGGCTTTAGAAAAGGGGCGGGATGTGGTTTGATGGGCGGGCCGGAGCCACGTTACATGAAAGCCAGCGCACCCCATCGTTTTTCGTCCTTGCCCGACAGCGGCGGGCCCGCGTGGCCGGGGGCAAGGCCGGTGAAGCTGGCCATCGTGGGGGGCGGGGCGGCCGGCATGTTCGCGGCGGCGGTGGCGGCGGAGCGGCGGTTGCCGGCGCTGGTCATCGAACGGAAGGCGCGGCTGGGGGCAAAGGTCCTGATGACGGCCAACGGGCGGTGCAACTTCACGAAGGACCTGTCGGCGGAGGACTTCCTGGCCGACGTCGGGCCTTGCGCGGAGTTTGTGGAAGCGGCGGTGCGGTCGTGTCCCCCGCGGCAGATCATCGAGGATATCCAATCGCTGGGGGTGCGGGTGCATCGGATGGCGGATGGGCGGATGTTCCCGGCGGATGGGCGGGCGACCACGATCGTCCATGCGTTCGGCGACCTGCTGCGGGACAGCGGGACGCCCATCCTGGCCAATTGCCCGGTGACGGCCATCCGGCGGCGGGGGGACGGCTTCGTGGTCCCCACGCGCGGCTTCGACCTTTGGGCGGAGAACGTCTTGCTGGCGACCGGAGGCGTCAGCTATCCCAAGCTGGGTTCGGTGGGCGATGGCCAGGCGTTTGCCCGCGCCCTGGGGCATCGCGTCGTTCCCTATCGGCCTGGGCTGGTCGGCTTCGACCTGGCCGATGCGCGGATTCGCCAGCGGGCGGGCACGCGGTTCGAGGAGGGGCGGGCCAAGGTGCTGGACGCGGCGGGACGGGTGCTCTTCGAGTATCGGGGCGAGGTGGACTGCGAGTCGTTCGGGGTGGCGGGGGCGGCGGTGTACAACGCGCAGCGTTTCGTCGAGCACGCACAGCTGGCCGACTGGACGCTCGAGGTCTGGCTGGGAGGGGAGGCCATGCGTTTCCGGAACCCGAGGCCACGGCCCGTCAAGGAGGCCATCGTGACGCTGGGGGGCGTGGCGCTGGACGAGGTGAATCCGGCGACGATGGAGTCGCGGCTGGTGCCCCACCTCTATTTTGCGGGGGAGGTGCTGGACATCGACGGGCCCACGGGGGGCTATAACCTGACGCTCGCCTTCGCCACCGCCTGCCTCGCGGTGCGGTCCATGTGAGGCGGGAGGAGGGGAAAGCGACGGCGGGGTCGTCGTCGCCACGACTTGCTGGGGTGAGGGACGCGTTCCCTCCCAGAGGGCGCGGAGGGGCACAAAAAGAGTGAGTTTACGGTGGGATACACGTAAACTCACATGTTTTGGGGACGGGCGGTTGCGATGGAGCACGAACCTCCCGGCGGGGGGCCAGGCGGGCGGAGAAACGCGGGGGGGGATGGAGGCGAGCTAGTCGAGCAGGTGGGAGAAGAGGCCGGTGCGGAGCTTGGGCTCGAACCAGGTGGACTTCGGGGGCATGATCTGGCCGGCGTCCGCGATGGCCATGAGCTGGTCGAGGGTGGTGGGATACATGGAGAAGGCGACGGCAAAGCCGTCGTGGTCCACGAGCTTGACGAGCTCCTGCGTGCCGCGGATGCCGCCGATGAACTTGATGCGGTTGTTGGTGCGGGGGTCGTCGATGCCCAGCACCGGCCCCAGGAGGGTGCCTTGGAGCTTGGAGACGTCCAGGGCCTCGACGGGGTTGGCCGCCGGGTCCTCGGGCCAGGTCAGGTCGTACCACTTGCCGCCGAGATACATGGAGATGTGGCGCGGGGAGGTGGGCGACTGGACGGTGGTCTCGGTGACGGTGAAGAGCGACTGGACCTTGGCGAGGAAGGCGTCGGGCGTCAGGCCGTTGAGGTCCTTGACGGCGCGGTTGTAGGGGAGGATGCGGAGCTGGCTGGCCGGGAACATGACGGCCAGGAACCAGTTGTATTCCTCGGCGCCGGTGTGGTTCGGGTTGGCGGCGCGGCGCTCGGTGCCCACGCGGACCGCGGAGGCGCTGCGGTGGTGGCCGTCCGCGATGTAGGCGACGGGGATTTGCGCGAAGAGGCGCTCGGCTGTGGCCGTGTCCTCGATGGGCCAGACGCGGTGGCGGACGTCCAGCTCGTCGACGAAGTCGTAGAGGGGGGCGGTTTGCGCGATGGGGGCCAGGAAGGCGTCGATGTCGGCGCGGTCGCGGTAGGCGATGAAGACGGGGCCGATGTTGGCGTTGATGGCCGCAGTGTGGCGCGTGCGGTCGTCCTCCTTGTCCTTGCGGGTGAGCTCGTGCTTCTTGATGACGTTGTTGACGTAGTCGTCGATGTGGCAGCAGGCGACGAGGCCGAGCTGGGTGTGGTCGCCCATCGTCTGGGCGTAGAGGTACATCAGGGGGCGCTGTTCGCGGACGAGCCAGCCGTTGTCCTCGAAGGCGCGGATGTTGCGGGCGGCGGTGTCGTAGACGGCGTCGGCGTAGAGGTCGGTGCCGGCGGGCAGGTCGATTTCCGGGCGGTTGATGTGGAGGAAGCTCATGGGGTTGCCGGCGGCCAGGGTGCGGGCCTCGGCGGTGTCGATCGTGTCGTAGGGGGGCGCGGCAATCTTTTCGACAAGGTCGGGGCGGGGACGGAGGGCGGCATAGGGATGGATGCGCATGGGAATGTCCTTTCGGGAGGTGGATGCGTGGGGCCGGTGGCGACGGCCACCAGTCCGTTTGGCGAAAAGTGTACCCCGGGCGCGGCGGAAAAGCAACTGCCGCGACGCACGGGGCGGGCGGGGACGGGCACGGAGAACCGTCCGCCCAAAAGAGCGGCTGGAGGAGAGAGAAAAAATGCGCAAAAAGGCTTATTTTGACGTAAAATCACAGAGGGGTGGGGGAGTTGAAGTGCCGGTTTTGCGATTTGCGACTTGCGACTGGCGGGAGAAGGGGGGGGGGCAACGGTGGGGACGCCGTTGCCACAACGAGAGGGGCTTTTCCATTTGACGGGACGGGGAGGACGCAGGTAGAGTGGGGCTCAAAAGGAAGCCGGGAAGTCGGAAAGGGCGAGGCGGCAAGATGCATAAACGAGCGGAAAGGCAGGAGCGGCAATGAAAATGAAGACGTGGGCGCGGATGTGGACGACGTGGCTGACGTGGGTGCTGGAGCTGGCGTTGGCAGGGCTGGTGCTGTGGGTGTTTGACGAAGGGTTCGGCTGGGATGTCCTGCCGGACTGGCTGGAGACCATCGCGGGGACGTTGCTGGCGGCGGGCGCAATTGTCGCGTTCTGCCTGGCCGTGCTGTCGGTGACGTCCAGCCTGGCGGCCCTTGTCGAGAGCCGGGAAGGGGCGTCGGCATCGGGCAAGGCGCGGTGGCTGACCTGGGCGCCGGTCATTGTCGTGGTGCTGCTGGCGGTGGCGGGGGGGACGTTCCACGGGATCGACAAGGTGCGGTCGAAGAAGGCGGAGGCGGCGCGTCGGGAGGAGCACAAGGCGGATTATGAGGCCGAGCGGGCAGCGTTGGAGGGATATGTCGCCACGCTGGGGGACGCCGTCGCCGAGGAGTGGGCGCGCACGGGGCGGCAGGTCGCAACCAACGCCGTCGCTGGTTCTTGCGAGGAGCGGGCCGGGATGCGGACCTTCATGGAGGCGGTCGCTGCGTCCGCGCCGGTTTCCGTGTCTGTCCGGCTGGTGTGGCCGGGGACTGCGCCCTACGCCTGGAACACGCTGAACATCGTGCCCAGTTGGAACTGCCGGCCGGGGTGGGACTGCCCGGATAACGGCCTTTCCTCCATGTCGTATCTGCCGCTGCCGGAACAGTGGGAGCGGGATACGGTGGCGGCACTTTTCCGCGGGGAGGAGCTGCGGGGGCCGGTTCCGCCTGGCCGCCACGGGCTGCTCATCAACACCGAAAATCCGAACGCCTGGGTGGCGGTCAGAGGTCCCGAGGGGGTCGAGGCGCTGCTGATCCTGTGCGCGCCCGTCCAACGCGGCTATGCGCGGAAGCACCGCCCATAGCTGGTCGCAAGACCGGGGCGAAAAGAAAGAGGACGGCGGCGAATTGGTCGGTAGCGATGAACATGATGCAATCCGATGACAAGCAGCAGGAACAAATGGACGGGGTCTCCTCCGACTGGCACATTATTGCATGTTGGGCGAGGGGGATGGCGGCTGTCGTCTGTGCTTGGGTGGCATTTTGGTATGCCGCCAGCTTCCCGGTCGGGCATTCCGACAAGGAGATCGAGACGATTGGACGCATTACCTACTGCGGGTTGCCGTTTCCCTGGCGTTCGAGTGCAGACGGATTGTCCATCATGTATTCCTGGGGTAGCGCACAACATTGGCTGCTGCCTGTCAATCTTGCCTTCTGGACGGCTCTTTCGTGCCTGTTATGGCGAGTTCGACCCCGCCGCGCCTTTTTCGCATGCATGGCCGTGGCGGAGGCTCCCGTCTTGCTGTTTGTCGGCTGGATTTACGCGAGTTTCCTGCTGGCTTGATCCCCCTCCGCCAAGCAGAGAAAACGATTGCAGTCGATTGCAGTCGAAAAATGTCCCAGGAGGGGATCGACATCGTACAGGACGAACGTCCGCTCCGGCTCCGAAATGACCCAATCCGCCCTCGAAACGATGGGCGTGCAAGGATCATCGTTATTGATTCCTTCGTACTCGAATCCCTGCCCATTTTCGATGCGGAACGGAAAACACTCGTGTGTCCCCCGTATATTCCGCCATGCGTCCGCATTCTCAGGTGCACCCCCACCGCCCGAACACCCTGCCATCATCGCCGCCAGGCAAAGAAGCGCGAGCGTAGCCCCCAACTGAAACGAAAACTGCGTGTGCATGACATCTCCTCACGGGCATTTTTCTGCAAAACGAGGGGAAATTTGGCGAGGGGGGAAAAAGGACGGGCAGGACGGGCAGGACGGGAAGGACGGGAGGGACGGGCAGGACGAAGAGGGGGGGAGGGGGATTAGGGGGAAGGGGGAGGGGCGGCGAGCCAGCGGAGGAGAGGGGAAAGAGCTTGTTGGGCGACGGAGGTGCCGAGGTCGTAGACGCGCTGGAGTTCGGCGGGGGAGGATTCGGTGCGGGAGATGCGGAGGGGCTCGGGGGGGCGGATGACGAAGACGGAGCCCTCACGCTCGCGGGCGGCGACGTAGGCGGTCTGGGCGTTGTAGAGGTCGGCGCGGCGTTCCATGGCGTCGGCGAGGGCGGGATGGCGTCGGCGGAGGAGGCGGACGGTCCAGGTGACTTCGGATCCGGAGGTTTTGCGGTAGGAGGCAGGCTGGGTGAGGATGACGATGGCGCGGACGTGGCCGAGGTTTTCGGCGTCGCGGAGGGGAATCGGATTGGTGATGCCGCCGTCGAGGTAGCGGTGGCCGTCGATGAGCACTGGCCGCGAGACGAGCGGCATGGAGGCGCTGGCACGATACCACTGGAGGTCGGCCGGGTCGCCGTTGGGGCATTCGTGAAGGACAGGCGTGGCCGTGTCGATGTCGGTGACGGTGGCGTAGAACCGAATGGGGGAGGCACGATAGGTTTCCACGTCGAAGGGGTCGAGCTGAAAGGGAATGGTGTGGTAGCAGAAGCGGGTGCCGTAGAGGTTGCCGGTGAAGAGGAGGTTGAGGAGGGAGCAGAAGCGCCAGGAGCGGGCGTATTTCTTGTTGTAGCGGAGGGCGCGGCCAGGCTGGCCGGATTTCCAGTTGCAGCCGAAGAGGGCGCCTGCGGAGGTGCCGAAGATGGAGGAGACCTGGACGTGGCCCCAGAGGGTGTCGAGGACGCCGCAGGTGAAGATGGCGCGCATGGCGCCGCCTTCGAGGATCAGGGCGGGCAGGGGCGGTGGCGGGGGGAAGGAGGGCATGGGAGGGGCGGAGGGGTGGGCGGGATGGCGGCGGGGCGGGGGCCCCGCCGCCAGGGGGGGCGGATCAGGGAGCGGGTTCCTCGGCGGCCGGGGGTTCCGCCTGGGCGTCTTCGGCGGGAGGAGGCGGGGTGTCAAGGGACGGGGGCTCCGCCCCCGAGCCCTCGGTTGGGGCGTCGGTGGCCTCGTTGTCGTCGTCATCGGGGGACTCGGTCTCGGGGGGGGCGATGGAGGCGGAGGCGACGGTGTCGGCGGGGGTCTTGCCCTTGGCCTCGGCGAGGTTGACGACGCGGACGCCGAGGGCGTTGCGGCGGGTCTCGCGGATGGAGGCGACGGAGGTGCGGATGGACTGGCCGAGGGAGGTCATGACGAGGACGGTGTCGGCAGGGGTGTCGTCGGTGGCGAGGCGCGCGGCTCCGGCGAAGACGACGAGGCCCTTGCGGGTGTTCATGGCCTTGACGCCGATGCCGCCGCGGTTGCGGAGGGGGTAGTCGGCGAAGCGGGTGAGGGAGCCGGAGCCGTTCTCGGTGAGGATGAGGAGGCGGGCGTTGTCGGCCTGGTCGACGCGGACGAGGGCGCGGAGTTCGTCGGGGGCGGCGTCGGGGGCGGAGTCGTCTGAGGCATCCGGGACGTCCGGGACGTCCGGGACGTCCGAGACATCCGGGGCATCGGAGGAGTCGGAGTCGGCGGGGTCTTCGAGGACGGTGACGCCGCGGAGGCGGATGCCGCGTACGCCGCGGGAGGCGCGGCCCATGTCGCGGACCTTGGCGGTGGGGAAGCGGAGGGCCTGTCCGCGGGCGGAGACGAGGATGGCCTCGTCGCCGGGGAGGACGATGACGGCGCCGACGAGCTCGTCGTCGTCGTCGAGGTTGATGGCCTTGATGCCGGCCTTGTTGATGTTGCGGAAGGCGTCGATGAGGGTCTTCTTGACGATGCCCTTGCGGGTGGCGAAGAGGACGGAGGCGTCCTTGGGCGCGTCGGTCTCCTCGGCGACGTCGAAGCCCATGAAGGGGAGGATGGAGACGACCTTTTCGGCGGGGGCGGGGGGGATGGGACGTCCGGTCTTCTCGTCGGTGGCTCCGGCGGGGACGGCGGGGCGGAGGGCGAGGAAGTTGTTGAGGTAGTTGCCGGAGGCGTTGAGCTTGAGGGCGACGGGGATGTCCCAGGCGTGGCCGGTGAAGACGCGGCCGAGGTTGGTGAAGAGGAGGAGCTGGTCGTGGGTGTTGAGGGAGAGGACGGAGATGATCTCGTCCTCGGCCTTGAGGTGGGCGCCCTTGCGGCCCTTGCCGCCGCGGCCCTGGGCCTGGAAGTCGCGGAGGAGGGAGCGCTTGATGTAGCCGGCGCGGGTGAGGGTGACGACGCAGGGCTCGTTGGGGATGACCTTGCGGATGTCGATCTCGCCGTCGTCGGGGATGATCTCGGTGCGGCGCGGGTCGGAGTACTTCTGCTTGAGCTCGGCGCAGTCGGCCTTGATGAGGGCGAGGATTTCGCGGGGGTTGGCGAGGATGAACTCGTAGCGTTCGATGGCGGCGAGGACTTCGCGGTATTCGGCCTCGATCTTCTCGCGCTGGAGCCCGGTGAGCTGGCGGAGGCGCATTTCGAGGATGGCGGAGGACTGGATGTCG
This sequence comes from Kiritimatiellia bacterium, assembly GCA_017458625.1. Lineage (GTDB taxonomy): Bacteria > Verrucomicrobiota > Kiritimatiellia > CAIQIC01 > Lenti-01 > RGIG3636. The sequence continues at coordinate 26,072 of JAFTAH010000140.1, read as the reverse complement.
TCGAGCCCGAAGCGTTCGAGCATGCGGGCCTTGGCCTCGGCGTCGTCGTGGGAGGAGCGGATGATGCGGACGATCTCGTCGATGTTGTCGATGGCGATGCGGAAGCCTTCGAGGAGGTGCTTGCGCTCCTTGGCCTTGCGGAGGAGGTATGCGGTGCGCCGGGTGATGACCTCCTTGCGGTGGTCGATGAAGCACTGGAGCATCTTCTTGAGGTTCATGACCATGGGGCGGCCGTGGTCGAGGGCGAGCATGTTGGCGCCGAAGGTGGTCTGGAGGGGGGTGTACTTGAGGATCTGGGAGAGGACCATGCGGGGGGAGTGGCCCTTCTTGAGCTCGATCTCGGCGCGGACGTCGTCCTTGGAGAGGTCGCGGACGGACGCGATGCCGGGGATGGTGCCGGCCTCGCCGAGGTCGACGATGCGCTGGAGCATCTCGGCCTTGTTGACGCCGTAGGGGATCTCGTCGATGACGATGACGGGGTGGTCGGTGTCCTCGTGCTCGACGTGTGTCTTGCCGCGGACGACGAGGGTGGCGCGCCCTTCGCGGTACATCTTCTCGATGGGGCGGAGGCCGCAGACGATGCCGCCGGTGGGGAAGTCGGGACCGCGGACGTAGGCCATGAGGTCCTCGACGGAGGCGGCGGGGTGGTCGACGAGGTGGGTGATGGCGTCGCAGAGCTCGGCCATGTTGTGGGAGGGGATGTTGGTGGCCATGCCGACGGCGATGCCCATGGAGCCGTTGAGCAGGAGGTTGGGGACCTTGGAGGGCAGGACGGTGGGCTCTTCGAGGGTTTCGTCGTAGTTGGGGACCATGTCGACGGTGTCCTTGTCGAGGTCCTCGAGCATGTCCTCGGCGTAGCGCTGCATGCGGACTTCGGTGTATCGCATGGCGGCGGCGCCGTCGCCGTCCATGGAGCCGAAGTTGCCGTGGCCGTCCACCATGAGATAGCGCAGGGAGAAGTCCTGGGCCATGCGGACGATGGTCTCGTAGATGGAGGAGTCGCCGTGCGGGTGGTATTTGCCCATGACGTCGCCGACGACGCGGGCGGACTTCTTGTGCGGCTTGTCGTGGGTGTTGCCGGTCTCGCCCATGGAGAAGATGCAGCGGCGGTGGACGGGCTTCATGCCGTCGCGGGCGTCGGGGAGGGCGCGGGCGACGATGACGGACATCGAGTAGTCGATGTAGGAGTTCCGCATCTCGTCCTGGACGCGGATGGGGGTGATGCCGGGCTCGGTGGCGGCGGGGGTGCCGTCGGGGTCGTCCGCGGGGGGCGGGAGGTCGGAGGGGACGGAGGTGTCGGCGGATTCCGCGGGCGGGCCGCCCGCGCCCCCAGGGGCGGCAGGAGAGTCGGCGGGGTCGAGAGCGGGGTCGGCGGGGTCGGCGGGGGAAGCGGTGGGAGGGATGAGGTCGTCAGACATGGCGGGATCCTTTCATGGGTGGGTCAAAAAATGGGTGGGAAGGGTAGCAGGGGCCGGGGAGGGGAATATGGAACCCCTACGGGGTTCGAGAGGTTTTTGTTTGCATGACCCCCGGTAGCCCCTGCGGGGCAACCGGGGGCTACCAACATGGAACCCCTACGGGGTTCGTTGATGGATGTGGCGAGAGAGAGGAATACCTGCGAGGGACGAGAACCCCGCTGGGGTTCGTGCTGGGTGCGGCGAGGGAGAGAAAGAGATGCGGGGGGGGGGGAAATGGAACCCCACAGGGGTTCGTGTTGGGCTGGAGGGCGTACAGGGAGTGTTGAGGAGGAGGAAAATGGGGCGTTTTTCGTGCAAGGGCCGTGTTGTGCTGCGGCAACCCCGTAGGGGTTCCATCTTGGTAGCCCCCGGTTGGGAGCGAAGCGACCTACCGGGGGTAAGGCGCCCCCACGGACAGAACCCCGTAGGGGTTCCATATTCGTCGCCAGCCGCCATTTTGGGGTGTCAAATGTCATGGAAAACGTATTTTTCATCGTGTGCGATGCCGAAACGGGTCAGAAATGTCTCGAATTCTTCCCGGAAGGTGTGCGTTTTGTGGTGTTCTTCCTGTTCCATGATGTATCTGACGACGGCGTCGGTCTGCGAGGCGGCGTAGGAAAATGCCCCAAAGCCCTCCTGCCAGCCGAAATGCCCCATGGAAAGCTTATTTTCGTTGACCCATGTCGAGGAAGCGCGTTTTACGTGCGCCATCAGGGTTGACGGGGCCATGGTCGGAGTCAGTCCGACGAAGAGATGTACGTGGTCGCTGACGCCACCGATGGCCAGGACGCGCTGCCTCTGCTCTTTTGCCACGCCGGTGATGTAGCGGTGCAGGTCGTCGCGCCAGGTGGGGGCGATGACGCTCGTGCGGTCTTTCACGGCGAAAACGAAATGAATGCGGATCTGGGTGTAGGTGTTGGCCATCGGGAAGGGGAATCAGGGCGTGGGGAGGGGGGCAGGGAATATGGAACCCCTACGGGGTTCAAGAGGTTTTTTGTTTTCATGACCCCCGGTAGCCCCTGCGGGGCAACCGGGGGCTACCAATATGGAACCCCTATGGGGTTCGGCCGCGGAAAGGATGGAGCAGAGGGGGGACATAGGAGGGACGGCGGGGGGCGGGGGTTATGCGTCGATGGTGGCGGAGAGGGCGTTTTCCTCGATGAAGCGGCGGCGGGGGGCGACTTCGTCGCCCATGAGGACGGAGAACATGCGGGCGGCGCTTTCGGCGTCGTCGATGTAGCAGCGGCGCATCTTGCGGGCGCCGGGCTTCATGGTGGTGTCGAAGAGCTGCTTGAAGTCCATTTCGCCGAGACCTTTGTAGCGCTGGACTGTGAGGCCCTTGCGGCCGCGGTCGCGGACGACGGAGAGGAATTCCAGGAGGGAGGTGACGGGGAAGGACTGGCCCCGGGAGTCGGTGAGGGTTCCGATGCTCTGGCCTTCGACGCCCCAGAAGTCGCCGCGCTTGAAGCCCCAGACGTCGGCGAGGTTTTCCATGTGGAGGCGGAGGGGGCCGGCCTGGTGGATCTCGGTGCAGGAGTAGTTGGGGTTTTCGGCGGTGTCGAGGGCGGAGGGCTCGACGCGGAGGGCCTCGGCGACGCGTGCCTTGATGGCCTCGGCCTCGTCGAGGGTGAAGACGTAGTGGTCCTCGGGGACGTTGGCGATCTCGGTGAAGACGCGGTACTTGGGGAATTCGCCGTCGTCGTGGCGGAGCTCGAAGAAGCGGCGGACGTCGACGCTCTGCTTGGCGAGGCGGTTGCAGGCGTCCTCGGCGGTGGCGAGGAGTTCGAGGAGGTCGGGCATGCGCGCGCCGGGGATGGTGATGGAGGAGTCGGCGGAGACGTAGTCGAAGTCTTCGGAGCCGAGGGAGATGAGGCGGCGGGTGAGCTGAGCGTCGGACTCGATGTATTCCTCGGTCTTTCCGCGGCGGATCTGGTAGAGGGGGGGCTGTGCGAGGTAGACGTGGCCGTGGGTGATGAGGTCGCGCATCTGGTTGTAGAAGAAGGTGAGGAGGAGGGTGCGGATGTGGGCGCCGTCGACATCGGCATCGGTCATGATGATGACCTTGTCGTAGCGGATGCGGGAGACGTCGAAGCAGGCGGGCGGGGAGGGGGGCGGGACGTTGTGGGCGAGGGCCTCGGCGACGGCGGCCTCGTAGGCGGCCATGGCGTCGTCGCGGTTGCCGAAGCCGCCGCCGATGGCGGAGATGAGGCTCTTGAGCTCGGCGTTCTCCATCATGCGGTCGGTGTTGACGCGCTGGACGTTGAGGACCTTGCCGCGGAGCGGCAGGATGGCCTGGGTGCGGCGGTCGCGGCCCTGCTTGGCGGAGCCGCCGGCGGAGTCGCCCTCGACGAGGTAGAGCTCGCATTCGGCGGGATTGCGGGAGACGCAGTCGGCGAGCTTGCCGATGAACTTGACGGCCTTGGAGCCGGACTCGCTGCGGGCCTTGGAGATGGCGTCCTCGATCTTGCGGCGGGTCTCGCGGGAGCGTACGCACTTGTCGATGAGCTTGTCGGCGAGGGCGGCGTGCTCCTCGAAGAGGATGCGGAGGCGCTCGGAGACGATGTCCAGGACGATGGAGCGGACGTTGGCGTTGCCGAGCTTGGTCTTGGTCTGGCCCTCGAACTGGGGGTTGGGGATCTTGACGGAGATGACGGCGGTGATGCCCTCGCGGATGTCGCGGTCGTCGAAGTCGTCGTCGGCCTTGAGCTTCTTGGAAAGGTGGGCGCGGTCGTTGACGGCCTTCTTGATGGCGGCGTTGAAGCCGGCGAGGTGGGTGCCGCCCTCGTGGGTGTTGATGTTGTTGGCGTAGGTGAAGATGGTTTCGTCGAACTTGGCGTTGGCGTAGACGAAGGCGGCCTCGATGGAGATGTCGCCCTCGCGCTCCTCGTGGGTGGCGGTGTCGGTCCAGCGGACGTGGCGGACGCCCTGGACGTGGACAGGGGACGGGGTGATGCGGTCCTGGGCGGCCGTGAGCTCGCGGACGTAGCCGAGGAGGCCGTCCTGGTGCATGAAGACACGCGAGCGGACGGGTTCCGCGCGCTCGTCGACGAACGTGATCTCCAGGCCGGGGTTGAGGAACGCGAGCTCCTCCAGGCGCTGGGCGAGGGTGTCCCAGCTGAAGGTGAAGGTCGAGCCGTCCTCGCGGTGGAAGATCTCCTTGTCGAGGTGGAACGAGACGGTGGTGCCGGTCACGCCGGGCGGGCAGTCGCCGACGATGGCCATGGGCTTGATGACCTTGCCACGGGAGAAGCGGATGCGGTAGCGATGTCCGTCGCGGCGGACCTCCGCCTCCAGCCAGTCGGACAGCGCGTTCACGCACGAAACGCCCACGCCGTGGAGGCCGCCCGAGACCTTGTAGGACTTGTTGTCGAACTTGCCGCCGGCGTGCAGGACCGTCAGGACGACCTCCAGGGCCGGACGGAAGATGGGCTTGAGCGAAGGGTCCTGAGCCACTTCGGCCTTGTTGGTCTGGATGGAATCGACCGGAATGCCGCGCCCGTCGTCCTCGACGGTGCAGGAGCCGTCGCCGCTGAGGGTGACGCGGATATGCTTGCAGAAGCCGGCCATCGCCTCGTCGATGGAGTTGTCGACCACCTCGTAGACGCAGTGGTGGAAGCCGCGCTCGAAGGTGTCGCCGATGTACATCGCGGGGCGCTGCCGCACAGCCTCCATGGGCTCGAGGATCTTGATGCCGCCATGCTTCGCGTCGTACGCGGCCGGGGCGGCGGAATCGGGGCTAATGGCGCCAGAGGGGGGGGGGATGCTTTCAGTCATGACCAATCTCCAATCAAAGGGGTAAGGTCAGAATAGCATTTCGCTCGCGCGCGCGCAATCAAAAAACGCGCGCGTATCGCGCGTGCGCGTGAAAGCTGGAAAGAAGTGATTTTACGTAAAAACAAGGACTTTTTTGGCCTATCCCACTGGTTGACACAGGGGAGGGCGGAGGAGGGGGCACAAAAAAGCCGTCGGCGGGGAAGGCCGGCGGCAGGGGGAAATGCCCGGGGGAGGGGATTAGGCTTCGGCGGGAGGGGCCATCAGCGTGGCGGCCATGTCCTCGGCGAGCTCCCCGGCGTATTCGAGAGCGGACTCGAGGCGCTGCTTGACGGCATCGGGGCCGTAGCGGCGCTCGTCCTGGCCATCGGCCCAGGCGACCTGGACGTCGTCGATGCCGATGTAGGCGAAGATGCCGCGGACGAGGGGGACGAGGGCGTCGCGGGGGTCGTTCTCCTTATAGGCCTCGGCGCTGGAGGCGAGCAGGACGACGGACTTGATGTGGTGGGTGGGCTTGACGATGCCGTTCTCGATCTCGAAGAGGTTGCCGGGGACGAACACCTGGTCCATCCAGGCCTTGAGGATGGCAGGGGCGGAGTTGATCCAGACGGGGGTGGTGATGACGATGGCGTCGGCATCGCGGATGTCGCCCATGTGCTTATGGGCGTAGTTGGCGCTGGTCTCCTCCTGCTTGCTGGGGATGTAGCCGGGGTCGGCGACGGGCTTCCAGAAGTAGCGCAGTGCCTCGGCGGTCAGGAAGGGCGGCTTGTCCTGGTAGAGGGAGAGGTTGGTAACGTCGTCGATGCCGGCCTCCATGAGCGTGCCGAAGAAGGCGTTGGCGAGCTTCATGGTGGACGAGTCGGAGCTGGGATCGGGATGGACAAGCACGTGCAGGACGTTCATGGGGGTCTCCTCGTTAGGGGTTGACGAAAAATGGACAACCAAGCAACCTTGCCACACGCGTTGGCGGAGTGCAAGGAAAAGGAAGCGGGCGGCGGCGATTTTTTGCGCCAGGCGGCTAGATGGAGAGGATTTCCTTGACGTCCTCCCAAGTGAGGGCGGAGAGGTCGTCGAGGCGGGTGGCGGCGTCGGAGAGGGTCATGTCGTAGAGGCGCTGCTTGCGCTCCTGCATGGCGAGGACGCGCTCCTCGACGGTGTCCTTGGTGATGAGCTTGACGGAGTAGACGGTGCGGCGCTGGCCGATGCGGTAGGCGCGGTCGGTGGCCTGGTTCTCGACGGCGGGGTTCCACCAGGGGTCGAAGTGGACGACGATGTCGGCGCCAGTGAGGTTGAGGCCGGTGCCGCCGGCCTTGAGGGAGATGAGGAAGACGGGGATGGAGGGGTCGGTATTGAAGGACTTGACGATCTGGAGGCGGTTGGTGGTGGAGCCGTCGAGGTAGCAGTAGGGGATCTTGTTCTCGTCGAGGTCCTTAGCGAGGATCTTGAGCATGGTGACGAACTGGGAGAAGAGAAGGAGGCGGTGGCCGCCTTCGATGGCCTCGTTGAGGATTTCGTGGAAGAGCTCGAGCTTGGCGGAAGGCGCGGCGGGCTCGAGGCCCTGGAGCTTGAGGAGGCCGATGTGGCAGCAGCACTGGCGGAGGCGGAGGAGCGTCTGGAGGATCTCGAAGCGGGAGCGCTGGAAGCCCTTCTCCTTGACCAGCTCGACGAGGTGGCGGCGGGAGTTCTCCAGGAGGGCGGTGTAGATGGTGCGCTGGTCCGGGGTGAGGGAGCAGTAGGCGACGCGCTCGATCTTCGGGGGGAGCTCCTTGGCGACGTCAGACTTGAGGCGCCGGAGGAGGAAGGGGGCCATCTTCTTGCGGAGCTTCCACGCGGCGAGCTCGCCCTCGGCGGTGTTGTCGAGGATGGGCTGCTCGATGGTCTTCTTGAAGACGGGATGGGGGCCGAGGTAGCCGGGCATGAGGAAGTCCATGATGGACCAGAGGTCGGAGATGCCGTTCTCGATGGGGGTTCCGGTGAGGACGAGGCGGTGGTCGCCGACGAGCTGCTTGGTGGCGCGGGAGACCTGGGTGGTCTGGTTCTTGATGTGCTGGGCCTCGTCGAGGGCGATGGCGGCGAAGTGGATGGGGCGGTAGAAGTCGATGTCGCGGCGGAGGAGGGCGTAGGAGGTGATGGCGAGGTCGCAGTCGGGGACGGCGCCGAGGGCGGCGGTGCGGTCGGGGCCGGCGATGATCTGGACCTTGAGGTGCGGGGTGAAGCGCTCGGCCTCGGCGGCCCAGTTCTCGACGATGGAGGTAGGGCAGACGACGAGGCAGGGGCGATGGTCGTTGGCTTCGCGGAGGTCATGCAAGAGCATGGAGAACCAGGCGAGGGTCTGGAGGGTCTTGCCGAGGCCCATGTCGTCGGCGAGGATGCCGGAAAAGCCGTTGAGCTGGAGGATGCGGAGCCACTTGACGCCCTCCTTCTGGTAGGGGCGCAGCACGGCGGAGAGGGAGGGTTCGAGGAAGCCCTGGGCATCGCCGACGAGGTGGCCGGTGCGGTCGTTGAAGCGGTCGAGCCAGGACTGGGGGGCCTCGATGTCGACGCCGTCGAGGCCGCGGAGCGAGCCGGCGGCATAGGCGGCGTAGGCACTGGAGAGGCGGAAGGAGCCGGGGACGGTGCCCTCGCGGGAGGCGCAGTCCTCGAAGACGCTCTTGAGCATCTTGATGGCATCGGCGTCGAGCAGTAGCGTTTTGCCGTGGCGTTCGATGTAGGCATCGCCCTTGGCCAGGGCGCGTTCGACTTCGGCCATGGAGAGGGTGCCGCCTTCGCCATCGTCGTAGGAGAAGGAGACGTCGAACCAGCCGCCGGCATCGGTGGGCGAAGGCGTGACCGATACCACCGGGGTGGCGAAGCGGGCCTCGTCGGCGACGGGCGCGATGCGGCCCTCCCATTCGATCTTCCAGCCGTTGCGGATGAGGACAGGCACGGCGGCGCCCAGGAAGTTGCGGACCTCGCGCAGGCCCACGATGGGGGACAGTTCGTCGCCATAGTCGCCGACAATGCCCAGGCGCGCCAGGCGCGCCAGTCCGATGCGTTCGGCAGCGAGATTGCGCACCAGATAGCGTAGCAGGTCATCGGGGTCGGGCTCGGTGAAGAGCTCCGCCCGCTGCTCGCGGCCCGCCACGAAGTCCGGCGACGAGCCGTAGCGCGCAGCCAGCCGGAAGGAGAGGGAGGCGGGCGAGCCCTTGACGAGCAGGGTGAAGACCGGCTTGCCCGGGACGTAGTCGATGGCGTCGATGGCGGGATCAACGCGAACCTCCGTGAGCTCGCGGAGGGTTGGCAGCTCCTTCTTGGTGTAAGTCGGGACCTTGGCGCGGGGAATGACCACGTCGTGGCGGTAGACCTCGCGCATGGGGAGCGGCAGCAGGCGCACGATGAGCCAGAAGCGGTCGTCCGCCAGCACGCATCCGGTGCGGGACTGGCCGGTCCAGAAGTATTCCGTGGGGAGTTCGGCGGTGGCGGACTGGACGGGCACCGCCGCGTACGAGGCCACGGTAGGGCCAGCAAAGGGGTCGTAGACGGCATCGGCCGCGGCGGCGGCGGCTTCGGCGGCGGCCTTCGCGGCCTCCGCATCCTCCTGCGAGACGGGCAGAGTGGCGCGCAGGCGGAGGGTCAGGTCGCCGGTCTCGGACGAAATCTCGACATGGACATGTGTATTGATGGCACGTGTCTCGACCAGATGCGGAACCCCCTCGTCGTCGGGAATTGAACGGCCCAGGCAGAGGTGGACCAGCTGGATGAAGTCGTCCGGCTTGAGCGCGAGCTCGGAGGGGATGCGCGCGCCGACGATTTCCTCCAGGTTGAAGAGGATGGCCTCGTCCGTGCGGGAGAGCGCCAGCGGGGTGGAGAGGGGGACGTCGCCGATGGGGACCAGGCCGTTCGGCAGCTCCAGCGAGATGGCCACGGGAACCGGGTCGCCCGTGGTCGCCGACTCCTTCCAGCCGGGACGCAGGGCGATATGCACCTTGGCCGGGGTGCCGTCCGGGGAGCGCGGGAAGCATTGGTTCGCCAGCGAGGTCTCGATGCGATGGGCGTGGCGTTCCTCCTCCTGGGCCTTGCGCGCATATTCGGGATTGGCCTGCTTGGCCAGATAGGTCAGACCCACCGCGAGGATGTGGGAGCAGACGATGCCACGTTCCACGCTGTCGCGGCACGGGCACTGGTTCTCGCAGGTCTGGTCCGGGAGGATTTTCGCACGGGTCTGGAGAATCCGCGAGCCCCAGCTGATGACGCCCGACAGGATGTTTCCGTCGAGCTTGGCATTTCGGACAAAGCCGCGCTGCGCCAGCATGAGGCCATCCTTGAAGGTGGACATGCCGCCCCACTGCTGCAGGAGACGGACCGTAAACGGCCGCCTGGGATCTAGAGAGGCTGGCTGACGCTCCGGGGCGGCAGTCTGCGGCTCGCCCGGAGCCGCGCCAGAGGGAGATTGGGTTCGTTCGTCCATGTCGTCAAAATGCAGAATGATGCCAAGCCGACAGCGTCGGCCACTCTTTTCCTCCACAATCAAATGTGAAGTAGAGTATTTGAGTATATCTTTTGTCACGACCTTGTAAAGTGTTTTTTGTGGCCGCTGTAAAATTGAGTCCCAAGTGACGTTCCTAGCACAATCGTGCCCTGCATCTTCACCTCCAGAGATTAAATCGGATGAACGTGTTTTCCCTCCTCCTGGCCTTCACATTCTTCTTTTCGTAAAACCACAGCATACAACTATGACTTATCTGCCATTCAGTTTATCAATGGCATTGCATGATTGGTTGACCGTTTTGTTCACTTTGCTCGCAAATCCTTTGGTTTTGCAGCAATTCAAAGCTTCTTTGTCGATAATTCTACCGCAAGTTCTCTCCGCCTTTCCTGTCACCAGGTTCTCTCCTTGTTTCTTCCGTCAGCCCCGATTTTGGGCTTTCCCGGCTGGTGCCGCGTCGCTATGATGACGCCGAACGATTCCCAAGGACTTCGCCATGACCGATACCACTCCTGACATCCTGCCGCCGTCCAACGATGATACCCCGGCCCCCGCCACGCCGCCGCCTGTCCCGGCCCGGAAGATGCCCTTCTGGAAACGGCTGTTCGTCTCGAAACGCCGCGAACAGGCTCTCGCCATGCAGAACGGCTACGTCGAGATGCTCGACCTCATCCGCGCCATCCGCGAGCATCTCGACCGCCAGGAAATCGTCCAGGCCCATACCATTTCCCTCTTCGAGAAGCTTCCGCAGTCGCTTCTCCAGCAGCAGGACATCCTCAATCTCCTCCAGTCCCAGCTCGAAAACAAGATTGCCTCGGACAAGTCGCTCACCGAGTCCATGTCCCGCCTGACCAATACGCTTTCGTCCATCGACGAGTCGCAGAAGGCCTCTTCCAAGACGGTCACCGACATGATCAACCGCTCGCGGGAGTCGGAACAGCTTCTGCGCGAGGTCATTCGCCGGAGCGAACGCCGGATGACCATCATGATTGTCGTCCTGCTCGCCGCCGCCGCCATTCTGGCCTACACGTTTGGCCGCGCGCATGGCACCTCGGCCGCCGAGCCCGCCCCCGCCCCGGCCGCTGCCGCCGTCGAAGCCCCCGCCGCGCCCGCGCCTGCCGAAGCGCCTGAGGCCGTGGAACCGACCTCGGCCGCTCCTGCGGCTGCCGCTGTCGCCCCTGCGGCTGCTCCCACCCCCGCCAAGACGGAGAACGTCGCGGAAAAACCAGCCGAAAAGCCCGCTCCCCCGGCCGCCGAAAAGCCCCCGCGCGCCCGCAAGCCGAAACGTGAACGCAACCCGGCGGTTGCCGCCCCGGAAACGCCCAAGTCCGCCGAAAAGCCCGCTGAAAAGTCCCAGCCCGATGCAGTCAAGCCGGCGGAGGTTCCTCCGGTGGACGAAAAGCCCGCCGAAACTCCGTCCGAGGCCGAAAATGTCGTGGAATCCGCTCCCGTCCCGGCCCGAGAGGCCCCCGAGGCCGAAAAAACCGCCGAAGAACCGCATAAAACGGCCGAAAATGCCCCTGCAACCCTTCTCCCGTCGCCCGAGACCACCGCCCAGCCGGAAAATGCCGCCTCGGAACCGCCCCAGACCGCCGAAAAGCCCGTAAAATCGGCCCAGAAGTCCGGAAAAGCGGCCTCCAAGTCCGAGAAGCGCGTCGAAAAGCCCCAAAAAGCCGCCGAAAAGCCCGAGCAGGCCGAAAAAAAGCCGAAAACCGAGCCCGCCGAGACGAAAACCGCTCCCGAAAGCGCCTCGGAAGCCCCGCTGACGCTGGTGCTGCCGCTCGTCGATGAACCGGCCCCGACCGAACAGACCGCCCCCGCTCCGGCTGCTGAATCCACCCCGGAAACCACCCCTGCCGAACCGCCTGCGGACGCTGCTTCCGCCATCGAATCCGCCCCCGATGCCCTCGACGAGTTCCCCCTCACGGGCTCGATTCTCTATCCGTAGCGCTGAGAGAGGCCGTGTTGGATGGCTTTTGCTCCCGGCGATTCCACAGTTCCCGTCTCTCCGCCTCCCGCTGCCCCTGCTTCCTCCGCCGCTGAGGACGGTTCCAACCTGTTGCTGGAACTCGCCTGGCAGTTCGTCGAGGAAACCGACGCCCATCTCTTCCTCACCGGCCGCGCCGGCACCGGCAAGACCACGTTTCTGCGTCGCCTCCGCGAGTCCTGCCCCAAGCGGATGGTCGTCGCCGCGCCTACGGGCGTCGCCGCCATCAACGCGGGCGGCGTGACGCTCCACTCGTTCTTCCAGCTCCCCCTCGGCCCCTTCATCCCGGGCGCCCAGTACGAAGGCCAGCGGCGCTTCCGCATGCCCCAGGCCAAGCGCGACCTCATCCGCTCGATGGACCTGCTCGTCATCGACGAGATCTCCATGGTCCGCGCCGACCTCCTCGATGCCGTCGACGACGCCCTCCGCCGCTTCCGCGACCCCACCCGTCCCTTCGGCGGCGTCCAGCTCCTCCTCATCGGCGACCTCCAGCAGCTCCCCCCCGTGGTCACCCGCGACGAGCAGGAACTCTTTGCCGCCCACTATTCCACGCCCTACTTCTTCTCCTCCCGCGCCCTCGCCGCCATCGACCTCGTCACCATCGAGCTGCACCACGTCTACCGCCAGTCTGCCGACCCCGCCTTCCTCTCCATCCTCAACGCCATCCGCTCCGGCTCGCCCTCCTCAGCCGACCTTGTCGCCCTCAATGCGCGCGTCGACCCCGCCTTCCGCCCGCCTCCCGCCGCCGGCTACATCCGCCTCACCAGCCATAACGCCCTCGCCGACGCCGTCAACGCCCGCGAGCTCGACGCCCTCCCCTCTCCCCCCGCCACCTATCGCGCCGCCCTCGACGGCGACTTCCCCGAAACCTCCCTGCCCACCGACCGCCACCTTGTCCTCAAGCCCGGTGCCCAGGTCATGTTCGTCAAGAACGACCCCGGCCCCGACCACCGCTTCTACAACGGCCTGATCGGCACCGTCCGCGCCACCGCCGCCGCCAGCGTGACCGTCGACGTCCCCGGCCAGTCCGCCCCCATCCGCGTCGAGCCCCTCGCCTGGGAAAACAAGAAGTACAGCCTCGACCCCGATACCAAGGCCATTGTCGAGGAGGTTCAGGGCACCTTCCGCCAGCTCCCCCTCCGCCTCGCCTGGGCCGTCACCATCCACAAGTCCCAGGGCCTCACCTTCGACCACGTCATCATCGACGCCGCCCGCTCCTTCGCCCATGGCCAGGTCTACGTCGCGCTCTCCCGCTGCCGCACCCTGGCCGGCATCGTCCTCGCCAGCCCCATCTCCACCCGCAACCTTGTCGCCGACCCGGCCATTGCCGCCTTCCTGGAGCAGGTCACCGCCGCCTCCCCTCCCGCCGCCCTCCCCGCCCTCCGCCTCCGCTACCGCCGCTCGCTCCTTCACGAGCTCTTCGACTTCGCCCCCCTCGAAAAGGCCCTCGGCCTCCTCGCCTGGTCCCTCCGCGAGCATTTTTCCGCCACCTACCCCGCCCTGGTCCAAACCGCCGCCGCCACCCTCGACCCCTTCCGCAACGACATCCTCCGCCCCGCCGACAAGTTCCTCGCCCTCATCGATGCCAAGCCCTCCGACGCCCTCCTCGCCGCCCCCTTCCTCGCCCGCGTCACCGCCGGTGCTGCCTATTTCCTTGAACACCTCGCCGCCCTGCTCGACCCCTGGCTTCCCGAGGCCGCCGCCGTCCAGACCGACTCCAAGGAGGCCGCCGCCCGCCACCGCCGGCTCCTCGACGCCCTGACCAACTTCCTCCACGTTCGCCTTGCCACCCTCCGCTACGCCGCTGCCACCACTCCCGACGCCCCCTTCGACGTCTCCGCCTACCTCGCCACCCGCCAGACCGCCCTCCTCGAAACCATCGACGCGCCGGCCGACAAGTCCCGCCGCCACCCACTACCCCCCCGGAGGGGGGGATCAAGGGGGGGGGAGGCGTCCGCCGCCACCCCGGACGACTCCGCCCCTTTCGGCCAGTCCACCGATGCCATCTCCCGCGACATCGCCCATCCCGCCCTCCTCTCCCAGCTCCGCTCCTGGCGCGCGCAAAAGGCCCGCGACCTCCACCTGCCCGCCTACTGCGTCCTCCAGCAGAAGGCCATGCACGCTCTCGCCAACACCCTTCCCCTCACCCCGGAAGCCCTGGCCAACACCCCAAACTTCGGCCGCCGCACCTTCGATCACTACGCCGCCGAGCTCCTCCCCCTCCTCCGCGACTTTGCCGCCACCCACTCCCTCCTCCCCCCCGACCTGCCCCCGCTCCCGCCCTACCTCGCCTCTCCTTCCCCTTCTTCGTCCCCCTCTCCGCCCTCCGCCCCCACCCTCTTCTAGAACGACTAGCCTTTCTAGAGCGGTTTTCAAATTGCTGTAGCCATTTGGCGGGCGGCTTCCGGAGGTGCGGCTTCCAGCCGCGCAATAAATTTGGGCGCGACAGGATGTCGCACCTCCGAACCTTGCGGCCACACATTTTCGCAAAATGCTCTCGTTTTCATTTTCCCCCCCGCCCCCACCCTGCGTCAAAACGGGTGTGATTTTTCGTCAAACATTGGCCTTTTTGCACATTTCTTCCCCTTTCCGGCCGGCAATTGTGTGGGTGGTTTTCGGCTGTCCCCTCCCGTCCCCGCTGTTTCCGTCGTCCCTTCTTCCCCCCTGTCGCCTCACTGCTCCTTGGCCACCCGGACGAGTAGCGCGGCGAGACGCTTGGGGGCTTCGGCGGGGTCGGGCAGGGAGGAACTGGCGTAGGCGGCTCGCATGGCGGTCAGGCGGTCGGGCGCGGCAAGTAGCGCCTTAAGGTAGTCATGGAGTCCGTCGGACGTGAGTTCGGCATCGGCCACGACCGCGACGGCCCCGGTGCCTTGCACGGCCCGCGCATTGGCCATCTGGTGGTCCTTGGCGGCCAGCGGATAGGGCACGAGCAGCGCCGGCAGGCGGAAGGCGACGAGTTCGGCGAGGGTGGAGGCACCAGCCCGTGTGAGCGCGAAGTCGGCCTTTCTGTAGTGCGTGGCCATGTCGGCAGAAAAAGGCAGCACCGTGACGTTGGGCCGGGCCTTGGCGGCGGCATAGAGTCCCGCGACGCGTTCGTAGTCGGCCTGTCCGGCGAGATGGGTGGCGGCAAACGGAACCCCTTCGGCGCACAGGCGAATAAAGGCCTCGGCGGCCGCCGTGTTCAGCGAGCGGGCCCCCTGGGAGCCGCCGGTGACGAGCAGGTGGGGCGTGACGGACCGGGAACCGTCCCCCACTCCCCGCGCGGCCAGTGCCAGCGCGGCTCCCCGCACCAGTTCCGGCCGGATGGGCGTGCCCGTGGCGACAAGAACCTCCCGCCCGCCGCGCAGGTGGTCGCGGAGCTCCTCGAACCCGGCCGCGATTGCCGCCGCCTTGAGCGCAAACCACTCGACCAGCCGCCCCGGAATGACGTTCGACTCGTGCAAGACCAGCGGAATGCCGCACGCCACCGCCGCCGAGGCCGCCGGAAAGGAGGCGTAGGAGCCCATGACCAGCACCGCGTCCGGCCGGTCGGCCCGAAACGCCCGGATGGCCGCCGCGCGCGACCGCCGGAGCGTCAGGATGGCCTTCAGCGAGCGCACGGGATGGCGCGCCGAAAGGTAGTCGGCCGGAAAAACGAGATGCGGTCCCGCCCAGGTGGCCGCCGTCGTGCGGTCGGTGGCGCGGTCCGTGAGGACGAGCGTCACCCGGTGCCCGTCGGCGACGAGCGCCTGGGCCGTCGCCAGTCCGGGCAGGGTATGTCCGCCAGTGCCACCGCAGGAAATCGCAAAATGCATGAGCTTACGTGCAAACAAAGGGTTTTGGGGCAAAAGATGGGAAGCGCGGGCGAGCCGGCGGCCGTCCAGAAAATCAGGTAAAGGCGCGAATGGCGAGGTAGCCGAGCAGCACCACCATGACGACGAGGAAAATGGCCTTGGCGCGGGAGGAACCGCTGGCGGGCACCGGATTCAGGCGCGAGCGGCGCTCCTTGGCGCGCGACCGGTTGAAGGCCGAGGCTCCCAGATAGGTCCGGACCGGGTTGCGGGAGGCGGAGGGCAGCGGCGTGGACATCGCGCTGGGCATGGACGGATGGACGAAGCTCGACCGGTGGATGTAGTCGGGGGCCACGGACTGCTTGATGGTCACCCCGTCGGGTGGCGGTGCAAAGTCCGCCGAGGCCCCGGGCGGCGGCGGGGGCGCATCGGTGACGACCTGCACGCCGGCCCGCGTCAGCACCTCGGCCCCGCGCGGCAGGTTCGCCACCCGTTCCGGGTGCATCTCCAGCCACTCCTCCGGGACAGCCGGCGCCCGGAGACGGGGGCCTTGCCTGCCCGACGTGACGGAAAAACCTTCGGGAAGTTCGGAAATCGTCTTGATATGGGTCCGCAGGGCGGCCTTCTCGCGTTCCAGTTCGGCGAGGCGGGCCTTCAAGGCTTCAAGCTGGCTGTGTTCCATGATGACGTCGCCCTCGCTACCACCAGAGACACAGGAAAATCCACCACGCCACCGAGAGCAGCAGGATGATGCCCCCCAGCGGAATCGCCGCGCCAAGGGCCCAGGCCCAGCCGGCGCGCATGGAAGGGGAGTGCAGAAGGCCGCCCCATCCGCCCTGCGCCTTGGCGGCGTTCCCGTCCGCCCCCATGGCCTCGGCGACGCCTTCCCGATGGGCGGCGGTCTCCTCCTGAAGCCGGCGGGCCACCTCGTTATAGTGCACGCGGACGTCGTCCAGCGTGGCCAGGGCATGGTCGAGTTCGAGCGAGCGGGTGGCATCGGTCCACTCCTCCTCGTGGAGGTTCTCCATCAGCCGCTGGGAGGCCTGCAAGTCGCGCGAGGACTCCTCC
This sequence comes from Kiritimatiellia bacterium, assembly GCA_017458625.1. Taxonomy (GTDB): domain Bacteria; phylum Verrucomicrobiota; class Kiritimatiellia; order CAIQIC01; family Lenti-01; genus RGIG3636. Next base: position 9,554 of record JAFTAH010000140.1, on the reverse strand, counting down.
AGCAGCGCCTGCAAGTCCAGCGTGTGCTGCTGCTCGTCGGCGATCCGCTCCTGCGCGGCGGCGATGGCGGCGGCCAGCTCGTCGCGGGCGTTCTCGTAGGCCTCCTGCTTTTCGATGAGGGCCTTCGTGGCGGCGGTCTCCTGTTCGAGGGCGGCCAGACGTTCCTTGTCGGCGCGCAGGTCGGAGGCGCGTTCCTCGCGCAGGTCGGCGGTGGAGGGGCCGGCGTCGCGCCGGGGCCCGCGGGCCTGGCGGGAGATGAGGTCTCTGTCAATATAGTCTGTGGACATGGGGACGGAATCCTAGGGAGTGGAGACGGGAATCACAAGCTTCATGCCGATGCGAAGCGCGTTGGGACTGGTCATCTGGTGGCGGTTCATCGCATACAGCGTCTCGGTCGTGGTATGAAAGCGGGTGGCCAGCCGGGAAAGGGTGTCGCCGGACTGGACGACATAGACGCCGGGCGTTTCGGTGGCCCCCGCAGACTTCGCTTTTGCGGCAGGCTTTGGAGGCGTCGTGGCGGTCTGCTGCCGTCCCATGACCGGCAGGCGCGGCCCCGGCGTCGCGGCGGCTCCGGAAGCCGTCTGGTGGGCGGCGGCGGCGTTGGCGGCGAGGGCCGAGTCGAGTTGCGCCTGCGTGAGGCGGAGCGTCTCCCGGACGGCGGCCAGGTCGCTGGTGAGCTGCTGGATGGTTTCGGCCTGCGAATCGATGCGCCAGCGCAACGCCGACGTGTCGCCGCCCGTCCCCGCCGCGATGTACTGCTGGCAATGCTCGACCGCCTCGGCGACGGCTTCGCGGTCGGGCGCGTTCGGTGCCAGCTCCAGATAGCGGTTGTAGTGGTAGAGGGCGGCAACGGGATCCTTCTTCTGCTCGTCAAAGATCGGAGCGATGCGCCGATGCCCGGCCGCCATGTCCGGCCGATGCCGCAAGGCGCGCTCGTAGAGGGCTACTGCGGCGTCCCACTCGCCCTTCTGCGCCGCCTCGTCGGCCTTCCGCATCCAGCGGCCGCGCGCATCGTTGCCCGTCAGCCGCTTTTCCTCCCGCCCGCAGGAGCACAATCCGGCCACCAGCAGACAGGCGGAAACGAGCGCCAGGAGGGTCTGCAGGAGGACTCTGCGATTCAAGTTGGACAGGCGAAAAACCATGTACGGAACATAGCCCCCCCCACCGCCGAACGCAACGCCTTTTCTCCCCCTCCTCCCACTTTTTTTCAAACGGCGGAAAACACGCGGAAAACCGCACCTGCCAAGGCCTTTGAGCAATCCCGGATCACGCGCGTACGCGCACGCGCGTTCAAGTTCCGTCGGGGGCGACGCCCTCGATGCGGTCCGAAAAGCGCGTCAAGGCCCCGTCGAAGTCCATCCGCACCTTCCCGATGGGCCCGTTGCGGTTCTTGGCGATGTCCACGATGGCCAGCCGTTCGTCGTCATGGTCGGGATCGTTCTCGTAGCGCGACGGCCGCCGCAGCAACATCACGATGTCGGCGTCCTGCTCGATGGCCCCGGAGTCGCGCAGGTCCGAAAGCATGGGCTTGCCGGACTTCGCGTCGCGCGTTTCGGCGGCGCGGTTCAGCTGCGAAAGAATCAGCACCGGGATGCCCAGCTCCTTCGCCATCTCCTTGATGCCCTGCGAAATGGCCGCCGTCTCGCGTTGCAGGCCATCCCGTGCGAACTTGGAGTAGTGGAGCAGCTGGAGATAGTCGATGACCACCAGCGCGATGTCCTCGCGGTGCCGCAGCCGCCGCGCCCGCGCCCGCAACTCGGCCACCTCGAGCCCAGGCGTGTCGTCGATGAAGATGGGTGCCTTCGACAGCACGTCCGCCGCTCCGGAAAGCTTCGGCACGTCGTCGCGGTTCACCTTGCCCTTCGCGAGGTCGAAGGCGGACACCCCCGCATAGCCGCAGAGCATGCGGCGGGCCAGCGCGTCCGCGCTCATTTCGAGCGAGAACACCGCCACCGCCCGCGGCGGCTGGTGCCGCGCCCCCAGCACGACGTTTTCGGCGATGTTGAGCGCCAGCGACGTCTTGCCCATCGACGGCCGCGCCGCCAGCACGATCATGCTGTCGGGCTGGAGCCCCAGCGTCTGCCGGTCCAGGTCCACGAACCCCGTGGAAAGCCCCGTCAGCCCCTTCTTTTCCCGCGCGATCTTCTCGATGACGCCGAACTCCGACTTGACGATGGCGGCCCACGACTTGTCCTCGCCCGGCCGCTCCTGGCCGATGGCCAGGATGTCCTGCTCGGCCTGGCCCAGCAGCGTCTTCGCCTCGATGTCGGCATCGTAGCAGCTCTCCACGATGCTGGTCGCGGTGACGATGACGCGCCGGCGCAGATAGTTGTCGTACACCCGCTCCATGAAGTAGCCGGCATGGGCCGTGGTCGCCACCCCCTCCGAAAGCGCCAGCAGCGTCTCCTCGCCGCCCACCCCTTCCAGCCGGTTCTCCTCCCGCAGCCGCCCGATCACCGTCAGCACGTCGATGGGCTCGTGCCGCTCGTGCATTCGCAAAATGGTGTCAAAAATCTCGCGATGCGCGTCGAGGAAGAACGCCTCCGGCGTGAGATGCTGCTCGATGCAGCGGTCGACGAGCGTGGCGGACTCCAGCAGGACGCACCCGAGCAGCCCCTGCTCGGCATCGATGCTGGACGGCGGCACCCGCTCCCCCGCCCTCACGGCGGGATGCGGACGCTCGGTGGAGTCATTGGGTCTTGCGGTTGCCATACCCGTCCATCCTACCCCGCCCCCCGCCCCCCCTTCAAGGCGAAACCCCAGCCGCCCCCGTTCCCCACCCCATTCCTTGCCTTCCTGCTTTTCCCCCTTGCGCTTTCGGATGGGCATGATAGGATTTTGCCAGCGTTGCCGAAGAACCCGGCGACGATGGGAGACAGACATGAGCACAGAACTCGATGCAAGCATCTTTGGGGATTTTACCGCGCAAGGCACGGTCCTCGTCGACTTCTGGGCCCCGTGGTGCGGCCCTTGCCGCATGCAGGGTCCCATTCTTGAGCAGGTGGCCCAGCAGCTGCCCGGCGTCAAGGTCGGCAAGGTCAATGTCGACGACAACCCGGATCTCGCCGCCCAGTTCGGCGTCAACACGATCCCCTACCTCGTCATCTTCAAGGATGGCAGGCAAGTGCAGTCGTTCGTCGGTGTTCGCCAGGCCGCAGTGCTCGTCGAGGCCCTCAACCAGGCCTAGCCGCTGGCCGCAGCCTTTCAACGTTGGATTCATGACCTTCCGGCCCGGAGGGCCGGCGGGGTCATTCCCGGCATCAGGACATAGGAGGATACCCCATGAAACAACCTTTGGCGGTCATCGCAATTGGTGGCAACTCGCTCATCGCGGACAACTCGAAGCGGACGGTTTTTGACCAGTACCGTGCCGCAGGTGAGACCTCGAAGCACATTGCGGCCCTCGTCGCCGCCGGCTACCGCGTCGTCATCACGCATGGCAACGGCCCCCAGGTCGGCTTCATCCTGTTGCGGAGCGACCTTGCCAAGGACCGCCTCCACGAGGTACCCCTCGAGTCCTGCGTCGCCGACACCCAGGGTGCCATCGGCTACCAGGTCGGACAGACCCTCGCCAACGAGCTCCGCCACCGGGGCATCTCGCGCCAGATTGCCACTGTCGTGACCCAGGTGGAGGTCGACCCTGCCGATCCCGCCTTCTCCGCGCCCACCAAGCCCATCGGCCCATTCTACACCGAAGACGAGGCCAAGCGCTACGAGGCCGAGAACGGCTGGATTCTCAAGGAGGATGCCGGACGGGGCTGGCGCCGGGTCGTCGCCTCTCCCAAGCCCATTTCCATCATCGAGGAGGAAACCATCCGCCTGCTCCTCGACAAGGGCGTCGTCGTCATTGCCGTGGGCGGCGGCGGCATTCCCGTCGTGCGCGACGCCGCCGGTTCCCTGGAGGGCCGCGCCGCCGTCATCGACAAGGATCTCGCCTCCTGCCTCCTCGCCAAGAATCTCCACGCCGACCTCTTCATCATCTCCACCGGCGTCGACAAGGTCGCCATCGACTTCAAGAAGCCCACCCAGCGAGAACTCGACCGCCTGACCATCGCCGAAGCCGAGAAATACCTCGCCGAAGGCCAGTTCCCCGCCGGGTCGATGGGTCCCAAGATCGCCGCTGCCATCGACTTCCTCAAGGCCGGTGGCCGCGAGGTCATCATCACCCAGCCCCACCTTCTGGAAGAAGCCATTGCCGGTCGCAATGGAACCCACCTCGTCCCCTAGCGTCCATCTTTCCCTGTCGGCGCTCGTCTTGCGGCTGGTTGTTGCCGTCGGCTGCCTCGCGCCGCAGGTGACGCGGGCCGAGGACAGTATCGCCTCGGGCATGCTGGTGCCCTATTTTCCCCCGGGAGATACCTCGCCGCCAGCCGCTGGCGCTAACGCTCTGGCCACGGCCCCGACGACTCCATCCGTTGCCCTGCCTGCCGTCACCTCCGGCGACTATCCTCTCGCACCTCCCGGCACCACCAACGCCAGCGGCGTGCCCGGCGTCTTCTCTTCGGTTCCGCTGCCTCCGCAAACCCCCTCCCGGACCGCCATCCACACCCACGACGGCCGCTTCATCGTCGGCGGCATGACCTCCGCCGAAAACCTGCATCTGGCCGAGGAAATCGAACGCTGGACCACCGCCATCGAGAAACGGCTGGGCCGCACCACCCCTTGGCTTGGCCAGGGCCAGGTCATCGGCATTGCCGTTCCACCGACGAACAGCACCGCCCAGGGCTATCGCCGGATGCAGGGCTGGGAAGGCGGCCGCTTCTACCAGCGTATCGCCACCCCGCCCCCCGCCGTGCTCGACTCCGAAGACCTCCAGGTCGCCCTCGCCGCCACCCTTCTGACCCGCTGCGCCGCCGCCCTGATCCCGCGCGCCCGCCGCACGGGCATTGGCCCGCGGCCACCCGACTGGCTCTCGGCGGGAATTGCGCAATCGCTCCTCCCCTCCGTCGCCGCCCGCAACCGCGAGTGGGTCGCCATGGAACTTTCCTCCCCGGGCCGCTCTCCCATGACCTTCGCCGATGTCCTCAAGCTTCAACGCCTTCCCCCGGGCCGTTGGCGCGAAAAGGCCTACGCCCAGGCCGCCGTCGACTTCCTCTGCCCGCAGGAGCAGGCCCCGGGCGACGCCTTTGCCCCGCTCCTGGACGCCATCGTCCGCGGCATTACCCCAGACATCGCCTTCGTGACCACCACTTTTTCGGCTCGCTTCCGCAACCGCCCCCCCGAGGACGAATGGCAGACCTTCCTGGCCTCCTGGTGCCAGCCTGATGCTGGCGACGAACGTTCCGCCAATGCCCCCATGCGCACCGGCGGCCGCGACTATGCCATGGAGCAGAACCTGCTCCGCACGCTGGTCGTCCACCCTGCCGAGTGGGTCGAGAACCTGCCCCCCGACGCTCCCTCCGAACTTGCCGCCGCCGACCTGGTGGCTTTCCGCAACACCACCTGGGCCGCTCCGCTTGCCACGGCTCTCCGTTCCTTCCTCATTGCCTCCCGCACCGAGGCCTCTCCCGTCCTGCAGAACGTCTGCTCCGCCTACGAGGCCTACTTCGAGTACTTCCGCCATCCTCCTGAAGCTCTGCCCGAGCGACGCCTCTTCCGCCGCACCCCCAAGCGCGCAGACCCCTCCGCCCCTCTCAGCGACGACGCCTGGGACCTGACCCTCACCCAGCTCTGGCATCGCGCCCAGTCCCTCCACCAGGCCTACCTCGCCCGCCAGCACGACCGCACCGCCTGGCTTGACGCCGTCGAATCCACCTACCTCTCCCGCCATCCCCTTTCCCCCTCTCCCACCACCCCCGCCCCTCTCTCCTCCTCCCCCCGCACTCCTACCCACCTCTACCTCGACTCCTTCGTCAATTCCTCTTCTTCTGCGCCCGCTGCCAATGGGCAACGCCCAGGCGGAAGATGATTCGGCTCCGCTCTGAGAGCGGACCGCGTTGACTTCGACATTGTTATTGATGGTTCCGTCGATCATGTGGTAGTTTCATCTCTGATGAAAACGTTTATGAAAAGATGGGCCCTGTCCACGGCGGTGACGCTACTGGTGACGGGCGTGTTTTTCCACAAGGTTCTGTTTTTCACCGCGCTGGCGGTGTTCGGGGGAATCGGGGTTGCGGCGGTCGTTTTCTGGCTGACGCCGCTGGGGCACGCGGCCTTTGCGGAGTTTGAACGGCAGGAGCTGATGAAGCGGCGCGATCGGTTGGACGCAAGATTGCGGGAGTTGAGCGGGCGGGGTCACGAGGAGTCCTTCCCGGGGGGCTGATCTCCAAGTTCCCGCCGCGTGCGCCAATCAACGCAGGGGGAGAGTGGTCAGATGTGGGGAGCGCTTGGAGAAGGTTGTGACGCCGTGCTGGTGGACGAGAAGCCGCCAGAGGAGTCAATTTCTGCAAGCAAGGCCTTGTCTGCAGACCAATCGTTTTTGCCTTGCCAGAGGTCTTCGGACAAGGACAAGGACAAATCTCCGGGCAATGGCGGGAGGGGCCAAGGCGGAACGGGGGGCGGAGTGGCATCGGTCCGGAACCAGGCAAAGCGGGAGGGGCCGTGTTGGGCGAGGGGTTTTGGAACGAGTCCCCATTCCAGGGCGTGACGAAGGGCTTTCCGGGTTTCTTCAGCCACGCCGGCTTTGGTCGCTTCGGCGATGACGGCATCGAACAATTCGCGCGTGCGTTTTCCCGCATAGTTTCCCGCGCGAAAAAGGAAAGCGGCGGCGAGGATGGTCGTGGCGAGGGCATGTTTTCCTTCCCGTGCCAGGATTCCGGCGTATTGGTCGGCATACGGGGCGCAATTGCCGATGTCGTCATCGCCGATGGCGGCGGCGGCGATGCCGGTTTGCAGTACGGTCTTGGCTTCGGCCATCTGCCCTTGGGTGAGTAGAAGGTCGGCTGCTTGGGAATAACATTCGGTATAGCGTGCATAGCGGGCGCAAATATCGGCGGCTTCCTGTGCGCATCCGGCCCGGAAGAAGGCTGTCATGGCGTCGTCGACATCAGCGCAAACCTCGTGGAAATTGTGTCGGAGGTGTTCCTCAGGAGTTTCGGCAAGTTCCCGCGAGAGGATTTCCGCCACTTGCCGCCATTCACCGGACGAAACACATTTCGATTGTCGCTCGTTCCAGAACCAGCTTCCCAGAGCTCCGGTTTCGTAGTAGCGGTATGGGGTCTCGAGTCGGTGAGCCCACAGGAGGCGTTCCACGTTTGGCATGGGACTGGACGCAATTGCTCGCCGCGCGATTTCCACGAACCGGCTGAACAGGTTTTGAAGCTCCCTTCCATAAGGCTCAATGTGGAAATCTTCGTCCGTATGCGAGCAGGCTTCCTCGACCAGCGAGAGCATTCCCTCGAGGTCCTGCCGTTTTTCGAGAGCTTCCGCCCGTTCGATGAATCCGGCAAAAAGGGTCGTGCGCTCGATGCGCATGCGTTCCCCCATGGCCTGGTATTCGGCCTCTCGCCGTTCCTTCTCCTTGATTGGGTTCTTGTGCTTTTCGGGGGCGGAAAGTTCGTCGGCAGTTTTGCGCTTCATCGCGTTTTCAATGGCCAATTCCGCCTTGGCGAGGGAGTCGGCGGAACACTTGGGCAGTACGGCGACATTTTTAAGCTCCCGGGAAGCGGAAAGAATGGTCGCGACGGCATGTTTGCACCGGAAAGCAACCGGGCAAGAACACTCAGAGGACAGGAATCCTTCGGCATCCAGAAAAACCCGGGTGAAGTACTTGTCGGTACCCTGTACTTTCGCTAGGAGGCCGGATTCGTCCGCATCGTGCAATTCCAAGACGTTGTCTAAATAGCGGAATCCGCGTTCCGCTATGCGTGGGTCCGTCCACTTCAACAAGTCCTCCGGCGTCATGGTTGTGAGTTTTTGGCGCAATGGTTCGTTCATGTTGCGTTTCATGGGCGGTTGGAAAGCGTTTCGTCGAGTTTGAAGAATTCGGCAACGCAGTCTGATTTGGTCATTTTCAGGTCGAAGCCGTAGGCCAACATGACGGTGCGGTCGTTCGCGCGGTGGGCCGCGAGGAGGTCGGGGGGCATGGCCAAGGGGGCGTAGAGGTCTGCGGAGGGGTGTCCACGCCGAGGAGGCGCAGGAGGTCGAGCCAGAACGGCTGGTTTTGGCCTTTTTCGTAGCCTTTTCCTTGCCAGAAGGCGGCGAAGTCCTTGGCGGCGGCGGTTTGTTCGGCGGGGGAGAGCGGGGTTGGCATGGCAAGAGAAAGTCTAGCCGAGGCGGGGGCGGAGGGGAAGAGGGAAAGAAGAGGGGGGGCTTCTGAAGCACGGGGGCGGGGCGGGGACAAGCGGGGCGGGCGAGACTGGCGGGGCTGGCGAGGCGGGCGAGACTGGCGGAAGGGGGGGACGAATGGGACGTGAGAGACAGGGGGGGCAAAACGGGGTTGACAGAACAAATGTACAATATTAAGGTGGGGGGCGATGAAAGAGATAAGAAGATCGGTCTCGCCAGTCTGCGCCCGTCGCGCCAGTCCCTCATCAGCAGGAGGGCATGAATGATTGCGATTGTCGGGAAGCATGGCGGTTATCGGAAGACGCTCACGTTTGGCTATGTCTGTCTCGTCTATCACGCCACGGAAGTGTTCTGCGAGCGGAACTATTCGTATCGGAACGACCCGCTCGGGAAGACGGTCGGGCAGATGATCGGGGCGGCGCGTTCCGCGCGGCAGAATCTCGTGGAAGGGTCGTCGCGGGCAGGTACGTCCAAGGAAACGGAACTGAGGCTCTACGACGTGGCGAGAGGGTCGCTGGAGGAGCTGGCGGGCGACTACGAGGCGTATCTTGTCGGGCACGGGGTCTCGCCCTGGGCGGCGGCGAATCCGGAGGCGGTGCGTTTCAAGGCGCTGCGGCTGGACCTCTACGGTGGCGACATGGGGGAGAATGCGCGCCACGAGTATGCGGAATACCTCATGGGAATGCGGCGGCGGTTCGCGCCGTGGCTGGAGGCGGAAGATCCGCTGGTTGCGGCGAATGCTGCGCTCGTGACGATTGACCGGGCCTGCTCGCTCCTTACGCGCCAGATCGGGGCTGCAGGTGAGGAGTTCCGCGAAAAGGGCGGCTTCACGGAGCGGATGACCGCCGCGCGGCTGGAGCAGCGTGACGTGGCGTCCATTGCCGATGGCGCACCGAAATGCCCGGAGTGCGGCCGGACAATGCGCAAGGTGGTCGCGAAAAAGGGGCGCAACGCGGGAAATCCGTTCTGGAGTTGCAGCGGCTATCCCGACTGCAAGGGGACGCGGACGGTGGAGGACGGAGAATGAAAAAGAAGGGGGGGACTGGCGAGACGGGGGGGACTGGCGGGACGCGCGGGACTGGCGGGACGGGCGGCGGAGCGGCCGCACGCAGAAACACAAAGACAGGGAGGCAGGAAGAGGACAAAAAATGGCCCGGGGGTAGCCGGGCTAGCCCGACTTTCCACGTTCGAGCCGTATCTCTTCGGGCTTTACCCGCAGGGAGGTCGGCAAGGGGGCGGATTTTCTTGAAAGCCGTTGAAAATTCTTCTTGCATCGGCGGTCCGGGCGTGGCATGATATGTGGGTAACCAACCCATACAAAGGAGTCC
>JAFTAH010000026.1 GCA_017458625.1 Kiritimatiellia bacterium | reverse complement strand
ATTACTGTAGCCATTTGGCGGGCGGCTTCCGGAGGTGCGGCTTCCAGCCGCGCAATTAATTTGGGCGCGACAGGATGTCGCACCTCCGAACCTTGCGGCCACATATTTTCGCAAAATGCTCTAGCCGCGTTTTTTGCGATGATGCATGAGTAGCGGCGGCAGAACGAGGAGCGGGATGGCGTAAAGCAGCTCGATGCCGATGGCCCGCAGGTTCCGGGGACTGGTGACGATTTCGGCCAGGGTGCCCTTCGCCCAGGCCGGGAAAAGCGAAAACGACGAGTGGACGGGCTCATCGGTCAGCGGCCAGAGCAGCGGAATGCCAATGGGCGGCCGGAAGTCCTGCGTGAAGATGTCCAAGAGCAGATGTGAAAGGCCTACTCCTAGCAGAAGGAGGAAAACGTGCGCGCGCGTAAGACGCCCGATGGTGGCATGCCGGACGAACGGATAGGCCAGCAGTACACCGAGAAGCACGAAGACCAGACTATGGCTGGGCCCCTGGTGAAAGCGGTTGAGGGCACCTGCCAGCAGACCAGGCACATAGTCGATGTCCGGCCAGCACGAGAGCGCAACCAGCGCGAATGCCGCCGGCACGGCGTTCTTTTTGCGCGGCAACATCGCCAGTGCCGCTCCAGTACCGAGCGCGGCATGGACAATCGGCGAAGGCATGGCGGCCAGCCGCGAGGATAGGCGACGGAGCCCGCGAGCGGAAGCGTGGCGTCGGGGGCCTACTTGGCCTGGCCAACGGCCTCGAGGGCGGTCCGGACGGCGCTAGAGAGGTCCTGGCCGCGCAGGTCGCGCGCCAGCACGGCCCCGTTGACGTCGAGCAGATAGCTCGTGGACTGCCCGAAGATCGAGAGCTGCTTCGTCAGCTCGGGCGCCGCCGCCACGACCGGCCATGGCAGGTGCAGCTCGTCGAGCCCGGTGGCATCGCGCTCGAGGCAGACGCCGATGATTTCGAAGCCCTGGCCATGGTAGCGCTGGAACAGGTCGATCTGGGCAGGCAGGTTGTCTTCCCAGCGCTTCCATCCGCGCACGAAGAAGTCGACCAGCACCACACGCCCGCGATAGGCGGCGGCGACCAGCGGGCGGCCGTAGAGGTCGGTCAGCGCGAAGTCGGGGAACTGGGTTCCGGGCGCGGATCCCGCGCGGCGCAGGGCCATCTCCATGATGGAAAGGGGCATGGAAGCCTTGCCGTGAGCCTTGGGACGGGCAATGTAGAGCGGGTCGCCCGGGCCTTGGCCCCCGTGCCAGGCATACATTTCGGGACGATAGGAGGACGACGCCTTGTAGTCGGCGATGAGCGACTGGATGGCATCGCGGTCGCCCGTTTCGGCGAGGAGTTCCGCCTCCTTGACGTACAGCGGGGACAAGTCGGCGTTTGGCGCGGCGGCGGCCAAGTCGGCACGTGCGTTGCGAAGTAGCTTGAGTGCGGCCGGGTACTGGTGGCGCATGTCGCCGGCGACCGAGGCCTCGATGACGGAAGCCTTGATGATGGCCTCGGTGTCGCCGCTGCGCTTCGCCGTTGCCGTCAGGTCCTGGACGGACTGCGCGATGGCGGACCACTCGGCTTCGGTGTAGACGCCGCTCCCCATGGCCTGGAGGCGGCTCAAAACCGCATTGTATTGGGCGGTAAACGCCTCGTCCGCGCCAAGGGCCGCGCCTGCCGCCAGCATGGCCGCGAGGGCCGTCGTCAATGCCAATGTCAACTTCTTCATCATGGGCCTCCTGGGAATCCTGCCTAAATCGTGCGCCCTATTCTGCCTGCCCGCGCCCAAAAGACAAGCAAGAAAAGCATGTGCGCGCGCACGTGAAACGCCCCGTCGGCAAAAATCGGCTTGAAGTCCACGGCAAAAGGTAGTTTGCTTGTGACGCATGAAGCATATCACCGTCCGCTACTACTCGTTCCTCTCCGCGCAGAGGGGCATTCAGACGACCGAGGTCGAAACCGAGGCCGCCGACGTGAAGGCCCTGCTCGATGACATCCGGACGCGCAGTCTGTTTCGCCTCACCGCCACCGTCAGCAAGGCCGCCGTCAACGATGTCTTCGTGGACTTCGACGCGCCCCTCGCCGATGGCGACTCCGTCACCTTCATTCCTCCCTTCGCCGGCGGCTGAGCCGCACCGTCCCCCATTTTGAGTAAAACAAGACTAGGCAAGAAAACCAACTGAAAGGATCAGACGCCATGCAATCACTATGGTACATCGCCCCCGCCGGCGCCATCATCGCGCTCGTCGTCGCGTACATCTTTCACCACCTCATGACCAAGGCCGACCCCGGCAACGACCGCATGCAGGAAATCGCCGGCTACGTCCGCCAGGGCGCCATGGCCTACCTCCTGCGCCAGTACAAGATCGTCGGCCTCGTCTTCCTGGCCCTCTTCATCATCTTCGCGGTGCTGGCCTACTTCGGCATCCAGAACCCGTTCGTGCCCATCGCCTTCCTCACCGGCGGCTTCTTCAGCGGCCTCTGCGGCTACATCGGCATGCGCACCGCCACCGCCGCTTCCTCCCGCACCGCCCAGGGCGCCAGCCAGAGCCTCAACCGCGGCCTCCAGGTCGCCTTCCGTTCCGGCGCGGTCATGGGCCTGGTCGTGGTCGGCCTCGGCCTCGTCGACATCTGCGTCTGGTACGCCATCCTCGACAAGCTCGTCTACACCGAGGCGAACATGGCTTCCGGCCTTGACTTCCTCGGCATGAACATCGTGCCCGCCGGCTGCACGTCCGCCGAAAAGCTCATCCACATCACCACCACCATGATCACCTTCGGCATGGGCGCCTCCATGCAGGCCCTCTTCGCCCGTGTCGGCGGCGGCATCTCCACCAAGGCCGCGGACGTCGGTGCCGACCTCGTCGGCAAGGTCGAGGCGGGCATCCCCGAGGACGACCCCCGCAACCCCGCCACCATCGCGGACAACGTGGGCGACACCGTCGGCGACGTCGCCGGCAAGGGCGCCGACCTCTACGAGTCCTACTGCGGCTCCGTCCTTTCCACCGCCGCCCT
>JAFTAH010000139.1 GCA_017458625.1 Kiritimatiellia bacterium | reverse complement strand
GCTAGAGCATTTTGCGAAAAGGTGTGGCCACAAGGTTCGGAGGTGCGACATCCTGTCGCGCCCAAATGAATTGCGCGGCTGGAAGCCGCACCTCCGGAAGCCGCCCGCCAAATGGCTACAGTAATTTGAAAACCGCTCTAGGCGTCAGGCCAGAGCTGGTGGGCGAGCTCGCGGAGCTTGTACTTCTGGATCTTCTGGGAGGCGGTCATGGGGAACTCGTCCATGAAGTGCACGTACTTGGGGATCTTGAACCAGGAGATCTGGTTCTTGCAGTACGCGGCGACGTCGTCGGCGGTGAGCTCTGCGCCGGGCATGGGGATGATGAAGGCACCGGGTTGCTCGCCGTACTTCTTGGAGGGGACGCCGACGACCTGGACGTCCTGGACGCCGGGCATGCGGGTGAGGAAGTCCTCGACCTCGCGGGGGGAGATGTTCTCGCCGCCGCGGATGATGAGATCCTTGAGGCGGCTGGTGATGTAGAAGTAGCCGTCGGCGTCCATGTGGCCGATGTCGCCGGAGTGGGCCCAGCCGTTGGCGTCGATGCAGGCGGCGGTCTGCTCGGGCATGTTGTAGTAGCCCTTCATGACGTTGAAGCCGCGGCAGCAGATCTCGCCGTCCTGGCCGACGGGGGCGAGGTCGTGGGTCTCGGGGTCGATGATGGCGACCTCGACGCCGGGGAGGGCCTGGCCGATGGTCTCGCACTTGCGGCGGAGATCCTTCTCGAAGTAGCGGGTCATGGTCATGACGGGGCCGGTCTCGGTGAGGCCGTAGGGGTTGCAGATCTCCTTCATGTACATGCGTTCGACGGTCTGCTGCATGCGGTTGATGGGGCAGGTGGAGCCGGACATGATGCCGGTGCGGAGGCTGCTGAAGTCGAACTTGCTGAAGACGGGGTTGTCGAGGATGGCGATGTACATGGTGGGGACGCCGTAGACGGCAGTGCACTTCTCGCGCTCGATGCTCATCATGACGACGAGGGGGTCGTACTTCTCGAGCAGGACCATGGTGGAGCCGTGGTTGACGCAGCTCATGACGCCGAGGACGCAGCCGAAGCAGTGGAAGAGGGGGACGGGGATGCAGACGCGGTCGCGGCAGGAGAGGTTCTGGCAGGCGCCGATCCAGAAGCCGTCGTTGGCGATGTTGCGGTGGGTGAGCTGGACGCCCTTGGGGAAGCCGGTGGTGCCGGAGGTGTACTGCATGTTGACGACGTCGTTGACGTCGCACTGGGCCTGGCGGTCGAGGTAGGCCTGGTGCGGGGTTTCGACCGCCAGGGCAAGCACCTCGTTGAGCGAGTACATGCCGCGGTGCTTTTCGGGGCCGAGGAACATGACGCGGCGGAGGTGGGGGTAGCGGGCGGAGTGGAGGCGGCCGCGGGGCTGCTCCTTGAGCTCGGGGACGAGGTCGTAGAGGATGTCGAGGTAGCTGCAGTCGCGGTAGCCGTTGATGACGAAGAGGTTCTCGGTGTCGGACTGCTTGAGGGCGAAGTCAATCTCGGCGCGCTTGTAGTTGGTGTTGAGGGGCAGGAGGACGGCGCCGATCTTGGCGGCGGCGAACATGAGGATGATCCAGTGGGGGACGTTGGTGGCCCAGAGGGCGATCTTCTCGCCGTGCTGGATGCCGAGGGCCATGAGGCCCTTGGCGAGGCGGTCGACCTCGGCGCCGAACTCGAACCAGGTGAGGCGGAAGTCGCGGTCGGCATAGACGAGGGCGTCCTGGGGGCCGCAGCGGGCGATGGTCTGGTCGAGGAGCTGGCCGAGGGTGTACTCGCGGAGGATGGGGTAGCCGTTCCAGGGCACGCCGGTGGAGACGGACTGGGCGAAGGGGGCGCGGGAGGGGGCGCTGCCGAAGGGGTCGGTGAGCGCGAAGGGGCGCCCGGCGGGGGCGGGGGCCGCAGGGGAGGCGGCGGCCGTAGGGGAGGAGGTGTCCGGGTCCATGGGGCTAGTCCATCGGGGTGAAGATGACGGCGTAGATGGTGGCGGGCTGGCCGTTGGCGGCGGCAACCTTGTGGGAGACGATGGAGTTGTAGTACATCGAGTCGCCGGGCTTGAGGACGTAGTGCTCGCCCGCGTAGTCGAGGGAGACCTCGCCGGAGACGACGATGATGAACTCCTCGCCCTCGTGGGTGGAGAACTTGGCGTCGGCGTCGGCGTCGATGGTCACGAAGAACGGCTCCATGTGGCGGTCGTTCTTGCCGGCGCCGAGGGGGTAGTAGGTGAAGCCCTCGCTGACGCTGGCGACGTGGCGCGCCAGGGCCTTGTCGCGGTCCTCGATGCGCGTGATGATGGGGTCGGGCGAGAACTGGTCGTCCATGAACGTGCCGAGCCGCTGGCCGAGCGCGCGGGAAAGCTTGACGAAGATGCCGAGGGCGGGATAGGCCTGGCCCGCCTCGACCGCCTGGATGGTGGACAGGGCGACGCCGGACTTCTCCGCAAGTTCTTCCTGGCTCATGTTCAGGTTCTGGCGATAGCGCCGGATGCGTTCGGGGAGTTTTTCGGTGTTGTCCATGGTGATACCTCTGGGGGAATGCCCGCCGGACGCCAAAGGGGCTCCGGCCGGGCGGCGCTTCCCCATAGCATTATGTCTCCGGTTTTGCAACACAAAAACGCGGGCGACGCGCGCGAAGGGCGTGAGCAAAAAGTGTAAGGGTTTCAATGGAGGACGGGCAGAAAATGGCCTTGTTTGTTGAAAACAGTCGAAAATCGCATGTCTATCCCGACTTTCCACGTTCGAGGGTAAAATAGGGGTATTTCTTAGGATTTTGCCCATAGGTCTCCACTACATCGTCGTTTGAGAGACTTGCGCGGGCGAGATGCGGGGCGGGGGCTGCGGGGGCAGGGTCAGGCCGAGCTGGT
>JAFTAH010000138.1 GCA_017458625.1 Kiritimatiellia bacterium | reverse complement strand
GCTAGAGCATTTTGCGAAAATGTGTGGCCACAAGGTTCGGAGGTGCGACATCCTGTCGCGCCCAAATTAATTGCGCGGCTGGAAGCCGCACCTCCGGAAGCCGCCCGCCAAATGGCTACAGTAATTTGAAAACCGCTCTAGAGGGGGGCTCGGGCTAGGATTCTAGGGGGGATAGGGCCCGACCGCCGGGCGGGCCGTTACGCGCATCGTCTTTCCGGGCCGCCCGGCGCTCGGTCCCTGTCAAGCCTGCCGGGAGGGCGCAAAAAAACTTTCTTTTGTGTTGACGTGCGCAGGAGGGGGGCGCATACTTAAAGACGAAGTTGGGCAGAGTCCTATGGTGGGACGAGTCCATCCGTCCCCCGGACGAGGAGAAAGCGCATGAAGAAGTTTCTGATGATTCTGTTGGCCAGCCTTGTGGCGGTGGCCTCGTTTGCTGCGAAGAAGGATGCAGCCAGCTCTGGCGTGACGCAGGCCACCTTGGCCGAAGAGCTGGTGCGGTCGCTGGGCATGGCCAGCTATCTGCCCGCCAACGCCTCCGACCAGGACATTTTCACGTTGCTGATGCAGAACGGCATTGCCCCGAAGGATGGCTGGCAGGCCGACAAGCTCGTCACGAAGGCCGACCTCGCCCGCATCCTCGTCCAGGCCATGGGGGCCAGCGACAGCGTGGCCAATCCCGAGGACGATGCCTCCTGGATCGCGGCCCTGTCCGCCCTGGGAATCAACCTGAATGGCCCTGTTGGAGAAACCATCGCCGACATGGAGGCCCTGCCCACCGTGGTCGCCCAGGACACCGGCGTCACCTCGGTCGACCCTCTCGTCAGCGAAGCGGTCGCGTCTGGTGCCTATGAGCACTTTGCGCCCTTCGAAACCCTCGGCGGCGAATATTCCGAGCTGGCCAAGCCTGAGCCTCAGCTGGTTCCGGTTCCTCCCGCCGTGGTGGCGCATGCCATTTCCGAGGCCAAGCCGAAGCCCCGGCCTCGTCCGACCCCCCACTGATGTCGCCTATTCGAATCCGACTTTCCTCCGTATACCCTGAACCCTCTGCAAGGAATTCCAACATGAAGCGAATTTGCACCGCCCTGCTTGCCCTTCTGGCCGCCTCGTCCGTCGCCATGGCCGTCGAGGAGGTTCCGTTCCACCTCTTCAACCGTTTCCGCGTGGGCTACGATAACAACATCTACCGCGTGTCCGACGACCACAATCCCGAGGAGTCCCTGCGCCTCATCGAGGAAGTGACGGCCCTGCTCAACCTCAACTTCCACAATCACACCTCGTTCTCCATCCGCTATACGCCGTCGATTACGTGGTACGAGGCCCGCGAAGATGACAAGGTGGACGTCCTCCACGACCTCTCGGCCGACTTCTCCCACAAGATCAGCGACACGTTGACCTTGAACCTGGGCGATTCGCTCCGCGCCGGCCAGCTGCCCGAGCTCCACAGCGACGACTATGTGGTGCGCGAGGACGATGACAACTACTACAACAGCGCGATTGCCGCCCTCCTCTACAACGTCGGGCCCAACACCCGCATCGACCTGAGCGGCCGTTTCATCTCGCTGACCTACACCGATGATGGCGCTGCCCACAAGTACGACGACTACATTTCGCCCGTTGGCGGTCTCACCGTTCGCCAGCAGCTGAACTCGCTGGCCGCCGCCATGGCCGACTTCCGCTATCAGCGGCTGCTCTACGACAAGAATCCCGAGGGCTTCGACCGCGATTCCACGATGATCTTCGCTGGTGTCGGCTATGAGCAGACCCTTTCGAGCTACTTCATCGGTTCGCTCCGCGGCGGCGTCGAGCAGCGCTGGTACGACGATGACGAGTTCTATGATGACCAGACGCAGCCGTACGGTGAACTCTCCCTCACCTTCCTGCCGGTGGCCGACTTCCGCACCACGCTGTCCGCGTCCTACTCGATCTACGAGTCCGATATCTCGAACTACATGAGCCAGAACCGCACGTACCTGTCGCTTTCCGCCGCCTGGGAAGTGACCTCCCGGCTGGGCCTCTACGCCTCGGTGATCTACTCCCACAACGACTACGATGCGGACTACGCGAAGAGCGACAGCGAGCTCAAGGACGGGGCCGAAGACACCTTCGCGTTCTCGACGCGGGCCGCCTTCGAGTTCTACCGCCACAACTGGCTGGAGGTTTGCTACCAGTTCATCAAGCTGGACAGCGATATTCCTGGCCGCGAAGAGTTCGACAACCACCGCGTCGACGTGGGGTGGCGCATCCAGCTCTTCTAACCCCCAGGGGGGGCGGGGACAAGGCGACCGGCAACGGCCGCCTTTTTCCTGCAAAAAGGCCCGTCCCCCTGCCACGTCTTGCGGCTGTTGCCCCGACTTTTCTTTTCATCCCCTTGCCAACCCGCCCCCTCCTTTCCTGACCGCACCATTTCCGTCACCCGCCACCCTCGTTCCAAGGTTTTCCTCCCATGGCTGAAGAATCCGTAAATTCCCTGCATTTTTTGGACTACTGGCGTGTCATTCGCGACCGCAAGGAAGTGGTCCTGGCGGTTGCCCTGATGACGATTGTCACGGGTACGTTCTACACGGTGATGATGCCGAAGAAGTACACGGCACAGACGCAGATCGAGGTGCGCGACGAGCAACTGGATGTTGATCCGTTCGGCAACCGGTCGTCGTCCGGTGCGGGGTACAACCCGTTCTTCCTGCTGACGCAGGAAAAAATCATGACCTCGCGGCCGATTCTGACGAAGGTCATGCACAATCTCAACCTCCAGCGGGTGTGGGGGGCGGAACTGAACGAGGACAAGTCGCCGCTCGACGCCGAGGAGACGCGTCGGATGCTGCAGCGCTCGATACGGGTCGAGCAGGACCGCGATACCACCTTGATGAACATCCGCGTGACGACCGAGAATCCCAAGCAGTCGGCGGAGATTGCCAACGAGATTGCCAGCGTGTACCAGGCTTCGCGCGAGCAGGACGTCCGGCGCAAGATCCAGAACTCGATCGATGCGATGAGCAACGAGTTGCGCCTCCAGCAGGAACGCGTGGAGGAAGCGGAGAACAAGCTGGAGAAGATTCGTTCGGAGAAGAACCTGCTGCTGGTGGCACGGACGTATTCGGGGTCGATTAGCGCGGAACTCCAGCGGATTCAGATGCTGGAGCAGCAGGTGTCGGCGGCGCGCGTCGAGATGATCCAGAGCAAGACGCGCATGGACGAGTTGTCGCAGCTGGATGGCGAGCAGCTGCTGTCGGCGGCCGTGTACACGGTCAGCGATCCGGCCCTGGTGGCGTTGCGCCAGCAGTACATCGATGCGAATGTGTCGTTGCAGACGATGCTGGCGGATGGGACGCTGGGCGAGAACCACCCGAACATCAAGCGGCTGAAGGGGGCCATTGACGAGATCAAGAAGCAGCTCGAAGAGTCGCTGGATGGCCTCAAGCGAGGGCTTTCCGCCGACTATCAGGTGCGGAAGAGCAAGGTGGATTCGCTCCAGAAGGAACTCGACGAATTGCGCGCGCTCGACATCGAGTCGCAGGCCGCCGACCTGCTGCCGTTCGAACGTGCCGACCGCGAGGTGGCCCTGCAGCGCGACATCCTGACGGCGTTGCGCGCGCGGGTCACGCAGACCGGCATCGAGCTGGAAGTACCGCGCACCATGGTGCATATCGTGGAGGAGGCGGAGGCCCCGGAGCGTCCTTCCTCGCCGATCATTCCGCTCAACATCGTCCTGTCCGTGGTGCTCGGTCTGCTGGCCGGCGTGGGGCTGGCGTTCTTCGTCGAATACCTCGATGTGTCGCTGAAGACGGTCGACGAAGTCGAGAAGTACCTCGGCCTGTCCGTGCTGGCGGTCATTCCGCAGCAGTCGCGGCCGCTCACCGAGGCGGGGCATTCCTCGGGCCAGGGCGAGGCGTACCGCGGGCTCAGGACGTCGTTGGCGCTGCTGGCGCGCGAAGGGAACCAGAAGGTGTTCACCGTGGTTTCCGGTGGTGTGGGCGAAGGCAAGTCGACGACGCTGTTCAACCTTTCGTACGTCTATGCGGAACAGGGGAGCAACGTGCTGGTCATCGACGCCGACATGCGCCGTCCCGTGCAGCATAAGATGGTGGGTCTTTCCAACAAGAAGGGACTGGTCAACATCTTGCTGGGCGAGCTCGAGCCGATGGAGGCGGTGCAGGAGACGGGCGTGCCGAATCTGTCGATGATCACGGCCGGGCGCATTCGCCGCGGTACGTTGGGAATCATGAACGGGCCTCGCATCCGGGCGTTGCTGGACAAGCTCAAGCCGCACTATGATGTCATCTTGATGGATTCCCCTCCGATCCTCGGCGTGACGGACGCGGCGATCCTGTCTTCCGAGGCGGATGGCGTGCTGCTCGTGGTGCAGTATCGGAAGTATCCGAAGCTGATCAGTCTGCGGGCGAAGCGGATGGTGGAGAATGCGGGCGGCACCCTGATGGGAGCCGTGCTGAACAACATCAACATCATGCGCGACGACTACTATTACTACTATCACTACACAACGAAGAAGTATTACGGCAACACGCGGCGCGAGACGGAAGAAGACGCCGCCGAATCCTAGGAGACTTCCCATGCGTGCCAATCAGTTTTTCCCGTCCATTCGCTTTGTCCTGCTCGCAAGCCTGGCGGCAGGCCTCGTCCTCGGGGGCGCGGCCTGTAGCAGCACGCACGGAAGCACGTTGTCGGAGTATGAAAAGCTGGTGGCGAAGCGGCGTGCGGCATCGGCCACGCCCATGCACATCCGCCAGCGGCAGGAGGCGGAGGAGCAGGCGCGCCAGCAGGCGGCGGCCGAGCAGGCGGCGGCGGCCGAACAGGCGCGCCAGCAGGCGGAAGCCGCGCGGGAAGCCGCCGCCCAGGCGGCCGCAGCGCGCGAGGCCCAGGCCCGTCAGGAAGCCGACGAGCGCATCCGGCGCGCGGAGGCGGATTTGCAGGCGGCCCAGGCCCGGCTCAAGGCGGCGGAGGAGCGGGCGCGGGCGGCCGAGAAACAGCTGGAGGCGCAGCAGACGCAGGCGGTGACGGGGGAGGAGGCGAAGCCCGAGCCTGCGCCCGAGGTGGTTCCCGTAGAGGAGGCGGTGGAGCCGCCCCCGGTGCAGCTGCTGCCGCCGCCGAGCGCGCAGGTGCCGGGCGAAGAGCCGGTGGCGGTGCCGGTGGTTCCGGTTCCGGCGCCAGAGGTTCCGGTGCTGGCGGAGCCGCAGGCGTCGGCTGAGCCCGCAGGGCCAGTCGTGCCGGCGGGCGGAGGCGAGTCGCCATCGTCGCGGCCGATGGATCCGTCCGCCTACACGCTGGGGCCGGGCGATGCGGTGCAGATTTACCTGCGCGGGATTCCGGAAGCGGACCGGGTGGAAGACATCATCGACGAGGCGGGCATGGTGACCTTGCCGTTCATCAACGAGATCCGGGCGGCGGGGCTGACCGCCTCGCAGCTTGAGCGCACCATTCGCGACACCTATCTGAAGCAGGGCATCTATCGCAACATGACCGTCCAGGTCATCGTGCCGACGCGTTTCTACTACATTTCGGGCACCATTCGGGGGCCGGGACGGTACAACTTGCAGAATGCCGTGCACGTCTCCGAGGCCATTGCGGCGGCGGGCGGAGGTACCGAGTTCTGGAACGGGAAGGTGCTCATCCGGCGGAACGGGGCCATCTTCAAGATCATCAAGAACGCGAAGAAGCTGGAACGGACGCCGGAGGATGACATCCTGCTGGAGCCGGGCGACATTGTCGAGCTGCAGGAACGCTTCTTCTAATGGGGGAATGGGATATGGCTGAAGAGGGGCGGGAGTACCGGCAGATCATGCCGGAGATTGCCTTTTGGGATCGTCAGCCGCTGGCGGGGCGCGTGCTGGACTGGCTCGCGATGGGGTTTTTCGTGGGGGCCCTGGTGTGGGGAACGGGCATGCTGGCGTGTACGAGGACCTGGGGCTTCTCCATTGGGCTGATTCTGCTGTTCGCGGGCATTTTCTGCGCGATGCTGCGACCGGTGCTCGTCCGCCAGACGGCCTCGCCACGCCTGCCATGGGCAGTCTATCCGTTCGTGGCGCTGGTCGCCTACGTGGTGCTGCGCGATCAGTTCACGCCGGTCCACGATGCGGCCCGCTGGGATGCGCTCAAGTGGGGGGCGTATCTGGGGCTGGGGATTGCCTGGGTGCAGCTGGGCAAGCGGCCGCGGCGGTGGAAGATGGTCGTGGCGTTGTTGCTACTGCTGGGGACGTTCGAGGCATTCTACGGAGTCTATCAGCATCTGACGGGATCGAGCCAGATCCTCTGGATGACGCAAGCGTCGCAGTATGCAGGGCGGGTTTCGGGTACGTTCCTGTGTCCGAACCACTTCGCGTGTCTTATCGGCATGCTGATTCCTGTGGCGTTTGCGGTGATTTTTGCGCCGGGGGCGGGGCTGCCGCTGCGGATGCTGGCGATCTACTACCTGTTGCCGGCATTGCCGGCATTGTTCTGGTCGCTTTCGCGGAGCGCACTGGTGGGCACGCTGCTGGGGCTGGGGGCGATGGTGATGCTCTGGCTGTGGCGGGTGAACCGCAAACACTTCGCGGTGGCGCTGGTGGTGGTGCCGCTGCTGATGGCGGCGATTGCGGCGGGGACGCTGGCGGCATTTCCGGCGGTGAAGGCTCGCTTCGACGGCCCGTTCAAGGCGACGAATACCTCGTGGACGGCGCGACGGAACATGTGGCAGGATACTCCGGCGATGGTGCGTGATGCACCCGAGTTCGGGCATGGCGGTGGCCAGTGGGTCTGGGCCTATCCGAAATATCAGCGCAAGGCGAAGCTGAATCTGCTCTACGACTATCCGCACAACGAGTATGTGCAGGTGGTGGCGGAATATGGTCTGGCGGGGGCGGGGCTGCTGCTGGTGGCGTTGCTGTGCGCGGCGGGGGCGTGGATGGCGGCCATGCGGCGGGTGCGCGAGCCGGGGAATGCGTGTTTCCTGGCCGGAGTGGGCGGGGCGATGGTCATGGCGACGGCGCACGCGGTCTTCGACTTCAATTTCCATATTTTCCCGATTCCACTGCTGCTGGTGACGCTCTGCGGGCTTGCCTGGGGGACGGTGCTGGGGGAGGATACGGAGCCGATGGGCGCGAGCAAGCTGGGCTGGCTGTGGCGCAGTGCGGGCGGGCTGACCATGGCGGGGCTGGCGCTGTTCTGCGGTATCGTCTCGTTCCGCGCGGGGATGTCCTACTGGTGCTATGTCCAGGGCGAACTGGCGTGCACGAGTCTGCGTTCGGCGCAGGCCGAGAAGCTGTTCGTGGCCTCTGCGCAATGGGATGCTCGCAATGCGAATGCGCATCTGGGACTGGCCGCCATCCGTCTGACACAGGCGAAGTGGTTCTATGATGCCGATCCGGCGGTCCGGGAGGCGGGGCGGCATCGGATTGCGGCCGAGGCCGAGGCCGAGGCGCGGCAAGCGTTGGCGTGCAATCCGCTGGAGCCGCTAGCCTATTACACGCTGGGGCGCGCACGGATCTACCAGGATGATCCGGAAGGGGCGCTGGCGGCTTACAGACAGGCCTTCGAGGTCAGTCCGATGGATCGTTTCTATGTGAACCAATATGCCGACCAGCTGAGCGTCATGGGGCGCTTTGGCGAGGCGGTCGCCTTCCTGCGCGAGCGGAAGGAGGCCGGCGGAATCGATGGGAGCGCCGGTTATAAGCTGAACCGTCTCGAAGAGCGGGAAATGAAAGGGGAGTGAGCTGGGGGATGGGGGGAGGAGAGGGGGGAAGGGCTCGCGCTGAGGTGCAGAGATGCAGAGAGGGGGGGGATAATCGAGAAATTCGCGAATTGCGATGGTTTCGAGAGTTTAGAGCGGTTTTCAAATTACTGTAGCCCTTTGGCGGGCGGCTTCCGGAGGTGCGGCTTCCAGCCGCGCAATTGATTTGGGCGCGACAGGATGTCGCACCTCCGAACCTTGCGGCCACACATTTTCGCAAAATGCTCTAGAGGGGGGGAGAAGGCGGGGCGCGACGGCCGAGGCACCAAGACAAGAGGGGCAGTCAGGGGGCGCAAGCCGAGGAGGGAAGGGGAGGCGAGAAATGGCGAAAAAAGGCTGATTTTGACGTGAAATCACGCGAATTTGGAGGGGCGAAAATGGGCGAGGGCGAGGGATGACGCCCCTGCGGTACGGGAGGGGGTGGCAAGGGGGACGGGAGGGGACGAAGAAGGGGGGGGATGAGGCGGGGAAAAACGGGGATGAATGGGAGGAAAAATGGGCGAAATGGGCAATGATTGACGTAAAATCACGACGATTGGGGCGGGTCGGGAGGAGGGGGAGTAGAGGCGCAGAGACGTAGAGACGGGGGAGGCAAATCGAGAATTGAGAGGGTTTCGAGAATTTCGGGGGAGGGGGGTGGAGAGGAGGCGGGGCGTTCCTCGCATTGGTTTTCCGGGCCGCCCGGCGGTCGGGCCCTACCATGGATGTGGCCACAAATTTTCTAAATTTGCCCTAAATGGGCAATGATTGACGTAAAATCACGACGATTGGAGCGGGCGGGGTGGAGGGGCCAGGGTTGAGAGAGGGGGAAAAAAGGGGAAGGAAGAAAGGGGCGAGGAGAAGGGAAAGGGCGAGGGTGGGGGCGTCCTCGTCACAACAAGGGGTGGGCGGGGAAGGGGGAATACAAAACTGGCCGGTGAGCGATGCCCACCGGCCAGAACGTATATAACCTAACCGAAAACTACTTGCGGAGCTTGCGGCGGAGAACCATCGCCAGCGCGCCAAGGCCCAGCAGGCTCATCGTAGCGGGCTCAGGCACAGGAGTGAACGAGCCCAACTTCTCCAACTGGGTATCAGCGGTCAAGTCGAAGCAAACTTCAGTCGGCGTGGCAGAACCATCATTCGACCAGTTGACCTCTGTAACCAAAGCCGTCATAGCGTAATAAACGGTGTTGTCAGACGTGTACTGGAACACCGCCGCATACAGCCCACCAGAGCTATAGGGGAACTCCCTGTGCTGGTATGTTACATTATTCAAGTAGGCACCAGCATCCATCTCCTGCGGACTCAGAGAAACCTGAGGCGAGCCGATGAGATCAGTGATCTCCGTGTTCACCTTATCGGCACCTGGCGTCGCAATACGCTGGGAGACAATCGTGTCGTTCTTTCCGTACGTGATTTCACCCGTTGTCTCATTCAGCACAGGCGTGGTGATAGAGGAATCGGTCGTATAGACCAAATCCCAGACCAATTTCGTAGTGCTTTCGTCATCGCTATCGAAAACATAAGGGTTACCATCAGTACCACTCAAGAAACCACCTGTATCCCAAGCGACAAGTATACCAGCGAACGACGAGGCAGCCATCAAGGCGACCAACAAGCCAATCAATACTTTCTTCATTTTCAGACCTTTCTTTCTAAATGTTATGGGTTATTCCTTGGCAGCAGGGAAGTCATAGGGGCGGGTCACAACCCAGTTCGTCGAGGCACCTGTTGCAAGTGTCTTGTACAAGAAACCCTCACCAGGATCAAGAATCTTGCCGGTATTGAAGCCATTGTTGCGCGCAGTCTTCATATCCCAACCAGTTCCATTCCAGAAATACGCAGTCGCACCACGGGGAGAACTAGTCGCCAAAGTCGAAGTATCAAATTCAGTAGCAACGGGATAGGGATTGCCGCAAGCCGTGTAGTTGGCCGCACCTACGATATCGCGTTGAAGCTCTGCGCTATCGGGAACTTCACCGCAGAGGACCACAGTCTGCTGCGAGGCGGGCTTGTACAGGAACAGTTCACCGGGGAGAAGCTTCTTGCCGGTATTGAAGCCATTGTTGCGTGCAGTCTTCATATCCCAACCAGTTCCATTCCAGAAATAGACGGTAGAGCCACGGGTGGCATCCTTGGCAATCTGCTGGGAGTCGAAGTCAATCAGGTCATTGGTCGCGGCCATGTCAACGAACGGGAAGGTCAAGGCTGCATAGGTGCCAGCTTCGACGGTCTTGTTGATGAAACCGACGGCATTCTGGGAGTAGACGGGCTCAGTCGCCGACTGGGCGAGGGTGGCCGTTGCCGAGAGGGCGGCGGCGAGGAGAATCAGGGATACTTTTTTCATTTGGCCATCCTTTGGGCTGTTGCCCGTTGTGGAGTTTTGTCAGTTTTCTCTAAGGTTTTATGCGTTTTTTGGATGGGGGGGGCGGGTGGTTCCGGAGAGGAGTCCGCTTCCCGAATCCAAGTCAAGGGTACGCCTAGGGGAGGGGACGGGCAAGAGAAAAATGAGGGGGAGGAGAAGATTTTTTGCGGGGGGGAGGAGGGGACGAGGGGGACGATGGCGACGGGGGGGGCGGGTGGGCGCAGGGGGGGCGGGGAAGGCGAGAGATTTCTAAAGATTTCTAGGATTTCTAGGAGGGTAGAGCGAATTAAGAAAATATGTGGCCACATCCATGGTAGGGCCCGACCGCCGGGCGGGCCGTTTCCCGAATTGTTCTTCGGGCCGCCCGGCGGTCGGCCCCTACCGAAAACGGCTGCAATATTCTTGAAAATGCTCTAGAGGAAGAGGGGGAGGAGGAGGGCGAGAAAGATGAGGAGAAGGACGAGGGCAATGAGAGGGGCGGAGCGGGAGAGGGTGGACTTGACGGGGAAGGGGTAGTGGCAGATGGGGCAGCGGTTCTCGTTGGCGGGGACGCGGACGCCGCAGGAGGGGCATTCGCGGGTGCCGAAGTCGTGGGAGGAATCGATTTTCACCGTTTCTGGGCGAGGGCGGCGAGAATCTTGTCGGGGGTGACGGGGATTTCGTCGAAGTCGACGCCGATGGCGTCGAAGATGGCGTTGAGGATGGCGGGGGCGACGCCGACGACGGGGTGTTCGCCGATGCCGCGGGCGCCGAAGGGGCCGACTTCGCCGGGGTTTTCGACGGGGACGATGGTCTGGCGGTCGGGGGCGTCGCGGAAGGAGGCGAGGTGGTACTTGCCGTAGTGGGCGTTGAGGATGCGGCCGTCGGCGTCGTACTGGATGCCTTCGGAGAGGGAGGCGCCGATGGCCATGACGACGCCGCCGGCGATCTGGCCGCGGATCTGGCGGGGGTTGATGACGGTGCCGACATCGAAGGAGGAGGCGAAGTGGGTGACGTGGACCTTGCCGGTCTTTTTGGAAATCTTGACCTCGCAGGCCTGGGCGCCGAAGGTGTATTCGACGCCGAGGCCGCCGCGGCCGTCGGCATCGGGGTTGGAGTAGCGGGGGAGGCGGGCGTCGCTGGTGGCGTGGACGACGTCGCCGACGGTGATGCCGTTTTCGGTGACGTAGCCGTGGGCGAGCTGGGCAATCGTGGCGTGGACGGCCGGGTCGTGGCGGAGGTAGACCTTCTCGCCGTCCCATTCGAGGAGGTCGGCGGGGACGAGGAGGGCGCGGGAGGCGTTCTCCTTGAGCATGGCGATGGCCTTGTCGGCGGCGCGGACGATGGCGCGGCCGCCCTGGGTGGTGAACATCGAGCCGATGGTCTGCCACTCCCAGGGGCAGTACTGGGTGTCGATCTGGGGGTAGACGCGGACCTTCTCGGGCGGAATCTTGAGGGCCTCGCCGGCGACCTGCTGGACGACCATGCGGAGGCCCTGGCCGACCTCGGCGCCGCCCATGTTGACGTTGGCGGAGCCGTCGGGGTTGAGCTTGAGGTAGCACGACTTGGAGGAGAAGGAGGCGCCCTTGGGGGACTTCATGACGGCGGCAAAGCCGCGGCCGTAGACGAACTCGTCGTCCTCGGCGGGCTTGGGGGCGTCCTTGAAGACGGCCTGCTCGACGAGGTCGGCGCATTGGGCGACGGAGCCGTTGGTGGCGTAGAAGCGCTCGCCGGCGGCGTTTTCCTTGCCGGGGCCGAGGAAGTTCTTGCGGCGGAGCTCGATGGGGTCCATGCCGAGCTTGCGGGCGAGGATGTCCATGAGGCGTTCGACGGCGAAATGGCCCTCCTGGTGGCCGTAGCCGCGGAAGGCGCCGACGGGGGGGGTGTTGGTGTAGACGCACTTGTTGGCGAGGAGGGCGTGCTGGAACTGGTAGGGGCCGGTGCAGTTGTGGGTGGCGGCGTTGCAGACGTGGACGCCGGTGTCGGCGAAGGCGCCGGTCGAGTGCAAGATGTCGGCCTGGATGGCGACGAGGGTGCCGTCGCGCTTGGCGCCAATCTTCATGTGGTGGCGGAAGCCGTGGCCCATGAGGGTGCTGGTGAAGTCCTCCTGGCGGGAGGCGACCCACTTGACGGGGCGACCGGGGACGTGGGAGGCGATCCAGGCGACGGTCTGCTCGACGGTGATGTCGCTCTTGTAGCCGAAACAGCCGCCGACCTCGGGGATGCGGACGCGGACCTGGGAGGCGGGGCGATGGTAGGCGTGGGCGAGATCGTCGCGGATGATGAAGGGGCAGATGGAGGAGGACCAGGCGTCGATGGTGCCGTCCTCGTTGAAGCGGACGATGGCCCCGTGCGGCTCGATGGCGGCGCAGGAGCTGTGGGGGTAGACGAACTCGCCCTCGACGATGACGTCGGACTCGGCGAAGCCCTTCTGGACGTCGCCCTTGCGGAGGGTGTACTGGCTGGCGATGTTGGTGCCGGGGACGCAGCCGAGGCCCGGAATGTGGCGGTAGCTCGGCGCGTCCGGGTGGATGAGGACGGCGTCCGGCGCCAGGGCGTCGCGGGCGTCGGTGTAGACCGGCAGGGGCTGGTATTCGACCTTGATCTTCTTGAGCGCCTCGTCGGCCTGGTGCTTGGTCTCGGCGATGACGGCGGCCACGTGGTCGCCGATGTGGCGGACGCGGGTGGAGGCCATGGGGGAGATGTCGGTGATGTTGTCGCCGTAGAGGATGTGGCAGTTGCGGCCGGTGACGACGGCGACGACGCCGGGCATGGCCTCAGCCTCGGAGGTGTCGATGGACTTGATAAGGGCGTGGGCGACGGGGGGATGGAGGATGGAGGCGTGGAGGAGGTCGGGGAGGCGGAGGTCGTCGAGGTATTCGGACTTGCCGAGGGCCTTCTGGACGGCGTCGGGACGGGTGTAGGACTGGCCGATGTACTTGAATTTTCCGCTCATGGGGGGCTCCGGGAGAAGAAGGGGACGAAACGTGGGATGAAATGCCAAGGAAATATAGCGGAGGGAAGGGGGAGAGGGCAAGCGGCAAAAATCGGCAACACGGTGCGCATGGAAACCAGGGGACGACCGGGGGGCGACCAGGGACGAGGAGGAGGGGGAAGTCATAAATGGCCCAACGAGGGGAGTTGCGGGTGAAATCACGGCAATCTGGGCGCGTCCTTTCCGGGGGGACAGGGCGGCGGGAGAGCTTGCGCGGGGGAGGGGAGGGGGGTATGCTGGGGGTGCCATGATCAGATCGTTGACGGTTTTCTATTTGCACAAGGCGACGCGGCGGGACGGGAAGACGTTGCCGGTGATGGAGGCGGGGCTGGCGGACGCGTTCCGGGAGTTCTGCGGGGAGACGTTCAATACGCGGGCGCCCCTGGACTATCCGGTGCTGCGGCTGTGCATGGTGACGAGCGGAGAGGACCTCGCGATGCATCTGTTCGAGGAACCGCTGCGGGCGGACGACGCGCCGCCGGAACGGACGGTGCTGACGGCGGACGGCCGGGGCTGCGGGCTGTTCCTGATCGACGCGGGGCTGCTGGAGGTGACGACCATCGACCGGCTGGCGCTGCGGGACTGGCTGCGGCTGTACTTTCCCGCGATCCCGAAGGTGGTGGTGACGCGGCGCGGAGAGGCGCTGGCCAAGCCGCTGCCGCAACGGCGGTGGTCCAAGAAGCCGTACGAGGTGCTGGCGCAGCCGGGACGGTATCACGAGCGGCTGGTGCGGATGTTCAAGTCGTTCTGGACGCCGCCGTTCGCGACGGCGCTGCGGCAGTACGTGAAGGTGCGGGCCGGGTCGTCGTGGCACACGCCAGGGCATAACGGGGGGCGGGCGTTCGAGACATCGCCGTTTTTGCACGGGTTTCACGAGGAGTACGGGCCGGAAATCTTCCGGACGGACCTGTCGGTGTCGGTGGAGTCGCTGGGGGACCTGGGCGTGCCAGACGCGCACACGCCGCTGTCGGAGGCGGAGCGGCTGACGTCGGAAATCTTCTGCACGGCCCAGTCCTGCTATGTGACCAACGGGACGAGCACGTCGAACAAGGCGATGCTGATGACGCTGCTGCGGCCGGGGGAGACGGTGCTGGTGGACCGGAACTGCCACCAGTCGGTGCATCACGCGATCGTGATGGCGGGGGCGGTGCCGCGATATTTGCCGGCGCGGTACAATGCGCGGCTGGGCATCTGGGGGCCGACGTCGCTGCCGGACATCAAGGCGGAGCTGGCGCGGGCGGCGGCCATCCCGGAAGGCGACGCCAGGCGGCCACGGCTGCTGATCCTGACGACGTGCACGTACGAGGGGGTGCTGTATCCGGTGTGGGACGTGGCGCGGCTGTGCGAGGCGGCGGGGGTGCTGTTCTACGCGGACGAGGCGTGGGCGGCGTATCTGAACTTCCACCCGTTCTACACGTTCCTGGACCTGGATGATCCGTCGGGACGTCCCCGGGCGTTCCGGTATTCGGCGGTGAACGAGACGTGCGGGGCGCATTTCTCGGTGCAGTCGACGCACAAGGTGCTGTCGGCGTTCTCGCAGGCGTCGATGATCCACGTGTCGACGCGGTTCAAGGCGCTGCTGGAGGAGGACGGGCAGGCGCCGTTCCGGTGGCTGCGGCGGCGGTTCGCGGTGCGGGGGCGGGGCTCCTACGAGAAGTTCTCGCACGATTTCCACGAAGTGCTGCGGTATTGGCATTCGACGTCCCCGCATTATCCGTTTCTGGCGACGCTCGACACGGCCGGGGTGCAGATGCGGCTGGAGGGGCTGAAGCTGCTGGACGAGCGGCTGCAGTGGGCGGCGGACTTCCGGACGCGGGTGGCGGAGGTGTGCGGACGGCCGGAGACGGAATGCTTCGCGACCTTGGGCGACATTGCGGGCTCCGGGGCGGACTGGGAGGCGGACGGCTATCTGAAGGATCCGCTGAAGCTGGTGCTGATGCTGCGCAGCCCGGCGGCGTGCGCACGGATGAAGAAGGCGCTGCTGAAGGCGCACATCCAGTGGGAGAAGGCATCGAGCAACACGTTGCTGTTCCTGGCGACGACGGGAACGGTGGAGGACCATTTCGAGTATCTGTTCCGGGTGTGCCGGGCGAACCGGCAGCTGATCGGGCGGCCGGAGGCGGCGGGGAGCGGAACGGTGGTGTCGGCGGCGGTGGCGGCGCAACCGAGCTATCTGCCCCGGGACGCCGCGCTCGCCTATGGCGAGATGGTGCCGTTGACGGAGGCGGCGGGCTGCGTGGCGACGCAGTTCGTGGTGCCGTATCCGCCGGGGATTCCGATCATGATTCCGGGCGTGCGCATCACGAAGGCGATGGTGCGTCTGCTCCAGTCGGTGCTGGAGCTGGAGGGGCCGGATGCCATCCATGGCCTGTTCTGCCGTCCGCACGCGCCGCCATGCGTGGAGGTGATGTCGGCGGCAGAGCTCCGGAGCGTGCCCGAGCTGTGAAGCGCGGGGCGGGGGAAAGCACTGGAATGCTAGAAAACTAGGATTCTAGAATTCTAGGATTCTTGGTGGGGGCGAGCGGGTTTGGCCGGGCCCGGCACCGGGGCTACTTGAGGCGGCCGGTGGCGCGGGTGATGTGGGCGAGATGGGCGACGGCGGTGTCGGAGAGCTGGTTCCAGGCGAAGCGCCACTGCCAGTTGCCGGCGGCCTTGCCGGGGGTGTTCATGCGGGCCTCGGAACCCAGTTCGAGGACGTCCTGGAGGGGGACGACGAAGGTGTTGGCGTTGGAACGGGCGCCGAGCTCGATGAGGTCCCAGGCGATGTGCTCGCCGGAGGTGCCGAGGTAGGCCAGGATCATGCGGCGTTCGGCGTCGATGTCGGCCTGGGAGCGGGTGGAGCCTTCGCCGGCCTGGGAATGGAACCAGCCGACGGTGGTGTCGTTGTCATGGGTGCCGGTGTAGACGACGCAGTTGGCGGGATAGGACTCGGGACGGAATTCGGCGGCACGGTCGTCGTTGCCGAAGGCGAACTGGAGGATGCGCATGCCGGGGAAGTCGCAGTGGTCGCGGAGGGCGACGACTTCCGGGGTGATGAGGCCGAGGTCCTCGGCGATGATGGGGAGGTCGCCGAGGGCGTCGCGGAGGGCGTCGAAGAAGGGCGCGTCGGGGCCCTTGACCCAGCGGCCGTTGATGGCCGTGGTCTCGCCGCCCGGAATCTCCCAGTAGGCCTCGAAGCCGCGGAAGTGGTCGATGCGGACGATGTCGACGAGGGAGAAGACGCGGCGGAGGCGGCGAATCCACCAGTCGTAGCCGGACTCCCGGTGAACCGGCCAGTTGTAGAGGGGATTGCCCCAGAGCTGGCCAGTGGCGGAGAAGTAGTCCGGGGGCACGCCGGCGACCACGGCGGGAGAGCCGTCGGGATTGAGGAAGAAGAGGGAGGGATTAGCCCAGACGTCGGCGGAGTCGTGGGCGACGAAGATGGGGATGTCGCCGATGAGCTGGATGGAGCGGGCGGCGGCGGCCTCGCGGATGGCGCGCCATTGGCGGTCGAAGAGGAACTGCTGGATCTGGACGTCCTGGACGGGGACGGCGAGGCGGGCACGGGCGAGGTCGAGGGCGGCGGGGTCGCGGGTGGCGAGTTCAGGCTCCCAGGTGGTCCAGGGGGTGCCGTTGTGCTCGTCCTTGAGGGCGGCGAAGAGGGCGTAGTCGTCCAGCCAGGCGGCGTTGTTGCGGCAGAAGGCGGCGAAGGCGGCGGAGAGCTCGGGATCGGTGTCCAGCTTGGCACGGAAGCGTTCGCAGGCGGCCTTGAGGAGGGCGGACTTGGCGAGAATTACGGGACCGAAGTCGACGTGGTCGGCGGGAAAGGCGGGATAGGCGTCGAGGTCGGCATCGGAGAGGAGGCCTTCCGCATGGAGGAGGTCGGGGGACAGCCAGAGGGGGTTGCCGGCGAAGGTGGAGGGGGACTGGTAGGGGGAGTCGCCGTAGGAGGTGGGGCCGAGGGGAAGGATCTGCCAGAGGCGCTGGCCGGCCTCTTGCAGGAAGTCGAGGAACTTGACCGCTTCCGGGCCGAGATCGCCGATGCCGTAGGGGCTGGGCAGGGAGGTGGGGTGTAGCAGGATGCCGGAAGCGCGTTCAAAAGTCATGGTGAAGTCTCCTCGTTGGGGTGAACAAGGGGGACTATAGTCGCCTGTTTTTTCCGTGTAAAACGTTTTTTTGGAAAAAGTGGCAAAAGGTGGAGAGGAAGGGGCCATTGGGGACAAGCAGGGCGAAAGGGGACGAGGCGGGCGGGAGAGGGGGCTTGCCCGCCTGGAAGAGGCAAAATGCGCAAAAACGCCAATGTTTGACGTAAAATCACGGCAATTGGGCGGCGGATTGTTGGGGGAGAGAGCGGGCGACAGGGGGGGGGGGCGAGGGCAGACGAATGCCGTCGAGTGCAAGCGATTGCAGCCGAAGGGAAGAGCGGTCGCGCGGGACGGCTCCAAAGGTCGCGCGGGACGACACCAAAGAAGGGGCAACGGCGTCTTGCCGTTGCCTCAACTGGCGAAGGCAGAGGCGGGCGGAGGCGCTAGCCGACGACGAGGTTGACCATGCGGGCGGGGACGACGATTTCCTTGCGGATGGTCTTGCCGGCGAGGAAGGGGACGACGGTGGGGCAGGCCTTGGCGGCGGCCAGGATGTCGGGCTGGGCGGCGTCGGCGGGAACCGTGATGCGGCCGCGGAGCTTGCCGTTGACCTGGACGGGCAGCTCGAGCTCCTTCTCCTTCAGCACTTCCTCGTCCCAGGTGGGCCAGGGCTCGTAGGCGAGGGAGTCGGAATGGCCGAGGCGGGACCAGAGTTCTTCGGCGATGTGCGGGGCGAAGGGCGCGAGAATCTGCACGAAGGGGGCAAGGACGGCGCGGGGGCGCTGCTCCCAGGCGGTGGCGTCGTTGAGGAAGATCATCATGGCGGAGATGGCGGTGTTGTACTCCATCTTCTCGATGCCGGTGGTGACCTTCTTGACGACGGCGTGGAGGGCGCGGAGCTGGGCGTCGGTGGGGGCGGCGTCGGCGAGGGCGGGGGAGAGTTCGCCGGTCTCGTCGTCAACGACGAGGCGGTAGACGCGGTTGAGGAAGCGGGAGACGCCTTCGACGCCCTTCATGCTCCAGGGCTTGACCTGGGTGAGGGGGCCCATGAACATTTCGTAGAGGCGGAGGGCATCGGCGCCGTGCTCGCGGACGATGTCGTCGGGGTTGATGACGTTGCCGCGGGACTTGGACATCTTCTCGGCCTTGGCGCGGAGGACGACTTCGGGATGGGAGCGCCAGACGAAGCGGTCGCCGCGCTTTTCGACGTCGGTTTCGGGGAGCCGCTCGGTCTTCCATTCGTCGGCGGGGCGGGCCT
Source organism: Kiritimatiellia bacterium (assembly GCA_017458625.1). Lineage (GTDB taxonomy): Bacteria > Verrucomicrobiota > Kiritimatiellia > CAIQIC01 > Lenti-01 > RGIG3636. Next base: position 48,420 of record JAFTAH010000138.1, on the reverse strand, counting down.
GCCAGCGGTCGGAGAGGTAGGAGACGGGCTCGGCGGAGTCGGGGTCGCGGAAGAGGGTGTACTCGAGCTCGCCGAGGATCATGCCCTGGTTGACGAGCTTGTGGAAGGGCTCCGCGGTGTGGACGGCGCCGATGTCGAAGAGGACCTTGTGCCAGAAGCGGGCGTAGAGAAGGTGGAGGACGGCGTGCTCGGCGCCGCCGACGTAGAGGTCGACGGGCATCCAGTAGCGCTCGAGGTCGGGGTCGACGAGGGCGGTGCCGTTATGCGGATCGATGTAGCGCAGGTAGTACCAGCAGGAGCCGGCCCACTGGGGCATGGTGTTGGTTTCGCGGGTGGCGGGGGCGCCGCAGACGGGGCAGGTGGTGTTCACCCAGTCGCCGGCGCGCGCCAGCGGAGGCTTGCCGTCGGGGGTGGGGCGATAGTCCTCCATGGCGGGCAGGCGGACGGGGAGCTGGTCCTCGGGGACGGGCACGACGCCGCAGTGGGGGCAATGGATAAGGGGGAAGGGCTCGCCCCAGTAGCGCTGGCGGCTGAAGAGCCAGTCGCGGAGCTTGTAGTTGACCTGCTTGTGGCCGAGGCACTTCGACTCGAGCCATTCGGTGATGGCGCGCTTGCTGTCGGCGACGGCGAGGCCGTTGAGGGAAATCTCGGCGTTGGCGGAGTTGACGAGGGGGCCGTCGCCGGTCCAGGCGGTCTGGGAGATGTCGCCGCCCCCGACGACTTGGATGATGGGGAGGTCGAACTTCTTGGCGAAGGCGTAGTCTCGGTCGTCGTGGGCGGGGACGGCCATGATGGCGCCGGTGCCGTAGCCCCAGAGCACGTAGTCGGCGACCCAGACGGGGATTTGCGTGCCGTTGACGGGATTGGTGGCGTAGGCGCCGGTGAAGACGCCGGTCTTGTCCTTGACGAGGTCGGTGCGCTCGAGGTCGGACTTGCGGGCGGCGGCGGCGCGGTAGGCCTCGACGGCGGGGCGCTGTTCGGGGGTGACGATCTTGTCGACGAGGGGATGCTCCGGGGCGAGGACCATGTAGGTGGCGCCGAAGAGGGTGTCGGGGCGGGTGGTGAAGACGGTGACCTTGTCCTCGCCGATGGCGAAGTCGACCTCCGCGCCTTCGCTGCGGCCGATCCAGTTGCGCTGCATCTCCTTGATGCTCTCGGGCCAGTCGAGCGTATCGAGGTCGGCGAGCAGGCGTTCGGCGTAGGCGGTGATCTTGAGCACCCACTGGCGCATCATGCGGCGCTCGACGGTGAAGCCCTTGGCGCGCCACTCCTCGACCTCCTCGTTGGCGAGCACGGCGCACATGTCGGGGCTCCAGTTGACGGGGAGCTCGGTCTCGTAGGCGAGGCCCTTCTTGAAGAGCTGGAGGAAGATCCACTGCGTCCAGCGCACATAGTTCTCGTCGGTGGTGGCGAACTCGCGGGCCCAGTCGTAGGAGAAGCCGAGCATCTTGAGCTGGCGGCGGAAGGTGTCGATGTTCTTGTGGGTGAAGGTGCGCGGGTGGCCGCCGGTCTTGATGGCGAACTGCTCGGCGGGGAGGCCGAACGCGTCCCAGCCCATGGGGTGGAGGACCTCGACGCCGCGGGTGCGCCAGTAGCGGGCCTGGATGTCGGTGGCGGTGTAGCCTTCCGGATGGCCGACGTGGAGCCCCTGGCCGCTGGGATAGGGGAACATGTCGAGGATGTACTTCTTGGGCTTGCCGGGCGTGGGCCGCTCAGGGGTCCTGAACGTCTGGTGCTCGTCCCAGTACTGCTGCCATTTGGCCTCGATCTCACCATGCGGATACGCCATCGTACACCTCTTGTTTTGTTGGAAAAACGCGGCCACTATACCCCCCGGCCGCCCCCATTTCAACGCCGATTTCCCGCCGATGCCCCGCTCCGCACGTGCACCCCTCGCCTCGCCGGCAAATTTTTTTTTGCGCAAAGGGTTGCAATCGGGAGGCGAGTGTGCATAATGGCCGCAAGTTTGCCGTTGCTGGTGGTGAAAGTAGCTCAACTTGGTAGAGCACTTGATTGTGGTTCAAGTCGTTGCGGGTTCAAATCCCGTCTTTCACCCCATTTTTTTGTGTCCTGACGGGGCGGGAGGACGCGTGCGGTGCCGCATGAATCGCTTGCAAGCACTATTCGGCTGCAATCGAAGAGGCCCCGGTTTGCTCGCCGCCCCCTTCGCCGGCTACTGCCGCCCCACCACGAATTCCTTCACGATGGGCGTTTCCTGCGCATCCTCGGGATTGAGCACAATCAGCCGCTTGCCCAGCACCAGGCAGTTGTAGAGCGCGCGCCCGGCCTGGTCCATCGTCATGTACTGCGTGGTGCCCGGGATCTCTTCCGGCGTCGTGATGGTGTCCTCTAGCAGGTTGTAGCCCCGGACGCGCATGTCCGCCCCGTCAGGATCGCCGCCCGGCTCCTCGATGTCGCGGTCCGTCGTGAACTGCAAGAGCAGGCACTGGTTCTCCAGGTACACCCACGCCTCGTTCGCCACGTCCGACAGCGGGGCGATGTGCATCACCTGGTCGCCCGCCTCGCGACCATTCACGTCGAGGTTCATGGCGCGGCGGCACGCCCGATGCAGGCGTTCCGTCAGTTCCGCGTCCGGGAACCGCCGATGCTCGTACCGTGCGTAAATCTCCTCCAGCATGTCCGGCAGCGACAAGTCCACGCGTTGCCAGCCGTCCGTTTCCTGCTCTCCGTCCTCCGTCCCGTCCAGCCGGAACAGGTTGACGATGCGGAACATCTTGCCCTTCACGGCGTCGCCCGTCTCCTCGATGACGTAGTCCGGGCGCTTCACCACCACGCCCAGCTTGAACGCCGGAAGTCGAATCTCCGCCCATTCGCTATGGTCCGCCTCGTCGGCTTCGGGCCGGAGCCGCCGCACCCGGAACACGAACCCCTTCCGGTCTCCCAAGTCCAAGTCCTCCTCGTCCAGATACCACCAGTAGAGGAACACCGCCAGGTCTTCCAGATATTCTGGGTCGAGCACCGCCGCCGGCGGATTCAGCGACTCCGTCGCCGCCGCATCGGCGGATGGTGTTTCCGTCAGGGGTGCCGCAGGTGATTCTGCTGCCGTCTGTCCTGCCGCTGCCGCTGCCTCTTCCGCCCCCCATGTCGCCGCCGACAGTACCAGTGACAGTGCGCTGGTCGCCAGCACCATTGCCCACCCCTGCCCACTTGCCATTCGCCCGCTGCTCATTGCGTGCCATCCTTCCTTTGCAAGGTGAAAAACCGATTTCCTCCCAGCAGTCCGCGCAGCGAGTCTGGAATCCTCACGAAGCTGCCGCCCGGATGATATATGTCCTGTCCCGCCATCCACGAATACGGACGTCCCGTCACCGGCACCCCGCCAATCGACGTTAGCTCCGCGAACACGTCCGCTTCCGTCATGCCCTCCGCAAAATAGCGCTTGGCCAGGTCCTGCGCGTAGTTCAGCAGATTTGCGAAGCGCCCCGGCTTGCTGCCGCTGTTCGCCAGCTTCAGCAGATACTCCACCCGGGCCTCCACGCGCGCTTCCATGGCCAGTCCGCCCTGCGCATCCCGCATGAACCCCTCGCACTGTCGTCGCGCCGTGATGAAGTCCAGCACGTTCGTGCCCGTCGTTCCGCCGACCTCCTCCTGCTTGTAGCCCGCCGGGACCAGCTTGGTCCGGCCGTGCAGCACCCATAGCACCTCCCGCATGGCCGTTCGCGTGTCCTCCTCGCTTACGAAGCCACGCTCTCCCGGAAACGGCACCTCGTTGATGAGCAGCCGCGCCAGATACCCCTCCCGCGACGTCTTGGGCTCCAGCGTGGCGAATGCCTCGCCCCCCTGCGCCCCGCCTGCGGCAGCCAGCCATAGACACAGTGCTGCCACCCCTGCCCCCCACCATCTGCCGCGTGTCATGCTCCGTTTCATTTCTTCCATCCTACTCCGCACCGCCTTGCCCCCGCAATGCTAATCCCCTCCGTTGCGCTGTGATGCGCGATTTTATGTGTAAAATGCAAGTTTTTTTGGCATTTTGGCCTCATGGCGTTTCCCGTCGTGTGACGTGCCGAACGCACAAAAGGAAAGCCCCCGCCGCAGGGGCGGAGGCTTTCGTGCCGATGGGGGGATGGGAGCGGGGCTATTCGCCCTTGGGCTCATCGTACTCGGCCTGTCCGGGGGACCACTCCTCGGGCTTGGAGTCGGAGGAGCTGAGGGCGGCGTCGAAGGCGCCGGCCAGGTCCACCAGGTCTTCGCCGGGGCGGAGGCCTTCGAGCATGGAGTCGTCGACCTGGAAGTCCTCGTCGGAGACGTTGGCGGCCTTGATGCTGAGGCCGATGCGGCGGTCGACGGGGTCGATCTTGACGATGCGGGCCTCGACCACCTGTCCGGGCTGGAGGACATCGCGGATCTTGGCGACGTGGTCGTCGGAGATCTGGGAGATGTGCACGAGGCCGTCCACGCCCTCCTCGAGCTCGACGAAGGCGCCGAAGCTGGCGAGCTTGGTGACCTTGCCCTTGATGAGCTGGCCGAGGTGGTAGCGGTTGGAGATGCCGGACCAGGGATCTTCCTGCGCCTGCTTGAGGCCGAGGGAGATGCGCTGGTTCTCGGGCGAGACCTCGAGGACGACGGCCTCGACCTCCTGGCCCTTCTGGAGGAGCTCGGAGGGGTGGTTGATCTTGCGGGTCCAGGACATGTCGGAGACGTGGATCATGCCGTCGACACCCTCTTCGAGCTCGATGAACGCGCCGTAGTTGGTGAAGTTGCGGACCTTGCCCTTCACGCGGCTGCCGATGGGATACTTGTCGGCCACGTCGTCCCAGGGATTGGCCTCGGTCTGGCGGATGCCGAGCGAGATCTTCTGCTCTTCCTTGTTGATGTTGAGGACGACGGCGTCAACCTCGTCGCCGACGCTAAGCACGTCGGAGGCGCGGGCGATGCGCTTGGTCCAGGAGAGCTCGGAGACGTGGACGAGGCCTTCGACGCCGGGCTCGAGCTGGACGAACGCGCCGTAGGGCACGAGGTTGACGACCTTGCCATGGACGCGGGCGCCCTTGGGGTACTTCATCTCGATCTCGTCCCAAGGATTGGCCTGCAGCTGCTTGAGGCCGAGGGAGATGCGTTCCTTGTCGAGGTTGACGTCGAGGACGATGACCTCGAGCTCCTGGCCCTGCTGGACGACCTCGCTGGGGTGGTTGATGCGGCCCCAGCTCATGTCGGTGATGTGCAGGAGGCCATCCATGCCCTTGAGATCGACGAATGCGCCGAAGTCGGTGATGTTCTTGACCACGCCCATGCGCTTCTCGCCGACCTTGATCTCCTTGAGGAGGGCCTGCTTCTGCTCGCGGCGCTGGTCCTCGAGGAGGTCGCGGCGGCTGAGGACGATGTTGCGGCGTTCCTTGTTGATCTTGAGGATCTTGCATTCGATGTCCTGGCCGATGAACGGGTCGAGGTCGCGAACCGGGGTGACATCGATCTGCGAGCCGGGCAGGAAGGCGTCGACGCCGACGTCGACGACGAGACCGCCCTTGACCTTGCCCTTGACGGTGCCGATGACGGTGTCGCCTTCGTCCTTGTTCTGGACGACATCGTCCCACTTGCGCTGGCGTTCGGCCTTGGTCTTGCTGAGGACCGGCATTCCATCCTCGTCCTCGAGGCGGTCGAGCAGCACTTCGACCTTGTCGCCGACGGCGACCTTCTCGAAGTCCTCGAACTCTTCGGCGGGGAGCACGCCCTCGGACTTGTAGCCGATATCGACGAGGACGTCCTTTTCGCCCTTTTCAACAATGCTTCCCTCGACGATCTGGCCTTCCTGGATGGCCTTCATCGTGCTGTTGTACAGTTCCCACATCTGGGCGCGTTCCGGAGACTCCTCGGCGACCAGCTTCTTTTTCTTAGACATGCTAGATATTTTGGTTAGATGTCCCGGGCATTCGTGACCAGGCCGGGGGTGGAATGCCCACTGAAGCGCCGCCGGCGGCTCCCGCGGCGCCCATCGGCGCACGCGAAAACGCGGGGACTAAACCACGTCCGCTCCCGCAATGCAAGCCCGAAATGCGGTCTCGAAAAGTCCCTTTGTAACCGAAATGGAGTTCGCGCCCCAAAAGCAACCATCACGATCACACGCTCCAGCAACGAAGCCCCAACTGTCCGGCTGGCTGGAGGGATTTGTCAGAAACGAAAAACCGCGCAACATGCTAAAGGCCCAAATCTGTCTTCATGGCGGATCCTTCGCGTGTACCATCGGAAAGGGTGAAGCGGACGCGGACGCGTCCCTGGCCTTCATCCCCCACCACGGTCACGGGAAAGCCCGCACGTAACATGCCCAGAGGCTGAGCCTGGCCAGGGTCTTTCAAGGAGTAGATGGGCAGAGGGCGGGGGGTGGTGGTTTCCAGAGGATAGGCCGTGGCAGGAGGCGCGGAGCGAGCAGGTGCGGAAGCAGGAGCGACAGTTCCGCTCCCCCCCGGACGGATGGAGGGAGGAGGGACCGGCCCAAGAACTGGGGTCCGGCCGGAAAAACCAGCCGCCCCGATGGCGGGAGCGGTGACGCCAGCTTCTTCCGCCGCAGCCAGTCTTGCGCCCCGGCTTCCGGAATAAGCCCAGCAGCCCAGCCGCTTGTGCTTGGCCTGGGCCTCCGCCTTGCGCAGTTTTTCCCACCAGATGTTGGCAGTCGCCGAGCGGTAGGTGGCCAGTCCTGTGAGGTTGGGGCCTCGGCCATAGACCCGCGCCAGGCCGTTCCGCACCAGAGCCAGCCCCAGATCCTCGCCGCCGCCGCCGACCACCATCGCAAAGGTGCGGCCCCGCTCGGTCCGCCCCATGGCGTCCTCCCATTGCGTATGCACCGTGAACGACTTTTGCAGGAAAGCGGCCGTGAACTCCTTGGCCATCACCCCGCATTTGACGACGGTTTTGTCGTCGGGGAGGTCCCAATAGGTCTTCTGATCAGCCAGCCGTTCGGGAATGGAATCGTCGGATTCCGGCGTGTCCACGTAATACAGGCGAAACACCTTTTGGTCCGGGGCGGCGGGCTGAAGCCCCGGGCACTGGGTGAAAAAGCTGTCGCCGTCATTGCCAGAAATGGAAATGAGCGAACACCCCGTGAGTGTCGTCCATTTCTCGCCCCAGGCGGAGGACGTGCAGATCCAGATCAGAACCCCAAAAAGCCCCACCATTTTGCCAAACGCTGCTGTTGTCTTGTTCATGACCACCTCTTTTCTGGGAATAATATCATCCCGGCACCTGTTCTGCAACTATGTTGTCGATTATGAAAAATTTATTTGATGAGCCATAACATATTTGTTCACAATAATTTATATAAATTATTATCGTGCAATTGGGGGGGGGTTGATAGGGTTGCCCGCGAAAACAAAGGATATTCTCCGGTGACCCCCAAAAATGATGACGAAAAGCCCCGCCGCCAAGTCGGTCCAGACCCAGTTGTGGAAGCCCCTGCTTTCCGATCTCGTGAACCCGAAGCACGAACTCGTCCTGCTGCCAGGGCCATCGACTGGTCGCGCTTCGAGGCCGTCATGGAACCCGCCTACTCGCCGGACAACGGCCGTCCGTCGTGTCCGATCCGGATGCTCGCGGGGAAAGGCCCGCAAACGCTACGAGTTCGGGGTGAAAACGGGGCTGGTGACGAGCGCGCGCTCCTGCTGGATCCTCGGGGCGCAGACGTTCCCGGGCAATCCCTACGACGGACACACCCTCCAGCTGTCCCTGGAGCAGGCGGAGCGGATCACCGGCGTGGCCCCGAAACAGGCCTGCGCCGACCTGGGATACCGGAAGAGCGGCTACGACGGATCGTGCGACATCCAGATCGTGAACCGCTTCAGGAAGACTCCGGACCGGAGCCTGCTACGCTGGTGGAAGCGGCGCAGCGCCATCGAACCGGTCATCGGGCACGTACGGGAGGACCACTCCCGCGAAGGCCGCTGCCGACTCGCAGGAAGACAGGGCGACGCCCTCCACGCCCTGCTGACCGCCGTCGGCTTCAACCTCCGCAAGCTGATGAAGGGGCTCAAGCGCCTCTTTTTGTGCCTTTTCCCCCGCCCCCTTCCGATGGCCTGGCCTGCCCCCTCGCAGGCAGCCTGATTCCGCCGACGGCTCTCCTCGCCGATGCCCCCCCCTCACGCCCCCGTCCCGACCACGCTTCGGGACTCAAAACGGGTTTTGCATGAACGACTATCTCGCCACTGCATGAGCCCCCGCAGACCTCTGTCCGAGTTAGCTTGCAATTTGCCGGTCTCGAAAAGTCCTTTCCTTGACAATCCGCGCCTTGGCCGTATGATTCACGAGACGTGCCGCCCCCACGTTCCTTTTCCATTCCGAGGCCCTTTTCCCCATGAACACGCACTCTTCCGCCTTCTGGCGTTTGGCCGCCCTCCTGGCCCTGCCCCTGCTGCTTGTCGCCTGCTTTTCCACGCCGGACGCCGACGAGATGCGGGAGCTCCGCCACGATGCCGCCCAGGCACGCCTTGCCGCCCTGGACGCGCGCACGCCCTATGAAGGTCGCGGCATCTTTCTTTCCGGGCCGCTGTCGCTTGCCGACGCCCTGGAAAAGGCGCTTGCCTTCAACCTCTCCCTCCAGCAGGAGGTGCTCGGCCGCGAGACCGCCGCTGCGCAAATCCAGTCCGCCTACCAGAACGTCCTGCCCTCGCTCGTCGCCTCCGGCGGCTACACGCGACTCGACGACGACCTTGCTGCCACCGACGAGAATGGCGTCAGCCGCCGCGGCCGCTACGTCGACCAATCGTCCGCCGCCGTCACGGTCTCCCAGCCCCTGTTCAGCGGCCGCATCGGGGCGGCCATCCGTGCCGCCCATCTCACCCGCGAATGGACCGAGGCCAAGATCCGTTCCGCCGAGGAGCAGGTCCGCTACGACTTGCAGGCGGCGTACTTCAACGCCATCCTCTCGCAGCATCTGCTGGAAGTGAAGACCATCTCGCTCCAGACCGCCGAACGCCAGCTCAGCGAGGCCAATCTCCGCCGGCGCCAGGGCATGGCCTCCAACTACGACGTGCTCCGCGCCACCGTCGAGGTGTCCAACTTCAAGGCCGAAGCCCTCCAGGCGCGCAACAACCTCGACAAGGCCTTCACCGCCCTCTTCCGCCTCATCGGGGCCTCGCCCGACAGCGAGGTGACGCTCGTCACCCCGCTCCCGCTGGTGCGCGAGGCCATCGACTTCGACACCGCCCTGGCGATCGCCCTCTCCAGCCGCGCCGACCTCGCCACCGCCGAGTATGCCGTCCGCCTCCAACGCGAGGCCCTTGCCAACGCGCGCGCCACCTACTATCCCACCGTTTCCGCGTTCTTCACCGAAACCTACGCCTCGCCGGACCCCCACGACGCCTCCTCCGACGACTGGGGCGACGAATGGCGCGCGGGCCTCACCGCCTCCTGGACGCTCTTCGACGGTCTTGCCACGCGCGGCGCCACCCGCAAGGCCGCCGCCGAACTTGCCCAGCTCGAGCTCGCCCTCCAGGACGCCGAGGAGTCGGTCGTTTCCGAGGTGCGCCAGCGCGTCCTGGCCCTCAAGACCGCCGAGGAGTTCGCGGATTCGCAGTCCCAGAACCTCGAGACCGCTCGCGAGGCCCTCCGGCTCGTAGAGGTCGGCCTGCGCGAAGGCCAGAACACCCAGGTCGAGGTGCTCGACGCCCGCAACGCCCTGACCACCGCCTCCGCCAACTACTACCAGTCCATCTTCGACCATGTCCTGACCCGCCTCGCCCTCCGGAAAACCATGGGCTGCCTCGCCGACGCCCCGCTGCCCGACCAGCCGCTCTTCCCCTCCGCCGCCCCCGATGCACCAGCTCCGTCCGACCCGTCCACCCCTTCGCCCTAGAATGCTAGAATCCTAGAAATCTAGACAACTGGAAATCTAGAAAACCTAGAAAAGCCACCAACCCCATCCCAGTCCACCCCAGCCCAACTTCCTGCCATGAAAAGAACCGCCCTTGCTCTTGCCCGCGCCCTGCTTGCCGCCGCCATCCTTGGCTCTTCTGCCGCCTGCATGAAGTCCGACGAGGCCCAGACCGGCGGCGAAATGCAGCCTGTCGCCGTCCGCACCGCCACGGCCGCGCCCAGCGACATCCGCGAACTCTTCGAGTTCACCGGCGACTTGGAGTCGCCCCTGTCGGTCAATCTTGCCAGCAAGGCTGCCGGGCGTCTGGACAAGGTGGTGCTCCGCAAGGGCCAGGCTGTCACCGAAGGCGTCGAGGTCAAGAAGGGGCAGACCGTTGCCGAAGTCGCGCACGACGAGCTCGAGGCCCAGGTTTCGCTGGCTGGAGCGCAGGTCCGCGCCGCCGAGGTCTCGCTGGCCGACAAGGACCGCGAACGCCGCCGCATCGAGGCCCTCTACGCGGAAAACGTCTCCACCGAGCAGGCCCGCGATGCCGCCGTCACCGCCTTCGAATCCGCCCAGGCGACCCTGGCCCAGGCCCAGGCCAGTCTCCGCCTGGCCCAGGTCAACCTCGACGAAGCCTTTGTCAAGGCCCCCATGGACGGCGTGGTGACCGCCCGCCACCTCGATCCCGGTGCCATGGTCTCGTCCTCCACGCCCATCCTGACGATGGCCCAGATGACGCCCCTCCGCCTCATGCTCGCGGTTCCGGCGCGCATGCTGCCCATGCTGACGCCGGGCCAGACCGAGGTGTCCATCCGCCTGGACGGCGTCGGCGACCGCACGTTTGTCGCCACCCTGTCCCGCATCTTCCCCACCGTCGACACCACCACCCGCACCGCCCAGGTCGAGGTGCTGCTGGACAACGAACGCACGCCCGACGGCTCCTGGCTCATGCGTCCCGGCATGTACGCCACCGCCTCCATGCAGATTGCCGCCCGCGCCGGCGTCCTCACGGTTCCCGCTTCCGCCCTCATCCGCGTCCTCGACCACCAGATCCTGTTCGTCGTCAACGCCGATGGTCATACCGTCCGCGCCCAGACCGTCGAGACCGGCCTTCGCGACAACGACCGCGTCGAAATCGTCTCCGGCCTCGCCGCCAACGAGGAATACATCGTCATGGGCCAGAACAAGCTGACCGATGGCGCACCCATCGAACGCGTCGGCGTGGCTTCTGCAGACGCCCCCGAGGCCCCCGCGGCGGCGGCCGAATAGGCTTGCGCTCGCGGCCCCCATGTTCCTCCGTCTCCTCCAGGCCCCGCGTCTAGGCCTTGCCGGCCAGATGGCCTTGGACGAGACGCTCCTCGATGCCGCCCCTCCCGCCCCCTGTCTGCGCCTCTACCGCTGGACGCCCGCCTCCGTGCCTTCCGCCACCTTCGGCTACGCCCAGCGCCACGCCGACGTCCTCCAGACCCTCCCCCCGCACTTGCGTCGTCGTTGCACGCGACGCCCCACCGGCGGCGGCATCGTCATCCACGACATCGACCTCACCTTCTCCCTCGTCGCCCCCCGTGCTCTGCTCCCGGCCGCGCCCGCCGCCCTCTACCTCGCGCTCCACAACGCCATCGCGGCGGCTCTTTCCTCCGCGCTCGCCCTGCCTCTTCGGCTCGTTCCGCCGTCCCCGGCCGAGCCGATGCCGCTCCGTCCGTGCCAGTCCGTCGCGACAGACGTCGCTCCTGCCAGCCAGTGCTTCCTGGCTCCCGTTCCCGCCGACCTGCTGGCCCCCGACGGCCACAAGGTTCTCGGCGGCGCCCTTCGCCGCCGCGCCACCCACGTCCTGTACCAGGGGTCTCTCCGCCTCGAAGGCGCCCGCACCCGTCTCCACGACGCTTGCGCCGACGCCCTGCTCTCCGCCCTCCTCGCGCTCTTCCACCTTCCTGCCGCCCTGCCTCTGACCGCTCCCCCGCCCGTCCCCGCCCTCCTGGCCCGCTACGCCTCTCCCGCCTGGATTGCCCGCCGCTGACCCGCCCCCGCTTCCTCCCTGCGGGATTTCCCGTCTCCCCCTCCTCCCGCCTGCCCCTCCAAAGTAAGTGATTTTACGTCAAATGCTAACCTTTTTCGGCATTCTTGGCCTCTTGTCCTAGCCGATTCCTTATACGGCATGGCGTATTCATTGCCGCAAGGTCGGTGACCAAGGATGCCACAACCGCTCGTTGTGGGCTTGTCGCGGGCGAGAAGGGCGGGTATATTGCGCGGACACATGGCCAAGCAGCAGTCAGAACGGATGGAAATCTTCTTCATGGCGGTCATCACCGACCGCCTCAAGGGGGTCGTGCCGTCGCTGCTGCGGTTCGTGCTGAAGAACTTGTCGCGGCTCTACCGCTGGATCATGTCGGTCCGCCTCTGGGCCTACGAGAAACGGATTCTCCGGCCGAAGATTCTCGGCTGCCAGGTCATCAGCATCGGCAACCTCACGGTGGGGGGGACGGGCAAGACGCCGGTGGTGGAAGTGTTCGCGCGCGCCCTCCAGCAGAACGGGCGGCGGGTCGCCATCCTCTCGCGCGGCTACAAGTCGGTGAGCCAGCCGTCGTCGGAGCGCTGGAAGCGGTTCCTCACCTTCAACACGCCGCAGGTCGTTCCCCCGCGCGTGGTCTCCGACGGCCATCGCATCCTGCTCGACAGCGGCCAGGGCGGCGACGAGCCGTACATGCTGGCCACCAACCTCCCCGATGTCTGCGTCATCGTCGACAAGGACCGCGTCAAGGGCGGCCGCTATGCCATCCAGAAGCTCGGCTGCGACACGCTCATCCTCGACGACGGCTTCCAGTATCTGCGGCTCCAGCACCGCCTCGACATCGTGCTTGTCGACCGCAACAACCCGTTCGACAACGGCTACGTCCTGCCGCGCGGGCTGCTGCGCGAAAGCCAGCGGCATCTCCGCCGCGCCTCGTTCATCTTCATCACCAAGTCCCACGGCGACGGCTCCCCCGAACTGCGCAAGGAAATCCGCAAGTACAACGACCATGCCGAAATTGCCGAGTGCCGCCATACGCCCACCCACCTGCGCGGCGTCTACTCCACGGACCGCCAGCCCCTCGACTTCCTCCAGGGCAAGACGCTCGCCGCCATCTCCGGCATCGCGGCCCCGCGCGGCTTCGAGGATTCGCTCGAACGGCTGGGCGGCACCATCGTCTTCCGGCGCCGCTTTCCCGACCACCACCGCTACGAGGCCCAGGAGATCATCGACACCATCAACGACGCCAAGGCGCGCGGGGCGGAGCTCATCGTCACCACCGAGAAGGACGCCGTCCGCTTCCCCCACCTCTCCCGCATCGACGTGCCGGTCTACTTCCTGCGCATCGAGATCCAGCTGCTCAGCGGCGCGGAATCCTTCCAGGAACTCATCGCCCGCATCTGCTTCAAGGCGCAGGACGGCAGCCCCGCCTGACGCCGCCAGCCCCCCGGCGCAAACGCGCTATTCGGATACGACGGTTTCCTCGACCACGGTGAGGGACTGCTGCGGAACCGGGCGGACGCGCTTCACGCCGGAGCTCTTGTCGGTGAGGACGCGGATGGCCTGGCCCACCATGAACTGATCCTTGCCCGGCTCCTGCACGATGGCCTCGCATTCGTCGCTGCCCGCGTACTTCACCGTGATTTCGAGGCCCTTCTTCTGCGTGATCTTGTGCTCGATGGCCGAGCCTGCCACCGCGCCGCCGACGGCTCCCACCGCCGTCGTCAGAATCGAGGCCCGGCCCCCGCCGAACATGCTCCCGGCAGCTCCCCCCACGACCGCGCCGCCAATGCCGCCGGCGGCACCGCCATCGCCCTCGATCAGCACCTCCTCGATGGAGACGATGGTGCCCATGCGCACCATGTTCCCGGACCGCGCTCCACTCCGCGAATAGGCGTCCCCCGAGAGCGACTCCTGCATCACGCATCCGCTCGCCACCAGGGCCAGGGTGACCAAAAGGATCGAAAACTGTTTCATGCTTGCCTTTCCTCCATTGACGCTACTTGCGTCGCCACCCCTTATAGTCCATCCCGCCCGCAAAGTCAATCCGCCCCCCGCCCCGTCCATCCCCATGCCTGCCGCTTCTTCCCGGCAGGAAAATGCGAAAAAGGCCAATGTTTTACGTAAAATCACAGTGATTCCGGGGACGCGAACGCCTCCCATGGCGAGTGGCGACAGGCGAGTGGCGACAAGCGGCGGGCGACTTGCGACGGGCGACTTGCGGCGGGCGATTTGCGGCGGGCGACTTGCGGCGGGGGAAGGCATGGGTCTTCCTCCCGGGGGGCGTGCCGCGCTAGAGCAGCGGAATCAGACGTTCGAGGTGGAGGCCGCGGGACGCCTTGAGCAGGAGCAGGTCGGCGGGGGCGGCATGGGCGCGGAGGAAGTCGGCGGCAGGCGGGTAGTCGGCGGCCAGGAGCAACGGGGCCGTGCCATGGGCGGCGGCGTAGGCGTCGGCGATGGCATGGGCCAGCGGCGAGGCCGGAGGGTAGGTGTCGAGGACGACGATGGCACCGACGCCAGCGGCGGCCGGAATGGCCGCGAGCTGCCGCCCCAGCGCCTGATGGGCCTCCTGCGCGATGCTGCCGAGCTCGAGCATCGGCCCGACGGCCAGGTGGCGGCGGCTCGCGGGAGCCGGCGGCGGCATCGCCAGGAAGGACTCGATGGAGGCGCGCATGGAGATGGGGTTGGCGTTGTAGGCGTCGTTGACCAGGTGGATGCCAGTGACGGGAAGTACCGAGCGGGCCCAGCGCATCGGGGCGGCGGAGGGCGTCTCGAAGGCCGTGCGGAGTTCGTCCCAGGTTGCCCCTAGCGTGCGGGCCAGCGCGACGGCGGGCACCAGGTTCGCGACCATGTGGCCCCCCGGCGGCGGCAGCGCCAGGGAGGCGGACTCGCCCGTGGCCGTCTCGACGACGATGGCGCGTTGGCCGGGGGCGTCGGGGTCGGGCCGCGACACGTAGTCGGCGGCAATGCCGGCGGACTCGGGGGCCGTGGTGACGAGGCGGGCCTGGCGCGCTTCCGCATGGCGGCGGAGGATCGGAAAATAGGGCGACGAGGCGTCCAGGACCGCCAGCCCGCCCGGGGTCAGCGCGTCCAGCAGCTGCGCCTTCTCCTCGGCGATGGCCTCGACGGACGGGAAGTATTCGAGATGGACCGGGCCGATGGTGGTGAAGACCACGGCATCCGGACGCAACACGTCCGCCAGCGGCGGCATTTCTCCGGGATGGGAGATGCCTACCTCGAACACGCCGAAACGGGTGTCCTCTCCCAACGTGGCGAGGGACAGCGGCATGCCGAGCTGGTTGTTGAGATTGGCCACGGTGCGGACGGTCGGTCCCACGGTGGACAGGGCGTCAGCGACCAGCTCCTTGGTCGTCGTCTTGCCCACGGAGCCCGCGATGGCGACGATGGTCGCCCGCCCCGCGAACTCGCGGCGGTAGGCGGCGGCGATGGCCAGCAGGGCGGCCGCCGGGTCGGGATGGCGCAGCAGCGCGGCGGCGGGCGGCAGCTTGTCCTCCGGGTAGTCGGCGCGCACGACGGCCGCCGCGCCCGCCGGGGCGACGGCCCCGAGGAAGTCGTGGCCATCCGCGCGCTCGCCGGGCAGGGCGAAGAAGAGGGTGCCGGGCGCGAGCTTGCGGGAGTCGATGGCCAGCGAGGTGATGGCGGCGGGGGCCGGCGACCCGTCGCGCGGCGGACTGTAGGCGGCGCCGCACCAGGACGCCAGCGTTTCAAGCGTGGTAGGCTTCATGGGGTTGTCCAGGCAATGGAACTATGTTTCGGCACTTTTTCCATGGAATGGAAACGTGTTTCCGGGGTTTTTCCATGGAATGGAAACATGTTTCCGGGCGCGGCGGGACTAGTCTTTGGGCATGGGCGTGCCGATCCAGGCGGTGCGGTTGGTCTCGTCGGCGTTGCCGGCGGTGGACCAGATGTAGCACGTGAATTTCGAGGCCGCCTTGTAGTGATAGGGGTCGTCCCACGGGTCGAGGAGGTTCGTCAGGGCATGCTTGGCGTTGACGAGGGCGTTGGAGAGCGCCTTGAGGTTTTCGGCCTCGTTCTTGCTGGGGTCGCCGGGGATCTTGCCGTACTTGGTCTGGTATTCCTCGACGAACGCCTGGAGCTGGGCAATCTGGGATTCGGCGCGCTTGCGGGCGGAATTGCGCTGGGCAACTCCCGCCAGCCCGAGGACAAGGGCGGCCAGGATGGCGATGATGGCGACGACGGCCAGCAGCTCCACAAGCGTGAAGGCGGCACGGGATTCGGTTCTGCGCATGGATGACTCCGGGTTCTTTCGGCTAGAGTGGGTTACGGCCCCCAGTCTAGCGCGCCGGCGACGGAAGGGAAATCAAAAAGGCGGCGAAGTTCGCGCTTTGCGGGGGCAGGGGCGGCCGCTATACTGGCAAACGATGAAGAGAGCAATGGCAGATGGCGTCGGGGCGCGGCGGCGCGGAGGGCGGCGGGCATGAAGGTGTTCGTGACGGGCACCCGGGGCATCCCGCACATCATGGGCGGCGTGGAGGCGCATTGCGAGGCGCTCATGCCCCGGCTGGCGGCGATGGGCCTCGATCTCACCGTGGTGCGGCGGACCGGCTATGTGCCCGCAAACGCCCCGCACGGCGAATGGGAGGGTGTGAAGCTGCTGGACCTGCCGTCGCCGCACCAGAAGTGGCTGGAGGCGTTCCTGCACACCTTTCGCGCGGTGCGAGAGGCCAGGCGGCGCGGAGCGGACGTGGTGCACATCCATGCCATCGGTCCAGCGCTGGCCGTCCCCCTGGCGAAATGGCTGGGCCTGAAGGTGGTCTTTACGCACCATGGCTTCGACTACGATCGCGCCAAGTGGAGCCGTCCCGCGCGCTGGGCCCTTCGCTGGGGCGAGCGCTGCGGCTGCCGCTGGGCCGACCGCGTCATCGTCATCTCCGAGATGATCCGCACGCATGTGGCCAAACGCCATGGCCGGACCGATGTCGCCCTCATCCCCAACGGCGCTCCCAAGCCCTGCCCCACCGACGACCCGGCATTGTTCGCGCGCCTCGGCATCCAAAAGGGCGGCTACCTCCTCTCGGCCTGCCGATTCGTCCCGGAAAAGAACCTGCACCACGTCGTGGAGGCCTTTGCCCGGCTTCGCGGCGAGGTGCCCGCCGTCCGCGAGGGCCGCATCAAGCTGGTGCTGGCCGGCGATGCCGACTTCCAGGACGCCTATGCCACGCAGCTCAAGGCCCGTGCCCGCGAAGAGGGCATCGTCCTGCCGGGCTTCCTCAACGGCCCGCCGCTGCAGGCCCTGCTGACCGGGGCCAGGGGCTACGTGCTGGCATCGTCGCACGAGGGCCTCCCCATCGCGCTGCTCGAGGCCATGGCCTACGGCCTGCCGGTGGCCGTCTCCGACATCGCCCCCAACCTCGAAGTCGCCCTTCCCGCCGAATGCTATTTCCCCACCGGCGACATTCCCGCCCTCGCCGCCCGCCTCAAGGCCCTCCTCGCCGTCGATGCCCCCGCCCGCGTCGCCTACGACATGCGGAAATACGACTGGGACGAGATCGCCCGCCAGACCGCCGCCGTCTACCATTCGCTTGAACCTCAAAGGCCTGTACCATGACGACCTCCGTTCCCGCTCCCACTGACGCCAGCCTCATCCTCACCTACCGCTGCCCGATGCGCTGCCAGATGTGCAACATCTGGAAGTATCCCACCCGCAAGGAGGAGGAGGTCGTCGCCGCCGACTTCAAGTCGTTGCCGCCCCTCCGCTTCATCAACCTGACCGGCGGCGAGCCGTTCGTCCGCGAAGACCTGCCCGAAATCGTCGAGGAATGCTACCGCCATGCCCCCCGCATCGTCATCTCCACCAGCGGCTGGTTCGAGGATCGCGTCCTCGCCCTCGCCAGGCGGTTTCCCACCATCGGCATCCGCATCAGCATCGAGGGCCTCAGCCAGAAGAACGACGAGCTCCGGGGCCGTCCCGGCGGCTTCGACAAGGGCCTCCGCACCCTCCTCGCCCTGCGCGCCATGGGCCTCAAGGACATCGGCTTCGGCTGCACCGTCTCCAACCACAACAGCGGCGACATGCTCGCCCTGTACCGCCTCTCCCGCGAACTCGGCATGGAATTTGCCACTGCCGCCTTCCACAATTCCTACTACTTCCACAAGTCGGACAACGTCATCACCAACACCGACGTCGTCTGCGCCGACTTCGAACAGCTCGTCCGCTGGCAGCTCGCCGAACGCCACCCGAAGAGCTGGTTCCGCGCCTGGTTCAACATGGGGCTCATCAACTATATCCGCGGCCGCCGCCGGATGCTCCCCTGCGAGGCCGGCATGGCCAACTTCTTCATCGATCCCTGGGGCGAGGTGATGCCCTGCAACGGCATCGAACTGCGCCAGAACGGCCAGCCGCAGGACGAGGCCACTGCCTGCGACACCCCGAAGAACTGGAGCATGGGCAACATCCACGACGCCGACTTCATGACGATCTGGCGGAGCGACCAGGCCCGGCGCGTGCGCCAGATGGTGAGCAAATGCCCCAAGAACTGCTGGATGGTGGGCACCGCCAGCCCCGTCATGCACAAGTACGTGAGGCATCCCGCCAGCTGGGCGCTGAAGAACAAGCTCCGCTCCCTGCGCGGCCAGGCCCCGTGCCTCGACTGCAAGTACTGCGACGTTGGCCAGGACCCCCGGCAGGGCGACCTCGACTTCGACCGCGAAGTTTGAGCGCTGGTTTCGATAAAGCCGTGGCTGTTTCCGTCGGACGGGTTGTGGCGGAAAGGGGGTTCACTTCGTAGGCCGGGGCGCGAGATGCGCCCCCTCCTCGCCGCGACAAGAGATAATCACGTGAGATTACGTGGGTTTTGACGTGAAATCACGATATTTGGCGGAGACAATCGGGTGTGAACGGGGGAGGCGGGAGGTTGGAATTTCGGGAGGCCGAGGGGCGTTAGGGGAGGGTGGGGGAGGGCGGGCGCTGGAAGAGGAGGTCGGCGATGACGAGGGCGGTCAGGGCGTCGATGCAGGGGGGGAGGCGGCGGACGATGGCGGGGTCGTGGCGTCCGGCGGCGGCGATGGTGGCGTTCTGGAGGGTGCGGAGGTCGATGGTGGGCTGGGGGCGGGGGATGGTGGCGGTGGGCTTGACGGCGCATTGGAAGAGTATGGGCATGCCGTTGGAGAGTCCGCCGTTGATGCCGCCGGCGTGGTTGGTGGTGGTGACGACGGCGCGGCCGTCGGTGCAGAGGGGGTCGTTGGCCTGGCTGCCGCGGAGGTCGGCGAGGGCGAATCCGTCGCCGAATTCGATGCCTTTGATGCCGCCGAGGGAGAATAGGGCGTGGGCGAGGAGGGATTCGAGGGAGTCGAACCAGGGTTCGCCGAGTCCGGGGGGGAGTCCGAGGATGGCGGTCTGGGTGACGCCGCCGACGGAGTCGCGGTCGGCCTTGGCGGCGAGGATGGCGGCGGTCATCTGGGCGGGGGCGTCGGGGGAAAGGGCGGGGAAGGGGGCGGCGTCGAGGGCATCGAGGTCGTTGGCGAGGTCGCGGGGGGGGGCGGCGAAGGGACGGTCGGGGACACCGCCGCAGCGGAGGATGTGGGTGCCGATGCGGACGCCGCGGGCGGCGAGGGCGTCGAGGAGGATGGCACCGGCGGCGACGATGGGGGCGGTGAGGCGGCCGGAGAAATGGCCGCCGCCGCGGTAGTCCTGGTGGCCGCAGTACTTGACGTGGGCGGCGTAGTCGGCGTGGGAGGGGCGGGGGCGGTCGGGGAGGTAGTCGGCGGAGCGGGTGTCGGTGTTGGGGATGTTGATGCAGAGGGGGGTGCCGGTGGTGTGGCCGCGGAAGACGCCGGAGAGGAGCTGGAAGGGGTCGGGCTCGCGGCGGGCCGTGGCATCGGGGCCGGAGGGACGGCGGCGGGCGAGGCGGCGCGCGATGGAGGCCTCGTCGACGGGAAGACCAGGGGGGAGGCCGTCGAGGACGGCGCCGACGGCGGGACCGTGGGATTCGCCGTAGAGGGTGAGGGTGAGGGCGGTGCCGAAAGTGTTTTTCATGGGGCGGTCGGGCGAGGCAGGCTTAGGGGGGCAGGAGGGCGAGGATTTCGTCGGGCGGAAGAGACTGGAAGCGGAAGGCGCCCACCTCGTCGGCGAAGACGGCGGTGATGGCGGAGGCGGTCGCCTTCTTGTCGTGGAGGAGGAATGGGCGGAGGACGTCGGGGGGGAGAGGAGAGGTGGTCGGGAGACCGTATTTCCGGAGGAGCGCGGCGAGGCGTGGGCGGAGTGCGGGGCCGGCGAAGGGGAGCATGCCGATGGCGACGCATTCGCCGTGGAGGAGGTCGCCCCGGGCGGCGGCCTCGATGGCATGGCCCAGGGTGTGGCCGAAGTTCAGGACGCGGCGGAGGTTGGCCTCGTAGGGGTCGGCGGCGACGACGGTCGCCTTGACGAGGAGGGCGCGGCGGATGATCTCGGGGAGGTCGGCACGGAGATCGGTGGAGCGCTCGAGGAGGGCGAAGAGGGCGGGGTCGGAGGTGGCCGCCATCTTGATGGCCTCGGCGAGCCCGGCGCGGAGCTGGCGCGGGGGCAGGGTGTCGAGGACATCGGGGTCGATGAGGACGTGACGGGGCGGGTGGAAGGCCCCGATGACGTTCTTGACGCCCTCGAAGTCGATGGCCGTCTTGCCGCCGATGGAGGAGTCGAGCTGGGCGAGAAGGGTGGTGGGGACGTTGTAGAAGTCGATGCCGCGCATGTAGGTGGCGGCCGCGAAGCCCGCGAGGTCGCCGATGACGCCGCCGCCGACGGCGATGACGCAGTCGCGGCGGGTGAAGTCGCGCTTGAGGAGGGCGCGGTGGACGGCGGCGAGGAGGGCGGGGCATTTGGTGGCTTCGCCAGACGGGAGGGTCAGGGGGATGGGGGGAGGGGCGGCGGGCGAGGACTGGGCGGCGGCCTCGGCGAGGGCCTGGGCATAGGCGGGGGGCACGCCGGCATCGGTGACGACCAGGACGCGGCGATGGAGGTCGAGGTGGGCGGCGGCGTTGGCGAGGGCGCCGCGGCGAAGGGTGAGGTAGGGGGGGAGGTCCGCGAGCAGCGGCGGCATGGGCGGCGTCGCGGCGGCGGGAGCGGGAGAGATGGAGTGGGAAGCGGGAACAGCCATGGGAGAATGCGAAAACGGGGGAAGCCTATGCGGGCGCGGGACCAAAAGGAAGCCAAAAAGTCCTTTCGCTAGGTGTCTGCGATGACGGTGCGGATGAGGATGGCGATGTCGGCGACGGTGTCGGTGTCCAAGGTTTCGGCGAGGGAGTGGGGGTGGAGGACGGTGGGGCCGATGGAGACCAGCGGCAGGTCGGGGGCCTTTTGGGCGAAGGCGGAACATTCGAGGCCGACATGCGCCTTGACGGCCCGCCAGCCCGCGCCGCCCAGGGCGAGGACGCGGTCGACCCAGGCGGAGGGCTTCTGGTTCCAGGGCGGGGCACCCTGCGGGGCAGAGCAGTCGAAGCCGTATTCCGCGCCGAGGCGGCGGTAGACGGCACACCATTCGTCGAGTTCGGCGGTCTCGTGGGCCCGGATGTTGACGACGACTTGGGCGGGGGCGTCGGGGACGGCGTTCATCAGGGAGGCGATGCCGACGTTGGCAGAGATGGCGGGCGAGCCGTCGGCGTTGGCCTTGAGCACCCCGGCAGGACATTGGCCCAGGAACTGTAGGAAAAGTGCCGAGTCGGCCGCAGAAAGGCAGAGCACGCTGGCTCGCGCCGCAGTGCCAAGGGGGCCGACCGGGATGGAGGCCTGCGGCGGGGCGCTCGCCAGCAGGGCCGCGCGGAGGACGGTCAGGTAGCGGGGCGTCTCGGGATGGTCGGAGGTGAAGGTCGCGATGGCGTTCTGGGGGATGGCGTTGTGCGCGGATCCGCCGACAAAGGCGTGAAGCCGGGGGGCGAGCACCTCCAGGCCTAGCGACATGGCGCGGGCCAGCACCAGCACCGGATTCGGGATGCCGCGGCCGATGTCCAGCCCCGAATGGCCGCCGGGGAAATCGCGCAGTGCGACGGAGTAGGCGTGGGCGGCTGAGACGGGCGTCCAACTCTCGAACATGCGGCTGAGGGTCAGGAGCTTGCAGCCGGCCGAGGCCACGCAGGCGACGCCGGCTTCCTCCCAGTCGATGTTCAGGAGGCCTTGCGCGTCTGCCAGCCAGTCCGGGGACAGGGCTTCGGCGCCGGCCATCGTGGTCTCCTCCTCGACGGTGAACAGGGCGCGGAGGGCGGGATGGCTGGCGGGGGGGCTGTCCAGGATGGAGAGGATGATGGCGATGCCGATGCCGTCGTCCGCGCCTAGCGTCGAGTGGCGGGCGCGGAGGGTCTTGCCATCGGGGGCGAGGACGGGTGCTGGCACGCCGTCGGGATCCGGGGCCGCCACCATGTCCATGTGCGCCTGGAGGAGGATGGCCCCCTCGGCGGCACGGCCGGCGGTCGCGGGCAGGTCGATGCGGACGTTTCCTGCCTTGTCCTGCTCGGACCGGAGATGTCGCGCGGCCGCCCAGTCCAGGAGGTATTGCGCGAGGGCACCTTCGTGGCCGGAGGCGCGCGGAATGGCCGCAATCTCCAGAAATCGTTCGATGATGTCCTGTGCCCGCTGGTCCGCAACCTGGATTTGCATCTCGTCTGTCCTTTCGCTGTAGCCAAAACCTTGGCCACCTCGCTATTCTAGCGTTTCCCTGGCAGGCGGTGCAATGCCCAATTCGCGGTGGCCGAGGTGAAGTCAAAAGGCCTCGCACCGTGTCCTGTATGGCGCGCGGACATGCGGTTCCCCGGAGCCTCCAAAAGCTATGATTCTATGTGAAAACACACGATAATTCATATAATTCACTTTTCCCTACGCGAGTTTTCCTGCCCGGACCAGCGCCCGCTTCAGCAGGGCGAGCAGGCTCCGCTGGCTGGGGTGAAATTCGAGGAGCTTGCCCACGCAGGCCTGGATCTGGGCAATCTCCCGGCCCGCCTTGCCTGGGATCTGGGTTCGAGGGGAGGGCTGACTGGCTTTTGGCAGAACCCAATCCATCGCGACACCTGCCCCTTTGCCCTCGATGGAGAGGAGCATCAGCAAACGTTCAGCCATCCGTTTGTACCGCATGGCGGTCGGATAGGGGATGCTGGGGCAATAGGCCTGTAGCCAGCCTTTCAGTCCGGCGCCACGCCCGGCCAGCTTGCCGTTCTTGTCCAGCTGAATCGTGTTGGAGGTGGTGTCGGCAATCTGCATGAGCATGGCACCGAGGCGCAAGGCCTCCTGGAGCGACTTGCGCCTGGTGCGGTGCCAGCGGGCCTCGAGTGCGGCGGGGGTGGGGAGGTTGGCCTGGGCCATCTGGCGCTCCATGGCGGCCCGGCGGTGTCTGGACGTCTGCGCCTTGATGGCATTCATGCCCAGCAGGAAGATGCTGCCCACCAGCATCCAGGCGCCGCCGACGACGAGTTCCGCGAATGCGGTCGCGAGGTCGCCGCCAAGTCCGAAGTGGAAGGTCTTGCAGACGTATTCGGCCTCGGCGCGGGCGAGTGCCTCGCGGCGGTGGTAGAAGCCGGGGGAGTGGCGGTTGGGGCCGCGGGAGCGGGCGAAGGGGTGGCGGTTGCGGGGCATGGGAGGCATCCTTTCGTTGATGATGAACGGATGATTACATAGAGAGACGGGGAAGGCAAGAAAAAAGGAATAATGGGATTGTTTTCACGTGAAATCACGATAATTGGGGGACGGGGAAAGGCGCATGGGGGGGCTGTGACCACTGGGACAGGTGGAGAGGAGGAGGACGAAGGGGCGGGGAGAGGACGGCGGGGACAATGGGGACGATGGGGGCGAGGGGGGACAAAGGGGGACGGCGAAGAGGGGGCGAGGGGGGCGGAGGGCGAAGAACGGGGGGGGCGCACCCCCGGGAGGCAAGGGCGTGGGAAAGGGAAAACAGGCAAAAAACCAATGTTTTGACGTGAAATCACTACAATTTGAGGGGCGAAAAGCGGGGGGAGAGGGAGGGAGAGGGAGGGGAGGGGGCGAGCTTCAGGGGTTACCGGGGACGGTAGAACATGAGGCAGGAATCCGTGGTGTCAAGCAAGAGGTCGGGCAGGCTGTAGTAGCCGGACTTGCGATGCTGGTTGCCACGGTCAGAGCCAAGGGGGAAGGCGACATGGAATTGTCCGTTGGCATTGAAGCCATCGAGGATGGCGATGTCGAGGGGCCAGGTGATGTGGGTGGTTTCCCAGACGGTCTGCTTGCTTTCGCGGACCAGCAGGACCGGCTGGGCATGACGGAGCCATTCCTTGATGCGTGGGGCGTGGGTCTCAATGTCCTGCGGGCTCACGCGAATGATGTTGGTGCCCGGCGACGGGATTTTCAAGCGAGAGGCGCACGTTCTTGCCCATGTCTTGAAGTCGCCGAACCGATGGTTGCACAGGCCTGCCGCCACCGCGACGGAGCGCATCCCGGTGCGCATCGCCTCTTCCTCCACCATGCGGAAATCTGGCCGCGACAACGATGGGGATGTATGCATGCGCCAGAGGTTCAGGCGGGTGAATGGTCCCTTCACCGCCTGGGATCCGCCGGGCACAACATGATAGTAGGCGGCCAATGACATGAGGGTCACTTGGGCGGAAGCCGTGTCCCTCGCCTGGTCGCCACGTGAGTAATGCCATCGAGTGATGAAAGCGTTTCCCAGCAGGTGATCGGTTAGCAGCGGTGGAACCGTCGTGACTTTTTCGGGCGTGGGCAGAGTGACGGTCTGTTCTTCCGCAGAATAGGCGATGCCGCGTTCGGATTGTGCGTAGGCTCGCACATGGAGGGTTGCGCCGGGCTTGCAATCGATGATCCGCGCATCGTACCGGTCGCGATGGTAGAGGGGGAATCGTCCGCTGGTCACGGTTGGATGTGGCGTGGGACCGTAGCAGAAACCATATTCGGTCAGGAGCGGTTCCCCCCGGTAGATGACATCGGCATGGGCGCGGAAGGAGGTTGCTCCAATTTCGTCGATGCCCGTCAGCTTGATGATCGGCAGGAGCGACTGGTGGAGCTGGAAAGAGGACAGCGTGTTGGGCTGGAACTCGAGAGAGAACGAGGCCATTCCATAGCCCAATTCGATATTGCGGATGGCGATGCCGGCGGGCAACTGGTTGGGCAGGATGGCGCGAGGATTGGAGGAGTCGTCGAACACATCGCCATCGTGGAGCAGGGCGGGCGGCCAGTCGGCCTTCAGCGCGCGGAAGAACGGGTCGTCCGGACGGTAGGTGTAGCATTTGTCTGGCGGTCCCAGGGTGGGCGAGTCCATGGTGACATTGATGAGATGGATGAGCAGGCCATAATAGCCCGGCGTGCCAATGGGCGGCTTCTCGTCGTAGACGAACTCGACGCAGAAGAGATAATTGGGATGGGCCGAAGGGATGAAGAAGCCCAAGGGCAGAGCGGCTTCCTCCTCTGCCCTGCTGGCGAAAGAAAACGGGAATGCCCCGGATCGGGGCCCGAGCATGTAGGTTCCGGGCTTGTCGAGGAATGGATAGGCGGCCGGAGGCGCGAAGGCCTGGTAGATAGTGCGGCAGTATGCAGGGCCGGTCGGTCCCCAGGCCCATGGCAGGGTGGGCGTGCCGGGCAGCCCATCATATTTTTCCGTGGCGTGATAGAAGTCAGGAGCCCCCAGCACATGGCCAAGTTCATGGACGATTGTGCTTCCATCCGCCGGGTAGAAAACCTGTGGGCGGGAGTTGGGCCACAAGGGATCAGCCCATGGAATTTCCGGATTATAGGTCGTGAGAGGGTCAACTGCTCCGGCAAGCAGTTGTTTTTCCGTGGGTTTGGGATAGAATGGCCGCAAGCATTTCTCCATCGCCGGGGAGCCCCGGCCCAGTTCCCGGCAGTAGACAAAGCATGTCACTTTCCCCGGCGTGAACCTTCCGGAAAGCCTGCGGACAAACTGAAGGGCGTTTTTGCGCAGCATGGCGGCTCTTGCAACCCCGTCGTCGATGGACGTCCAGCCAACCATGTTGGCCGCCGGGGCGTGGCGGCAGTAGTATCCGAGTGGTTGTTTGTCCACATAGACCGCAGGGTAGGCCGCAAGGACGGGCCAGGTGATGCCCTGCGAATATTCCTTGTAATAATCGGACACGGTCGAGCCCCGGATGACATTCAGGGCGTTTCTGACGGTTTCCGGTTCGGGCACTTTGCAGTCCGCGAACGAGATGATGACCAAGTCGACTTGAAACGCTCCCTTGAAAACACTGGTGGAACGCGTCGGGCCAAAGGTTTTGCTGGTCACGTGGGAGGCGGGCTGGTTCCGAAATTCGGGCGCGACCCCCTCGTCTCTCTGCGGAATTGCAGCGGCATCTGTTTTCAGCAAGCCGAAAAACGATAAAGCCAGCAAGAGGATTTGGTCATACTTGGACATGGCTTTGAGCATAGCATGTCAAAAAGGCTTGCCAAGTCCAAAGAAGCTGTTCGTTCGGAAGCCGGGGGCGATGGGGGGTGAGCGCGGAGCACGACGGTCCCGCGGCCAGAGAAAAGACGGGCCAAGGCCAGGGCAGGGGGCAAAGGAAACGGCCCCTGGCGCCGGGGGGCGGGCAGGGGCCGGTGGGGTATGGGGTATGGCCTAGAGCTTCTTGAGGAGGCCGGTGGCGGCGTTGAACTGGTCGATAAGCTTGTCCCACTGCTTGACCTGGGCCTCGTCGAAGAGCTCGTCCCAGAACTCGGGATCCCAGAGCTCGCGGAGCTCGTCGGAGGTCTTGCCCTGCTGCTCGACCCAGGTGAAGTACTTGAACTGGTGGAGCTGCTTGCGGTCGAAGTAGTTGAGCTCGCGGAAGGTGTCGGGGGTGCAGCCGGCGAGCCACTGTCCGTAGACGCGGGCGGCGGACTCGGCGGTGAACTTGCCTTCGGCAGCCTGCATTTCGGCGAGGCGGCTGGCGTAGAGGTCCATGGAGTCGGTGAGGGGGAAGAAGATGACATCGCGGCCGTCCATGTCGTAGTACTTGGCGGTCTTGATGGCGCTGACGAGGTTGCACATGCCGGAGATGCCGACGGCCTTGAGGGCGTCGATCTGGGCGGTCTTGAGGCCGAGCTTGGCGAGGTAGGTCTTGCCGGCGTCCTCGTTGAAGAGGCGGATGAGCTGCATGACCTGCTCGTCGTCGATGGCGGAGACGGCGTCGGTGTTGCGGACGTTGTGGACCCAGGGGATGTGCTTGTCGCCGATGCCCTCGATGCGGTGGGCGCCGAAGCCGCACTGGTAGAGGGTGGGGCACTGGGCGGCTTCGCAGGCGACGACGCGGATGTCGGGGTAGTGCTTGCGGAGGAAGTCGCCGGCGGCGATGGTGCCGGCGCTGCCGGTGGCGCTGATGTAGGCGGAGAGGCGGGAGTGGGGCTTGCGGAAGAACTTGCGGTAGATCTCGTCGATGATGCCGCCGGTCATGTTGTAGTGCCAGATGGAGTTGCCGAACTCCTCGAACTGGTTGAAGATGACGATCTTGTCGCCGCGTTCGCGCCGGAGCTCCCAGCATTTGTCGTAGATTTCCTTGACGTTGGACTCGGTGCCGGGGGTGGCGATGATCTCGTCGGTCTTGATTTCGCGGAGCCAGTCGAAGCGCTCCTTGGACATGCCTTCGGGGAGGATGGCGATGGCGGGGCAGGCGAGGAGGGCGCAATCGTAGGCGCCGCCGCGGCAGTAGTTGCCAGTGGAGGGCCAGACGGCCTTCTGGGTGGTGGGGTCGAAGTTGCCGGAGACGAGGCGGGGGACGAGGCAGCCGTAGGCGGCGCCGACCTTGTGGGCGCCGGTGGGGAAGTAGCGGCCGACGAGGCCGACGAGGCGGGCACCGGTGCCGGTGAGGGCGGAGGGGAACTCGATGAAGTTGCCGTCGTTGAAGAGGCCGGTCTTGGGGTCGTTGTGCCAGGTGATGCGGAAGAGGTTGAGGGGGTTGACGTCCCAGAGGCCGATCTTCTTGAGCTTGGCCTGGATCTTGGCGGGGATCTTCTTGGGGTCCTTCTGCTGAGCGAAGGTGGGGAGGATGATGTTGCGCTCGCGGGCGCGGGCGATGCTGCGTTCGAGGACCTTCTTGTTGATCTTCTTGATGAGTTTCATGCGTACTCCTATGGGGTTGGCTTGCAAGAGAGGAACGTGTGCAAGGGGAAACTTTGCGCCAGCGGGCGGTTGGCGTCAATCAAAATGGGGGCGTTCCAGGAAAACGTTTCGCCTGGAGGGGGGGCGGCTAGCGGAAGGGGGCGACGGCGGCGATGTCGGGGGCGTCGGCGAGGAGCATGAGGACGCGTTCGAGGCCGAGGGCGATGCCGCCGGCGGGAGGCATGGAGGCGAGGTCGCGGAGGAAGTCCTCGTCGATGGGGGCCGTGGGGTGGCCGAGGCGGGCGCGGGAGGCGTTTTCGGCGAGGAAGCGGGCGCGCTGCTCGGCGGGGTCGGTGAGTTCGCAGAAGGCGTTGGCGAGCTCCATGCCGGCGAGGTAGGCCTCCCAGCGGCGGGCGAGGCGGGGGTCGGCGTCGTCGCGGCGGGCGAGGGCGGCGACGGGGGCGGGATAGGCGAGGAGGGCGACGGGGCAGGAGGGGGGCAGTGCGGGCTCAATCTTGTCCACGAGGTCGAGGTCGAAGCGGTCGGGGTCGAAGTGGTCGAGGACGTCCCAGCCGGCGAGGTCGCGGAAGAGGTCGGGGATGCGGAGGAGACGCCAGTCGGCGGCGGCCAGGGAGATGGGGCGGCCCTGCCAGGTGGAGGCGGTACGGCCGTGCCAGAAGGCGCGGGCGAGGTGTTCGAGGAGGGCCTTGAGGTCGTCGAGGACGGTGAATTCGTCGCCGCCGGGGCGGTACCATTCGAGGAGGGTGAACTCCTCGCGGTGGCGAGGACCGCGTTCGCCGGCGCGGAAGCAGGGGCCGAGCTGGAAGATGGCGGGGGCGCCGTGGGCGAGGAGGCGCTTCATGTGGAGCTCGGGGGAGGTGCGGAGCCAGCCGGGCGGGGCGGGGACGGGGTCGATGTTGGCCTCGGGGGCGTTGGCAGGGATGCGGACGGGGGTGTCGACCTCAAGGACGCCGTGGGCGGCGAAGAAGTCGCGGATGGCGGCGAAGAGGCGGGCGCGGAGGCGGGTCGCGGACCAGAGGGGATCGGTGGTGGGGGAGGGGAGGGTTGGCATAGGAATCAAACTCCGGGGCGGGACTGTACGCCAGGGGGAGGGGGTTGTCGAGGAGGAAGGGCGGGGGGGCGGGAGAGGGCGGGGTGAAGGGAGGGCAAAAGTGGCAAAAAAGGCCAATGATTGACGTAAAATCACGCGAATTGGGAGGGGCGAAATGGGGGGGCGGGGAGGCGGGGCGCGACGGTTCCGCAGTACGAGAGGGGAGGCGAAAAGTGTTGCAGGGGGAGGGGAGGGAGGGGTAGGGTTGCAGAGCAATAGGTAACAGGATGACGACAGGTAGGTTCATGGCAAGTGCGAGGCGGGTGGCGGTCATTGCGGTGGCGGTGGCGGTCGTCGTGCTGGGCGGCGTGGCGGAGGCGCGGCCGAGGACGTTGGCGGAGGCAATCGCGGCGGCACGGGCGCAGGCGGCCGTGACGGAGGTGCCCATCACGATTTGCTCGGCAAACCTGTCGGACAGCACGACGCAGGCGTATGGGCCGGCGAGCATGCGGATCCTGAAGGCGCTGAAGCCGGACATCATCGGCATCCAGGAGTTCAACTACAAGGAGGGGGGAGCGGCGGCGCTGGTGTACGACCTGTTCGGGGCGGGGTATCATTTCACGCGGGAGAAGGGGGCGGATCGGTTGCCGAACGGGATCATCAGCCGGTATCCAATCCTGGATGCGGGGCAGTGGAACGATCCGTACGTGGAGAACCGGAACTTCGCGTGGGCGACGATCATGGTGCCGGGGCCGCGGCCGTTGCATGTGGTGAGCGTGCATCTTTCGAGCAGCAAGCGGGAGCTGCGGGTGAAGCAGGCGCGGGAACTGGTGCGGCTGATCCGGGCGCATTGGCCGCGGGAGGCGTATGTGGTGTTGTGCGGGGACCTGAACACGACGAGCCGGGATGCGGCGGCGGTGCTGGCGTTGTGCGACTACTTCGACGATACGCGGCAGCCGCAGGACCAGGCGGGGAATCCAAACACGAACGGGCCGCGGAACCGGCCGTACGACTTCGTGCTGGCGAGCCGACGGCTGGCGAAGCTGGAGGTGCCGACGGTGGTGGGGGGGCGGTCGTTCGCCAATGGGCTGGTGTTCGACTCGCGGCTGTGGAATCCGCCGCCGCCCCCCGTGCGGTGGGACGACACGGCTCGGAACATGCAGCATCTGCCGGTGATGAAGACGTTCATGGTGCCGATGCGGTAAAGGGGGACGGGGCGCGACGGCCCCGCGCTACGGGCCGGGGGGGATGGCGGGGCGCGACGGCCCGCGCTCCGAGAAAGCAAAACGGCGAAAAAAGGCCTGATTTTGACGTAGAATCACGACATTTGGGGACGAAGGGGAGGCGGAGAGGGGGGAGGCAAAGGACGGGGGAAGGCCCCCCGCGCTTCCCTGGGGAGGCGAGGGCAGGGGAGGCGAGGGCAGGGGAGGCGAGGGCCGGGGAGGGGCTAGAAGTCGCGGGAGGAGGGGAAGTCGTCGTCGTAGGTGGCGACGAGGGAGCCGGAGAAGGAGGGGGGGAGGGAGATGCCGAGCTCGTCGTAGGCGTCGGGGGCGAGCTCGGCGGAGTTGAGGCGGACGCGGAGGGGCTTGAGCTGGCGGGGCCACCAGAGGCGGTAGCCGCCGGGAGGGGAGGCCGAGCCGGAGAAGGTCAGGCGGAAGTGGCGGCCGCGGATGGAGGCGGCGAGGGAGACGGGGCCATAGGCGGTGGGGGCGGAGGGGAGGGAGAGGCCGTCGCCGAGCTGGAGCCAGTCGGGGGGACAGCCGGGGAGGAGGTGGAGGACCTGGGTGGCGGGATCTTCGTGGAGGAGGATCTGGCGGACGGCGAGGGCGTAGAGGGCGGCGGCGCGGGGGTAGGGCATGGGGGAGGGGCCGGGAGGATAGGCCATGGGGAGGGCTCCCCAGGGGGCGGGGGTCAGGGCGTCGGTGAGGGTGAAGAGGATCTCGCGGGCGTAGTCGGCGCGGCCGGAGAGGGAGAGGGGGAGGAGCAGGCGGATGGCTTCGAGGGATAGGCGCGGGGGCCGGGAGAGGGGGGCGGGCGCGGCGGTGGCGGCGTCCGCCGTGGCGGTGACAGCGCCCGGACGTTCGAGGGGGGCGAGAGGAACGGCGCGGAGGAAGGGCTCGTAGCCGAGGGCCAGGGTGGAGAGCAGGACGTGGCGGGGCAGGAGGTCGGGTTCGCAGACGGGCCAGACCAGGAGGGCGGCATCGTAGGGGGAAGGGGGCGCGCCAGGGTCCGGGGAGGCGAGAAGGAGCCGGAGGCGGCCGGGGGGATAGTCCTGGAAGAGGAGGTCGAAGGAGTGTTGGAGGAGGCCTCGAAGCGCCTGGTAGTGGGAGTCGGCCCAGGCGGCGTCCTCGTCGAGGCCGAGGGTGGTGGCGGCGGCGCGGAGCTCCTTCCAGCCGAGGAGGGCCCAGAAGGCGTGGACGTAGGGATGGCGGTCGGGGTCGGAGGGGGAGGCGGGGAGGAGGCCGAAGGCGGGGGTGGGATCGGGGGGGGAGGAGAAGAGGCGGCGCAAGCGGGAGGGGGGGCGGGGAATGACGGCTTCGTGGAGGCCCTGGAGATAGGCCATGGCGGCGCGCATGGAGGGGTAGGCGGCGCGGAGGAAGGTGGTGTCGTGGGTGAAGCGGAAGAACTCCATGCAGGCGAAGACGAGCTGGGAGTGGGCGGAGTTGTGGCCGGCCTGTTCGGCATCGGGGGCGGGGACGGCGGGGACGTCCTGGAGGCGGGAGGGGGCGGCATCGGTGTCGGAGGGGGCGTCGGGGGCGGCATCGGTGTCGCCGAGGGCGAGGCCGGGGGCGGTGTTGGGGCTGGCGGGGACGAAGCCGAGGGGGAAGGCTGCGTAGAGGGCGGGGACGGCCCCGTTGGTCGGGTTCTGGGCGGCAAGGAGAAGCTTGAGCCAGTCGGCGGCGGGCTGGACGAGTCCGGCGCGGAGGAGGGCGGCGAAGCGCCAGATGTCGTCGTCGAGACGGATGCGGTCGGCGGCGTCGGGAACGAGGCGGGTGTCGGCATCGAGTTGGAGAAGATAGGCGAACTGGAGGCGCTGGACTTGGAGGGGGCGTGGGTGGTGGATGTCGGGGGCGTAGGCGCCGAGGCGGGCGTAGGCGGCGAAGGTGGCGTCGGCGTAGGCGGCGTCGAAGAGGGCTTCGGCGGCGTCCTCGGTGGGGGGCCAGGCGGGGCGTGGCGGGACGTGGCGGCGGGGGCCGGTGGCGTCGGCGGGAGTGCCGTCCGCAGGCGTGGCGGTGACGGAGGCGTCATGTCCGGGCAGGGTGGCGAGCGGGGAGGGGAGAGACGAATGCTGCGGCAGGGCCGCCGTTTTCCGCCAGAAGAGGCGCGGCCCGGAAGGCTCCGGCGGGGTCGAGGCCGAGGCGGGGGCGGCGGGGGCGGAAAGATGGCGGAGCAGCCGGTCGGAGTCGAAGAGGGGTGGGGTGGCGGCGATGACGACGCGGTTGCTGGCAAGCGGGGGGATGACGGTGTCGAGCACCCAGGCGGCGGAGGCGAGGCCGGAGCGGTCGTTGGCGGCATCGGTGTCGGGCATTGCGGGCGGGGCGAGGAGGGAGGTGGTGATGTCGGCCTCGCGGAAGGGGGCGGCGACGCACTTCAGACCGGGGGCGGCCGTGGCGTAGAGGGGCTCGGCGTTGACGCGGAGCTCCTGGAGGTCTGGGGTGGAGACGGCGGCGGGACGGCTGCTGCGGAGGCGGGCGATGAAGGCCAGGCCGCCCTTGGCCGCCGGGGCGGGCACGCGGAGGGGCCGGAGAATCCAGGCGAGCCGGACGGGGAGCGGATTCGAGGAGGCATTGGCCCATTCGTAGGAGGCGAGGATCAGCGGACGACCGAGCGGATTCGTGGGGGTGGAAGTGGAGACGGGGAGGATGCGGAGGGCGAGGGAGAGGCCGTCGGGGAAAGACCAGGTGGCGGCGGGGAGGGGGACGCCGGGGGCGGGGATGGAGTAGCTGGCGGACCTGGCGTTGGCGGGGGTGTAGGCGTTGGTGCCGACGATGGCGACGGGCCAGAGCGAGGGGGCCGTGGCGGAGGGGGCGAAGGCGCCTTCCGTGGAGAGCAGGGGACCGGTGGTGGTGGCGGGGGAAAGGGCGACTGTCCAGAAGGGCTGCTGGCCGAGCAGGGCGCGCGGGGCGAGCGCGGGCGGAACATGGGCGGCGGAAGCCTGGTAGAGCAACCAGGGGCGGCTGGCGGCGTCGGCATCGCGGAACGAAAGGCCGAGCAGGCTGAACGCGAAAACCGGCTTCACGGCGGGTGCCACGATGCGCTCGACCGACGACACGAGGGCCCCCGGGGCCGAGGCGATTGCCGAGACGGTGGCTCCAGCGGCGGAGACCGTGGCGCTGGCGGCCGTCTCGAGCACGGAAACGGTGGCAGAGGCCGTCTTCGTCGTGGCTTCGGCGATGGTCGAGGCGACGGCGGTGGCCACGCCCTTCTTCTTCTCCGGGGAAGCGGCTGGGGCCGAAGGCGGCGGGGCATCGGAAGGCGAGGGAGCGTCTGCGGCGGGGGCGGTGGCGTCCTGCTTGGGCGTCTTGGCGTCTGGCGGAGAGGCGTTGGGGGACTTCTTGGCCTTCTGGGCGTCATCGGAGGAGGGCGAGGGGGCCATGGCTGCGAGCCGGATGTGGCGTACGGGAAGCGAGCGGGTGACGATGACGACATCGCTGGCATCGGCGGCGTCCGGGTCGATGGATCCGGCCTCGATCCAGTTGGCGCCGTCGCGGGAAAGGTAGAGCGTCAGGGCGGCGGGGCGGGCCTTGGGGGAAGCCCAGTCGAGGCGGACGCCGCCGATGGAGAAGAGCGCGTGGAGGTCGATGTCGAGCTGGAGGGTGTCCCCCGGAGCGATGGCGGGGGCGACGAGGGGGGTGTCCGGGGATTCGTCGAAGAGCGGGGTGGTGTCGGGGAGCGGCAGCGTCGAGCCGTCGGGGAGCGTCCAGACGGCCGTCGGGCGCTGGGCGTAGGGGATGGGGCGGAAGCGGCGCAGGAGGGGCGGGTTCGTTACGGCCGCCGAGGAGACATGGACCCGGATGTGCTGGGCCAGAGTGGGCGTAAAAGTCAGGAGCTGGAGGCCCGGGACAGGGTGCGAGGCCGTTGCCACCGTCACCCAGGGGGAGGTGTCGGGATCGTCGGTGACTTCAATGGAGTAGGCGGACGGAACACTCTCCGGGGCCCAGTCGAGGGCGGCCGCGACGAGCTGCGTGGGGCGGGAGAGGTCGATGGCGACGAAGGTCTCCACGGGGGCCGCCGTGGGCGAGAAGGCGTTGGCCGTGGTCGTGACGTTGGTGGTCGTTGTCCACAGCTCGCGCGGGGGGAGCATGGACGTGCGGGATGGTCCCGGGGCCTGGCAGGCCGTCAGGGCGAGGGCGACGGTGGCTGCGAGCAGAACCGCCAGCTGGCCCAGGTGGCCGGAGCGGGGTGGGGTGTGGGAATGGTTGTGGCGCATGGGTTTGCCCCTGATGGGGTCATCCTAGCACACTCCAGGGGGGGGCTCCAACCTTTTCGCGGGGCGAGGCCCCGACACCCCGGGAAGGGGGGCAGGAGAGGGGAGGCGGGCCGCGCAGCCCGGAACCGAACGGGGCGGAACAGGAAAAATGAGCAAAAACCCAATGTTTGACGTAAAATCACAGCATTTTGGAGGGCAAAAGGGGGGGGCGGAGGGGCGGAGGGGCGAGGAGCGGGGGCGGGCGTGGGGGGCTAGGCGAAGATGCCGCGGAAGTCGAGGGACTCGGCGGCAAGGGCGAAGGCGGTCAGGGGGAGGCCGGTGGCAGAGGCGCGGCAGGCATCGAGGTAGGCGCCGTAGGCGGCTGGGGCTTCGTCGGGGAGCGGGGCGCGGAGGCCCATGATGACGAGGAAGGCGTCGGCGGATTCGTCGCGGATGGCCTGCATGGGAGAGCGTCCGGCGGGGGCGACGGGGTTGACTTCGCCGTCGACGCGGATTTGCGCGAGGAAGGCGCGGAGGGTGGCGGCGACGGCGGAGGAGGATTCGCCGGGCTCGAGGACGTGGCAGAGGCGGAGGCAAGTGGCTTCGTGGCGGCGGGCGTGTTGGACCAGCCAGGCGAGGGCAAGGAGGAAGGGGGCGTTGGGGCCCTTGCCGCGCCACCAGAGGTCGATGCGGAAGGGGCGAGGCGGAGGCGCGAGGGGCGGCGGGGCGGTCGAGGTGGCAGGTTCGGCTGGCGTAGCCGCCGCTGGCGGGGACGGGACATTGTCTTCTTCATCGCCAGCCCCGGCGCCGGCGACGAGGACGACGTTGCGGCGCATCTGGGCGGCGAGCTGGACGAGGGCGGCGAGTTCGGGCTGGGCGGCGGGGTCGGAGGTGAAGCCGAGGAGTATGGTGTTGGGGGCGACAGGCCCGAAGCCGTAGGTGCGGACCATTTCGCGCATGCCGGTCCAGGGGGACGGGGTACCGCCGGGATGGACGTAGGCAAAGGCGTGGAGCCCTTCGCGGTCGAGGTAGGCGCGGATGGCCTGCCGCATGGAGTCGGCCCGGGCGGCGGTCCAGTTCTCGGCGGGGATGACGGCGGCGACGGTCACGAGGCCGTGGTCGCGGGCGATGGCGCCGGCGAGGCGGACGAGGCGGGGGCGGCGGGAGGGGGTGCCGGCGAGCACCAGGAGGTCGGGTTGCCAGTTGCGGCCGTCGTCGGCGGAGTCGGCGAGGGCGCGGAGGCTGCGCTGGACGGTCCAGAGGCGGAAGCCACGCCGGATGTCGCCCCAGCGGGCGTTGAGGCGGCGGCGCATGAGGATCCAGTGGAGGGTGGCGACGACGGCGACGGCGACGATGGTGGCGGAGGCGCTGATGAGCAGCATGACGGTGGCGCAGCCGGCGAAGCCGAGCAGGGAGAGGGGGGCGGGGACGCGGAAACGCGGGCGCCAGGAGGGGCTTCCGACCAGTTCCTCGAACCCGGCGGAGAGGTTGAGGAGGGCGTAGACGATGAGGTTGATCATGGTGAGGACGGGGGCGAGGAGGTCGACGCCGCCCGCCCAGATGCAGGCCGTGGCGAGGAGCAGGGTGAAGGTGGTGGCCAGGCGGGGCTCGTCGCTGGGGCCGTAGCCGCGGCCAAAGGCCTCGGGGAGAAGGCGGTCGCGGGCGACGGCCTGGACGACGCGGGGGGCGGCGAGCAGGGAGCCCAGGGCGCTGGAGAGGCACGCGGCCCAGACGCCCACGGTGACGGCCCCGGCCCAGCGGGCGCACTTGGCGAAGAGCATGGGGTCTTCGATGAGCGCCGCCGAGCCGCCGGCGAAGTGCTGGAAGGCAATCGGGACGGCCATGTAGATGACCCAGCCCGTCAGGACGGCGCCGAGCGTGCCGCGCGGGATGGCGCGGCCAGGATCGGCCAGGTCGCCGCTCATGCCGACGCCCGAAAGGATGCCAGTGACGGCGGGGAAGAAGACGGCCAGGACGGTCCAGAAGTCCTTCTTGGCGACGGTGGAGAGCGGGTTGCCGAGGACGTCCGGGGCGGGGGCGGTGCCGAGGAAAAAGGAGACGAGCGAGGCGACGATGGCCGCCATGATCACGTACTGGGCCTTGAGGGCGAGGTTGGCGGAGAAGAGCGAGAGGGCGGCCAGGGAGAGCAGCACCACGGTGCCGACGAGGCGTGGATCCCAGTTGGCGGCGGCGGGGACGGAGCCGAGGAAGGCCTCGGTGAAGCCGGCGACGTAGAAGGCGATGGCAATGGCCTGCGAGAGGTAGAGGGGGATGCCGACGGCCGCGCCCACCTCCGCGCCAAAGGCGCGCGACACCATGTAGTAGGCCCCGCCGCCGCCGACTTCGCGGTTGGTGGCAAGCGCGGAGACGGACAGGCCGGTGAGGAAGGTGATGGCGCTGGAGGCGGTGACCAGGAGCAGGGTGGCGCCCAGGCCGAGGTTGCCCAGCACCCACCCGAAGCGCAGGTACATGACCACGCCGATGATCGTGAGGATGCTCGGCGTGAAGACGCCCTGGAAGGTGCCAAAGCCGTGCGGACGGGCCGTGGAATCGCGGGAACTCATCGGCTAGGCGGCGGCCAGAGGGCAGACCGGAGGGTCCGGGGCCAGGACGTGGGGCGGGGGCCGGACGGGCGCATCGCGCGGCTAGAGCTGGTCGAAGGGGACGGAGAAGGTGTCGCCGTCCGCGAGGTTGCCGCTGGCGAGTCCGCGCTTGAACCAGCGCATGCGGGAGGCGCTGGTGCCGTGGGTGAAGCTGTCGGGCTGGACGTAGCCGCGGGCCTTCTTCTGGAGGAAGTCGTCGCCGATGACCTGGGCGCAGCGGATGGCCTCCTCGATGTCGCCGTCCTCGAGGCTGCCGAAGCGGGCGTTGTCGTGATGGGCCCAGACGCCGGCGTAGAAGTCGGCCTGGAGCTCGAGGCGGACGCTGATGCGGTTGGCCTCCTCCTTGCCGAGGCGCTGCATGCGGGCGTGGGCCTGGTCGAGGGTGCCGAGCAGATGCTGGACGTGGTGGCCGATCTCGTGACCGATGACGTAGGCGTAGGCGAAGTCGCCGTCGGCGCCGAGGTCGCGGCGCATGGAGCTGAAGAAGGAGAGGTCGAGATAGACGTTCTGGTCGGCGGAGCAGTAGAAGGGCCCGGTCTGCTTGGTGGCACCGCCGCAGCCGCTCTGGACCGCATCGGTGAAGAGAACGAGCTTGGGCGGCGTGTAGCGCTTGCCCTGCCGGGCGAAGAGCTCGGTCCAGACGTCCTCCGTGCCGGCGAGGATCTGGCGGGCGAAGACGGCGAGCTCCTCCTCCTCGGCGGTGGGCTGGTAGGGTTCGGCCTGCTGGGAAGTGGTCTGGCCGCCGAGGTTGATGCCGCCGCTTTGCGAGATGGCGCCGAAGATCGCCTCCAGCGGATTGCCGCCGCCGAGGTAGGAGAGGAGGGCGACGAGCAGGATGCCGCCCAGTCCCAGGCCGCCGGCCACCTTGGCCGTACGTCCGCGTCTGTCGTCCACGTGGGAACTCTGCCGTCTGCCATCCATTCTCATCTTGCGCCTCGCTTCCTGTGTGGCGGGGGATGCCGCCGTGACGGGAAGCATCATAGCGCAGCGGCGGGGGCTTGTCGCGCACGAAATCCGGGGATGGAGGGGGGCGAAAAAGGGGAGGGGAGGCGAGGCGCGACGGCCCTGTGGCCTGAGAGGTGAAATGGGTAAAAAAGCCAATATTTTACGTAGAATCACACGCTTTTGGGGGGTGCGGAGGAAGGGGGGCGGAGGACAAAGGGGGAGGCAGAAGGGGGAGGCAAAGGGGGAACGGGACGGCCAGAGGCAAGGGAGGGGAGGGGAGAGGAACGACGGCCGACAGTCGACGGTCGAACGGCGGAGGGGGAGGCGGATTCGGTTTGCGTCGGGGGCGTCGGGGGCGCATACTGCAACCACCATGAGCTTGTTTCCTCTGCGACAACCTGTTTCCGCCATTGGCGCTGCGACGTTGACGCTGGCCTTGTTGCCCCTGCTGGGGGCGGGCTGTCTGCGCTTCGGGGTCGATCGGCTGCCCCTGGCGCCGGAGCCGGCCCCCCAGGCGGAGGTCGACGCCTTCATCGAGAGCGGCCGCGACGCCCGCGTGGCCAACATCACGGTCTATCGCGGGACGACGGGCAAGCCGGTGTTCCAGAACGCGAACCGTCCCTGGTACGGCAAGAGCGCGCTAGTCCGGTTTTTCGGCCCGGGGAAGTCCTCGTTGCCTATCGTGCGAGCGGAGTCGGCCCGCATGGAGGAATACGGGCTGCTGCTGGATCCGACCGCGCGGCAGAACTGGTGCCGCTACGAGAGCGCGCCCGACCAGGACTATCGGCCGTTCAAGGAGGATCCGGACGGCGAGCCCATCGGCGAGTATCCGGACCATGTGGTCTCGGACATTCCGGGCTATGCGGGGGTGGCCAACAAGGTGGTGTTCGAGACGTTGCACGTCGAGTCGCCCGTCTACTACGTGCCGCCTGCGTATGGTCTGCTGGGGCCGTTGGCGCGTCCTGAGGCGGCCCCGGCGCCGGAACGTTCCTGGCTCGTCCGGCGGGCGATGGAAGGCGCCCGCAAGCGCATCACCGCCGTGATGGGGGCCTCCCTGATGCAGGCCTTTTCGTTCATCCGGATCAGCTTTCCGGAGCGGACGGCGATTCTGGCGACATCGCAGACCTACCGTTCGGGGTCGCAGGAGGTCCTCCATCTGCCGATGACGATGGTGCGGGAGCGGCCGTCCGTCGTTGCCCGGATCGACGGGAGCATGCAGAACTGCTGGATTGACCTGGCCGGCGATTTTGCGTTGTCGGTGCCGGCTGGGGTGCCTGAACTGGCCGGGGCGGCCGAGCGCGGAACGGCGATGCTGGACCTGGGTGGCTACGTCCTGGACGAGGTGCCGGTCGTCACGCACGAGTCGCTGGGCCTGCCTCCGGAAGCTCCGCCGCGCATCGGCTGGCGGCTCTGGCGGGAATACACGGTCGTGCTCGACTTCAAGCAGTCCACGTTGTGGCTGGAGGACAACTCGTTCGACGCCGCCGCTGCCGAGCAGGCCGCGAAAGCCGCCGCCGAGGCCGAGGGCGAGTCCGCTCCGCTTCACTACCGGGGAATCACGCCATGAACCGCCGCCCAATTCCCGTCTCCTAGCCCCACGGTTTGCCTATGTCCACTTTGCTTCGACTCCTTCGCCGTCTCGGAATCGTCCTGCTGGTCCTCCTGTTGCTTCTGGGCGTGGCGGAACTGGTGGCGCGGATTGTCGCGCCGCACTACTCCTCCCGGCATCTTGTCGAATCGACGGCCGCCGATGGCACGCCGATGCTGGTGGACAATCCGTTCTTCGCCTACCGTTTCGCGGCGCCGCGCACGGCCACGCCGCCGCTGCCCGTCATCGCCGCCGAGCACCGCCAGCCGGGTTCCATCCGGGTGGTGCTGCTGGCCGATGACGCGGGGCTGGGGCTGCCCGATCCGTCCTTTGGCCTGGCCCGTGTGCTGGAGGCGCTGCTCCAGGTTCGGGCGCCGGAAGCGCAGGTCGAGGTGATTCCCCTGGGCCTGGCCGAAGGCAATTCCCACACGTTGCGCGAGTCGGCCCGCGACCTCTTCCGCCTGCAGCCGGACGCGGTGATCCTGATGTATGGCAACAACGAGATCTCGGGGCCTTTCGGGCCGGCGTCCCCTTCCGGACGGCTGCACACCTCGGCTCGGCTTGCG
This sequence comes from Kiritimatiellia bacterium, assembly GCA_017458625.1. Taxonomy (GTDB): domain Bacteria; phylum Verrucomicrobiota; class Kiritimatiellia; order CAIQIC01; family Lenti-01; genus RGIG3636. The sequence goes on along the minus strand of JAFTAH010000138.1, from coordinate 8,431 downwards.
CGTATCTGGACGTTGCTTTCTCGCTCCAGCCTCCATCTGCTCTACGCCGACCTCCGGAACCGCTTTTTGCCGCGCCTGGCCGACCGCGACGCCTGGAAGTCCGCCGAGCCGCTCACCTTGCGCGACCGCTTCCAGCTCGACGACCCGCGCCGCGAGTCCGTGCGCCGTTCGTTCGTGGCCAACTATGCCGCGACGCTCGATCTGGCCTGCGGGGCCGCCCCGGTCGTCGTGCCCGTCACCATGCCCGTGAACCTGCGCGACTGCTCGCCGTTCGCCACCGCATATCTGGCGGACGAGACCAAGGCGCAGGAGGTGCGCGAGCTCTTCCGGGCCGCGATCAAGGCCGCGCAGACCAACGACCTGGAAGCCGCCGCCGCCCGTTATGACGAGCTGCTGGTGCTGAATCCGCGCCATGCCGAGGGCCTCTTCCGGGCCGCGACCGTTGCGCTGGCGCTGGGGCGCGTGGCGGATGCGGACGCGCTGTTCCGCCGGGCGGCGGATGCAGACGCCCTGCCGTTGCGGGCGACCTCGCACCTCAACCAGGTCATCCGGGATGCGGCCGCAGAGCGCGGCCTGCCGCTCTTCGACGCCGACCAGCTGTTTGCCACGCTGTCCACCAACGGGATTCCCGGCCACGACCTCTTCCTGGACCACGTCCATTTCTCCTTCGCTGCCACCTACGCGCTGGCCCGGGGGCTGCTGGAGACGCTCCAGGGCGCGTCCGCCTTCGCGCCGCTCCTGCCGGCTCCGGATGCCGCCCTGCCGCCTGCCGTCGAGCTGGCGAGCTTCCTGCTCCAGAATCCGTGGGGCGAGTGCTCCGTGGCGGACACGCTGCTCCACCAGCAGGTGTCGCAGCCGTTCCTGCGGCAGACCACCCACACCAACACGCTGGCGTATCTGAGAGGTCTGCGCGATGCCGCCCAGGCGCGCGTCGACGCCATTTCGCTGCGTCAGACCCATGCCATCTTCGCGCGCCGCCAGGAGGCCCGGCCCGGGGATCTCGCCTTTTCCGCCCGTGCGGCCTACTACCTCTTGCGCGCCGGCGATGCTGCCCGCGCCGAGACCGCCGCCCGGTCCGCGCTGTCCCTGGCGCCCCACCGCTACGACGTTCGCGCGCTGCTCTGCTTCATCCTGTCCGCCCAGGGGCATCCCTTCGACGAGGTGTTGCCTATCCTGCACGCCCCGGACGGGCACGACGGCTATTTCGACGTGCTCTACGCCACCCGCGTCGCCAGCTACCTGCTCGAGGCTGAACATCCCGAGCCGGCCCAGCCCTGGCTCCGCTACGCGCTGGGGCGCGATCCGTCCAACTCCGATGCCTCCATCCTGCTCTCCCAGGCCCTCTACCGCACCGACCAGCCGGCCGAGGCCGTCGCCGCGCTTCGCACCGCCATTGAGCAGACCCCGGACAATCCGCTGCTCTGGGAGGAGCTGGCGAGCCTCTACTGCCTGACGGGCGAGTGGGACGAGTCCAACGACGCCATCGCGCACGCCGAGCGCATCGCCCCGTATCGCTTCAAGCGGCTCTACAAGCTGGCCGACGCGCTCATCCGGCTCCGCCAGTACCGCCGGGCCGCGAAGCCGCTCCGGCAGTATCTTTCGGCCGTCCCGGAGGATCCCGACGCGCTGGTCCTGCAGTCCATCCTCGACGAGCAGCTGCCGCCGCCGCCGCCCCCCACCAACGCGCCCGCCTCCACGCCGTCGAGCAAGCTGTTCTGGCAATAGCGAAAGGGGCGGCGCGATGGCCGCCCGCTACGGGAATTGCCGAGGAAATCCCGGCGTTGCTGGCTTCTCAGCCTTCGCGCGTCCAGTCGTGGTCGCGGTTGCGGCGGCGTTCGAGGTCGCTGAGGAAGTACTTGCGGAGGCGGATGGCATCGGGGGTGACCTCGACGAGCTCGTCGTCGTTGATGTACTCGAGGGCCTCCTCGATGGAGAGCTTGACGGCGGGGGCCACGAAGAGCTTGCGGTCGGCGCCGGCCGCGCGGATGTTGGTGAGCTTCTTGCCGCGCTGGACGTTGACGACGACGTCGGTCTCCTTGCAGTGCTCACCGACGATCTGGCCCTCGTAGACCCATTCGCCGGGCTCGACGAAGAAGTAGCCGCGGTCCTGGAGGCCGTCGAGGGCGTAGGTGGCGGCGCGGCCGGTCTCCATGGAGATGAGGACGCCGTTGGTGCGCTGGCTCATGTCAGCCTTCTGGGGCTCGTAGCGGAGGAAGCGATGGTTGATGATGGCCTCGCCGGCGGTGGCGGTCACGAGCTTGGTGCGGAGGCCGATGAGGTCGGCGGTGGAGATGGTGAACTCCATGGTGGTGCGGCCGTTGGCGGCGTGCATGCGGGCCATGATGCCCTGGCGCTTGCCGACGGCCTCGATGACGGGGCCGGTGAGGGCGTCGGGGACGTCGACGACGAGGGTCTCGACGGGCTCGCACTTCACGCCGTCGATGGTGCGCACGATGATGCGGGGGCGGGAGATGGTGAGCTCGTAGCCCTCGCGGCGCATGGTCTCGATCAGCACGGCGAGGTGGAGGACGCCGCGCCCGCTGACCTTGAAGGAGGACTCGCCAAGCTCCTCGTAGCTGAGGGCGACGTCGCCCTGGACGGCCTTGTGGAGGCGCTCGCGGATGTGGCGGCTGGTGAGGTACTTGCCGGAGGAGCCGAAGCCGGGCGAGTCGTTGATGCGGAAGATCATCGAGATGGTCGGCGCGTCGAGGTGGATGGGGGGCAGTGGCTCGGGATGGGCAGGGGGGGCCAGGGTGTCGCCGATGTCGACGCCCTCGACGCCGTGGACGGCGCAGATGTCGCCGCATTCGACGCGCGCGACCTCCTGCTGGCCGAGGCCCTCGAAGGTGTGGATGGCGCGGATCTTGCAGGGGAGGACCTCGCCGGACTGCTTGACGAGGGCGAGGGGCTGGTCGAGCTCGAGCGTGCCCCGGTGGACGCGGCCGATGCCGATGCGGCCGGTGTAGTCGGAGTAGTCGATGGTGCTGACCTGGAGCTGGAGCGGACCCTCGAGGACGGGCGGGCCGGGGATGGTCTCGAGGATGGTGTCGAGCAGCGGGAAGATGCTCGTGCGCTCGTCCTTGTCGAGGTCGAGGACCGCCCAGCCGTCGCGGCCGGCCGCGTAGAGGACGGGGAAGTCGAGCTGCTCGGAGCTGGCGTCGAGTTCCACGAAGAGGTCGAAGATCTCGTTGAGCACCTCGTCGTGGCGTTCGGCGGGCTTGTCGATCTTGTTGAGCACCACCACGGGCTTGAGGCCGAGCCGGATGGCCTTGTCGAGGACGAAGCGGGTCTGGGGCATGGGGCCTTCGGCGGCGTCGACCAGCAGCAGCACGCCGTCGGCCATGTTCAGCACGCGCTCGACCTGGCCGCCGAAGTCGGCGTGTCCCGGGGTGTCGATGATGTTGACCTTGACCCCCTGGTAGCGGACGGAGACGTTCTTGGCGAGGATGGTGATGCCGCGCTCGCGCTCGAGGGCGTTGGAGTCGAGGATGCAGTCCTGGGCCGCGGCTTCGCCCTGGGCCACGCGGAGCTGCCGGAGAATCGCGTCCACGAGGGTCGTCTTGCCATGGTCGACGTGGGCGATGATGGCGACGTTGCGGAGGTTGGGGTTGCGCTGGATGGATGGGTCTGCGGTCATGGCGGGCGCGGTTTCTACACCAAAGACGGACACGGGGAAAGGAAAAAACGCCGTACGGGGCGGAAAACGGGCCGGAGCCATCGCCGACGTCGGCCCGAAACCAGGTTCCATTTCATGGAAACAGTGCCGAAACACGTTTCCATCGCCGGGAAAACGTTTTGCGCAAAAAAGCCTTGTTTTGACGTAAAATCACACATATTGCGGGCGCAAGTCCGGGGTGCGGGCAGGCATTGCGACTGGCGACGCGCGACTGGCGACGCGCGAGGGGCCGGCCGTGGACCGCCGACAGCCGGCGGGGGGGGGCTACAGCTCGTCGGGGTAGGTGACGGTGTCGGCGATGGGGGAGATGTCGGCGTCGGGCCTGGCGGAGGCGCCGGGGAGCTGGGTGTGCTCGGGGGCCTCGGTGGCGGCGGTGGTGCCCTTGAGGGGGCCGTCGGCGGCGTCTTCCACGACGCGTTCGCCATCGGCGACGAGGAGGCCGGCCTCGCCGAGCTCCTTGGCGTACTTCTTGGCGATGGCGTCGGCGACGGCGGCGGCGGGGGTGCCGGGGTAGGTGGCGTGGATGTCCTGGATGGCGCGGTAGAGCGGCTCCCACTCCTTGAGGGCCGCGTAGCAGGGCAGGACCTTGGCGAGGGCGCGGGGCTCGTTGTCGCGGACGTAGGGGTAGAAGACGACGAGCGTGAGGTAGGACTGGAGGGCGTTGTCGTAGTTGCCGACGTCGGCGAAGGCGTCGCCCAGCGCGAAGAGGAGGGCGCTGAGGAGGTTCTCGTCGTCCTCGGGCAGCAGCACGCCGGACAGGCAGGAGATGGCCTCGAGGGAGTTGGTGGTGCGCTGGTAGTCGATGCCGACGCGGACGAGGGCGTTGGTGGCGAAGGGGGAGGGGGGATTCATGGAGCGGAGGCTCTCGTAGGTGGCGATGGCGTCGTCGTACTTGCGCTGGAGGTCGAGCAGCTGGCCCTTGAGGAAGATGGCCTCGTCGCAGATGATGCCGGGCAGGTCGCGGTAGGGGCGGGTGGTGTCGATGAAGGCGTCGATGGCCTTGTCGGCGCGGATGAGCGAGGAGGCGGGGGGCGGCGTGGGCGAGGCGACCATGGCGTAGACGTTGGAGAAGAAGGCGGGGGGCGGCATGGCGACGTTCTCGATGTCGGCCTTCTCGTACCCGACCTGCGGGCCGATGGTGCCGTCGGGGGCGATGCGGCGGAGCCACACGGTGTCCTTTTCGCGCTTGATGAACTTGGCGTTGAAGGAGGCGCCCTTCGTCTGGACCTCGTAGGGGCCGAGCTGCTGCGCGGCGGCCGGCGGCGCGGCGACGACGGGCGCGAGCAGCGCGGCGAGGACGAGGACGGCGGCGGAGGCGGGGAGGCGGATCGGTTTCATGGCGGGGCGGGGGTTGGGGACTTTTCCAGACAATGGAAGCATGTTTCGGGGGTTTTTCCAGACAATGGAACCATGTTTCCGGGGGTTTTCCATGCAATGGAAACGGGTTTTCAGGAGCCGCGGAGGGCGGCGAGGCGCTGGGTGGCGGTGGCGGACTCGGCGGAGCCGGCGGCGAGGTCGTGGTCGCCGAGGAACTCCTGGTAGGTGTTGATGGCGTCCTGGGTCTTGCCGAGGCGCTCGAAGTCGATGCCGGAGCGGAGGTAGGCGAGGCGGACCTGGGGCTTGTAGGCGCGGTAGAGGACGTAGATGCGCTGGTAGTAGGCGATGGCCTGGGCGAACTCGTTCTGGGCCTCGAGGCAGGAGGCGATGCCGAGGAGGGCCTCGGGCTTGAGGCGGCGGGGGGCGGAACGGTTGGCGAGGATCTCGTTGTAGTCGCTGATGGCCTCGCCGTGGTGGCCGAGTCCGCGCAGGGCCTCGGCGCGGCAGAAGGTGGCCTCGACGTAGATGTCGAGCTCGGCGGCGTTCTGGACCACGGCGTCGGCCATGGAGAAGGCCTCGTCGTACTGGCGGCGCTCGAGGGCCTGCTGGGAGAGGAGCATCTGGGCCTCGGGGACGGGCCGGGTGTCGGGGTAGGCGGCGAGGAGCTGCCGGAGGTATTCGGTGCCGGCGTCGGGCATGCCGTTCTCGATCCAGGAGCGGCCGAGCCAGACGAGGGTCTCGGGGCCGAGGGCGTCGGCGGGGAAGTGGCTGGCGAAGGAGGCGAGGCCCTTCTGGAAGTCGGCGGTGTTGGTGGCGCGCTTGACGATCTCGGCGGCGAGGCGGCTGGCGAGGGTGGTGCGGCCGGCGGCGAGGGCCTTGGTGTAGCGCTGGTTGAGCTCGCGGGAATAGGCGTTGGGGTCGTCGCGGGGGTAGAGCTTGGCGAGGTCGGCCAGGATGAGGTCGAAGCCCTCCCAGGCGGGCGTGTTGCCGAAAAGCTCGATCATGCGCCAGTAGAGGGCGACGGCGCGCTCGGGGTGCTTGAGCTGGCGGAAGGCCCAGCCCGCGTTGTAGCCGGCGTCGACGATGTTGGAGTCGTTGGGCATGTCGCGGATGTACTGCTCGTACTCGCGGGCCATCTCCTGGTATTCCTCGGGCTCGGCGAGGGCCTTGTGGAGGCGGGAGGCCTGGGTGAGGGCGATGTAGTAGAACGGGCCGGCGGCGGGGACCATCGCGCGGCGGTAGGCGGTCTTGGCGGCGGGGAAGTCGGCGAGGGTGCCATAGGCGTCGCCGAGCATGATGGAGGCCTCGAACTTGAAGTAGTGGTCGGGATGCGCGGCGAGCCACGCCTCGGTGGCCTGGGTGCAGCCCTCGTAGTCCTCGAGGGCGTAGAGGCAGCAGGCGGCGCGGTACTCGGCCTCGGGCGCGTAGGGGGTCATCGGGTTGTTCTTGGCGTAGTCGCGGAACAGCGGCAGGGCCTCCTCGTACTGGCCGCCGTAGTACATCGAGATGGGGAGCCAGTACTGGACGTCCGGGGCCAGCGGGTCGTCCTTCGGGTGCGCCGAGAGCCAGGTCTTGAAGCGGCGGATCGCCTCGGGGAAGCGCTCCTGCATGGCGCATGAGAGGGCCAGGTAGAACTCGATGCGCGCCTTCTGCGGATGGTCCGGGAAGCGCTTGAGCAGCTTGCGCATCTCGATTTCCGCGTCCTCGAACTGCTCGGTGTTGATGAACGTCTCCGCGCGCAGGAAGGCCACGATGGGCACGTTCAGCCACTTGTCGGAGTAGGGCTTGAGGTCCGCCAGCTCCTCGTCCATCCAGGCCGGCACGAACTCGCCGTCCTCGTTCTCCAGGTCCTCCAGGCCCGCCGCGAACATGCCGTCGCCGCCGGAGGAGGCCTTGCCGCGCTTGACGTCCCGGCCCCAGCCGCCGAGCTTCTTGGCGCGGGCGCGGTTCTCCTTCTGGCGGAGGCGCTTGAACTCCTGGTCCACGCTGGTGCCGTCCGGCAGCACGCAGGAGGCGCCGTAGACGCGCGCCAGACCCTGCTCCACCAGGAGCTCGGCGAGGGAGCGGCCGTTGACCTCCACGATGCCGAAGTAGCGTTTCTGGCCCGACCCCATCGCGTCCTCCCAGCGGGTCCAGACCGTGAACTTCTCGCCGCGCAGCATCTTCTCCGTGAACTTCTTGCCCTGCTTGCCGACGGGAATCACTTGCGTGATCGGGATGTGGAAGTAGTCGGCCTGGTCGTGATTGCGCTCCGGATGCGTGTCGTCGGTTTCCGGCGTGTCCACGAAGTAGAGGCGGATGACGATGTCGCGCCCGCCCGAGAGCACGTGGAAGCTGTCGCCGTCCATGTAGCCGCCCGCCAGCGTGCAGTTCTCCAGCTTGTTCCAGCGCGCCGGCCCGGCCCGGCCCGTGCCGCCGCCGGCCCGCGCCGCCGTCCGCGAAGTCTTGTCCGCGGGACGGCTGCTTGCCAGCGCGCCGGCCACCGTCGGGGCCATGGTCAGGAGGGCTGTCCCTGCGACCAACAGCGAGACCAGGGACGCGGCAAATGCGGAAGACTTGAGAAAACGTGTGTTCATGGGCGTGTCGGCGAGGGTGGAAGTTGACCTGCCAATTCTCTCACACTCGCCCCCCGATGGACAGCCCTTTTTCCGGCTTGGGCCAACGTTTTCGCTCCCCCGGCTTCCGACTCGCATGCGGACGCGCCCCCGCTGTCTGTTTGGTCCGTCCGGGGGGAGGGCGTGCCGGACCCCGGGAACCCGCAGGGGCGGTCCCCCCCCCAGGAAAGCACAGAGGGGAAGGTTGAAAAGTTGAATCGACTGCCATCGACAACATTCGATTTCGTCGATTTCGTCGGCATCGTCGAAGTGGCTTTTTGGGCGAGAGGAAAGCGGCAGTTGATGTGGCAACGGCGTCTCGCCGTTGCGGCGATAGGAGGCGGGCGGGGCAAACGGCGGGGACGCCGTTGCCACACCGGGCGGACGCAATGCATTGTATCCCTCCCGCTACGTGGAGGGCGAGGACGACGGACGCCGGATGTCGATAATCCAACGACGGCGAGTCAGGGGGGATTGGCCTCGCGGACCACGCGCCAGGAGCGGGGAAGGGCGGCACGGGAGCGGAGGAGGTCGTCGGTCAGCGGGGAATCGGGAGGGAGACGGAGGGTGCCGCAAAGCGAGGGATGATTCTCGAGTTGGGTTCGTTCGCGTCCACGCCAAGGGAAAGTGGGGCATGCGTCCCCGTTCGTCTGTGGCGGCGGGGACGCATTATTCGAGTTGGGGCGACGGTCCATGCGGGGGGCCTAGTGTCCTGAATTCAAAATTCCTTGTCCAAACTTGCCCTGATGTTCCCCCACGTCGTTGCCGGATTTCGACGCAGGAAACTGCGCCTTCAATCCGGCGCCTCGTCGGGAAACACCATGCCGTCGTTTGAACAAGTTTT
>JAFTAH010000137.1 GCA_017458625.1 Kiritimatiellia bacterium | reverse complement strand
CCATCGACGCCGCCACCGACGGCGAAGTCTTCCACCGCTACGTCGTCTGCTTCCTCGTCCCCGAGCTCCGCCCGGGCGACATCGTCATCCTCGACAACCTCCGCGCCCACAAGCAGCAGCGCACGATCGCAGCCATCGAGGCCGCCGGGGCACGGGTCGAGTTCCTTCCTCCCTACTCGCCAGACCTCAATCCCATCGAGAAGATGTGGAGCAAGGTCAAGACCATCCTGCGAAAGCTGGCGGCCCAGACCTCCGATGCGCTCGATGAAGCCATCCGTGTCGCCCTGGAGAGCATCTCGCCGGATGATGCCACCGCTTGGCTGGCCTCATGCGGCTACATTATTTCTTAATTTGCTCTAGTAGGTGTTTTTGCGCCCCCCCCCCGTCAAAGTTTTCTGGGGTCGCATCAAAGTTGTTTGCGCTCATATTCAAGAAAAATCATGTCACCAAACGTCAAATTCAAATCTTGCCGCGTCAAAGTTTTCGTCAAAGTCGAAGGGTGGGAAACAGGGGATTTTGGGGAAACTATGAGGAGTGGGCAAAAAGAAACGCGGGCCGAAAACCCGCGTAGAAGCTAGGAAAAACCTAGAAAAAAGATGGTCGGGCCGACGAGATTTGAACTCGTGACCTTTTGCACCCCAAGCAAACGCGCTACCAGTCTGCGCTACGGCCCGGCCAAAAGGGGAAATCGAAATGCAATCGATTAACGGGGCAAGAGCATAGTCCCCATTTTCCGAAAGTCAAGCGATTTTCGACGATTTTCAACCTGTGGGGAAGTGCGCGCTTGCGGGCGAACCGGGGGTGGGGTACGCTGGCGGGCGTCATGAATTCATCTTCCATGCCAGCTGCCGGGCCCGTCACCTACGTCACCCATTCGCCGGAGGAGACGCGAGCGCTGGCGGGACGGCTGGCCGGGCAGTGGGGGCCGGGCACCATCGTCTGCCTGCACGGCGACCTGGGGCTGGGCAAGACCTGCTTTGCGCAAGGGGTGGCGCGGGCCCTGGACATCCGGCGGCCGGTCTCCTCGCCGACGTTCACCCTCATCAACGAGTATCGGGGACGGCTGCCGCTGGCCCATGTCGACCTCTATCGGGTGCGGGGAGCGGCGGATGCGTTCTCCCTCGGGCTTGACGACTATTTCGATGGCTATCCCGGCATCGTGCTTCTGGAGTGGGCCGAGCGCATCGCCGGGCTTTTGCCGGAGGAGTGCTGGCATGTGGAGCTGTCCGCGCCGCCCGGCGGGGCCGACAACGACCGCGTCCTGCTGGTTCGTCCGCCGGGGCTGTCCGAGGCCGATAGCGCCTTTCCCTGCTGACCGCCAGAGGGGGGGCTGCGATGCTGGCCAGAGATAGAGCATTTTGCGAAAATGTGTGGCCGCAAGGTTCGGAGGTGCGACATCCTGTCGCGCCCAAATAAATTGCGCGGCTGGAAGCCTCACCTCCGGAAGCCGCCCGCCAAATGGCTACAATAATTTGAAAACCGCTCTAGTCAGATGTCCTGGCGTTCGGGCCGCGCGGAGCACGGCCCGAAAGAGGCAAAAACGCCATGATTTTACACATTTTGGCAGGACCAGCGCTCCGCGTTGGCCGAGCCGCAAGGTATCAATGGCAATGTCTTGTGTGCCCCGGCGGGGACGGGGCTCAGCCGATGGGGGAGCGGTGGCCGACGAACGACATGGAGGCGATGGCGACGCCCAGGTCGTCGGTCACGTCCACGGCGTAGAAGATGGTCGTGCGGCCGGCGCGGAGGCAGCGGCCCGAGGCGATGAGCCGGGTGCCGCGAGAGCCTGCAAGGTAGCTGGCCGAGGCGGAGATGGCCACAGTGCCGAGCTTCGGGGAGTAGGCGTTGGAGGCGATGGCGAACACGAAGTCCGCCAGCGTGAAGATGGCCCCGCCCATGATGCCACCGTAGGCGTTGCGGTGGCGTTCGTCCAGCGTCATCGAGCAGACCACGCGCGAGGCCACGCCGGTCTTGTCGCCGGGGGCGGGCGGGTCGGCGACCTCGACGACGACGCCGGCGCATTGCGTGGCGAAGCGGTCGCGGGCAAAGACCTGACGGATCTTTTCGAGGGTGTCCAGGTTTTCGGTGGCGATGGGATCCATGGGTGCGGAATCCTTGACGAGGTGGCGGCGGGGGGAGGACGGCGGGAGGCTAGTAGGCGCTTTCGAGGACGAGCCTGGCCTGGGCGGGCGGGACGACGTCGAAGCGGTCGGGCTCCATCGTGTAGGAGGCGCGGCCCTTGGTCAGGGAGCGCAGGGCCGTGGCGTAGCCGAAGAGCTCCGCGAGGGGGACGAGGGCCTCGACGATGCGGGTGAGGTCGCGCTGGTTCATGTCTTGGACCTGGCCGCGGCGGACGTTGAGGTCGCCGAGGACATCGCCGAGGTGTTCCTCGGGGGTGGTGACCTCGACGCGCATGATGGGTTCCAGTAGCAGCGGCTGGGCGGCCGCGAGGGCTTCGCGGAACGCCAGCGACGCCGCCGACCGCATGGCCACTTCGCTGACGCTGGCCGGATCCCACCGGACGGCCTCGACCGTCGCGAGGACGTCCACCACGGGGTAGTTGCCCAGGGCGCCCGTGCTGAAGCCGTCCTCGACGCCCTCCTGGACGAAGCCGCGCCATTCCTTGGGGAGTTCCACCGGCGACACCTTGAGCTCGACGACGTTGCCCTCGCCGCGGCCGCGGGGCTCGAGCCGGACCGTCACCGCGGCGAAATGCCGCTTGCCGCCGAGTTCGCGGTCGAAGACGAATTCGCGGTGGACGGCGGCCCCGATGGTTTCGCGATAGGCGACCATGGGGCGGCCAGCGTTGGCGCTGACCTTGAATTCGCGGAGGAGGCGGTCGCGCAGGATTTCGAGATGCAGCTCGCCCATGCCCCGGATGATGCGCTGGCCGGTCTCGGCGTTTTCGGCGACCTGGAAGGTCGGGTCCTCGTCGGCGAGGTCGGCGAGGGCGTCCTCGAGCTTGGCCTTGTCGGCCTGCGTCTTGGGCTCGATGGACATGCTGACGACGGGGTCGGGGAAGGTGATGCGCTCGAGGACGATGGGCTTCTGCTCGGCGCAGAGGGTGTCTCCGGTGCCGACGCCCTTCATGCCGGCGATGGCACCGATCTCGCCGGCGTAGAGCGCATCGATTTCCTCGCGATGGTTGGCGTGGAGGCGGATGAGGCGCAGGATGCGTTCGCGGCGCTGGGTGCGAGGGTTCCAGACGTTCTGGCCCTTGCGGAGGATGCCGCTGTAGACGCGCACGAAGATGAGACGGTCGACGAAGGGGTCGGCGGCGATCTTGAAGGCCAGCGCGCAGAGGGGCTCGTCGTCGTCGGCCTTGCGCTGCAGGGCGTCGCCGGTCTTCGGATGCGTGCCCTGGACGGGGGGGACGTCGAGGGGCGAGGGGAGGTAGTCGACCACGGCGTCGAGCAGGGGCTGGATGCCCTTGTCGCGAAGGCTGGTGCCGCAGAGCACGGGCACCAGCTTGCCCGCCACGACGCCCTGGCGGATGGCCTGGCGCAACGACTCCTCCCGCAGCGTGCCGGCCTCGAGAAACTCCTCCTGGATGGCATCGTCGCCGACGTCCGCCGCCTTTTCCACGAGGGCTTCGCGGGCGAGTTCGGCCTCGGCCTGGAGCGATTCGGGAACGTCGGCCTCGGTCACCTTGACGCCGAGCGACTTCTCGTCGAAGCGCAGCGCCTTCATGCGCAGCAGGTCCACGACGCCCTCGAAGGCCTCCTCCTGGCCGATGGGGAGCTGGACTGCGATGGCGGGGGCGCCGAGGCGGGTCTGGATTTCGTCAATGACGCGCTCGTAGTTGGCGCCGGTGCGGTCCATCTTGTTGACGAAGGCGATGCGTGGGACGCCGTACTTGTCGGCCTGCCGCCAGACCGTCTCGCTCTGGGGCTGCACGCCGCCGACCGCGCAGAAGACGCAGACGGCGCCGTCGAGCACGCGGAGGCTCCGCTCGACCTCGGCGGTGAAGTCGACGTGTCCCGGGGTGTCGATGATGTTGATCTGGCGGTCGCGCCAGAAGCAGGTGGTGGCGGCGCTGGTGATGGTGATGCCGCGCTCCTGCTCCTGCTGCATCCAGTCCATGGCGGCGGTGCCCTCGTGGACCTCGCCGAGCTCGTGGATCTTGCCGGTGTAGAAGAGGATGCGCTCCGTGGTCGTCGTCTTGCCGGCGTCGATGTGCGCGACGATGCCGATGTTGCGCACGTTTTCCAGCGTACGCAACCGGGTTCCCGCCGCTTCCTTCTTGTTCTCCTTGGCCATGGCCTACCTCTTCATGTTTCCGCGCCGTCCTGGGCGCTTCTGCGCGGAAGACTGTCGCCGCGCGCCCTCCCGTCTACCACAAACGCCCGCCCCTTTCAACGCTATTGATAGGGCAGAACGCGTCGCGCCCGGCTCTCTGGGGAAGCGTGTCGACAGATGGCCTGCCGATGGTTCGTCACCCGTGGCGTTGGCACGTTATTGCTTTTTCCCCTTCACCCAACGGTCGTTCCCTGGGCCTCGAATCTCCTCCAGCCAGATTTTGATGCTTGCCACGGGAACACTGGCGGCCATTTTCGCCATGGTATATCGCTTGTCGTCCGTCACCCACACCCACATCCGGCCCTTGCGCAAGAACAGCCCGTTGAATTTGCCCACGGGTTCCACCTTCAGGCAGTCCACCTTCCCATAGCGGTCCAATTTGACGGTTTCCTTCTTTTCCCCGGTCAAGATCATCTCGTACACCTTTTCGTCCGTCATCACTTCATAGTGCCGCGTGTCTCCCGCCTTTCGCAATGGATCCCGGCGCAGCCAGTACATCATGCACAGCAGGTCCCGCATGTCCTCCGTGATCTCGAAATCCTTCTCGTTTCCTTTGAGCAGGCTCTTCCAATGGCCCACCTTCGCCTGATGGTCGAACACGGTCAACTCGTGGTGTTCGTGGTGGCCCTCCTTGTTTTTCTTTTCGAAGGACAGCGGCAGAAAGGTGTACGGATCGACCAGCGTCCGCAAGTACTCCTTCACGGGATAGATCATCTCCACGAGGCCGTTCGACTCCGCCTCGACCACGATCTCCAGCAGCTTTCGGCCCGCCTCTCCCTCGACCCAATCCACCCGGGCCGTGGCCAGTCCCACCGTCATGCCCAGCCAGGTCACGGAATACTCCGCCACCTCCCCGATGGGGAACCAATACCCCTCGGGCAGCGGGTCGTCTGCCGCCACGCCCGCCGGAGCCTCTGGATACACCGCCATGCCCTCCCGGGGCAACTCTACCACGGCCACGCCGCCCCACGCCTCCGCTCCCCACCACAGCATTCCCGCCAGCGCCACCCACACGACGTTCGTCCACCACCGCTGGTCCCGCCGACACCATCCATTCCCATCATGTTGTAAAGTCTTCATCGCCCCGCATCCTATGCCATTCTCTAGCTGCCCTTCAATCCTGAATTGCTGGGGCCATGGTCCAAAAAAGCGTGTGGGCGGCAAACTTTGGTGTTGGCGTCCGGGCGGAAGTGGGGCTAGAATTGCCGCACGTTCATACGCGAGAGGATTTGACGCATGAAACTGAAAGAATTCGTTAGGCCGAGCAGCGTGGAGGAAGCGCACCAGGTCCTGGAGGAGCTGGGCACCGGCGGGATGGCCCTTGCCGGGGCCACCGCGCTCCATTTCATGCAGGGCGAGCAGCCGGTGACGGCCGTGGATATCACGCGGCTGGGGCTTTCCTATATTCGGGAAGAGGGCGGCTACTACCGCATCGGGGCGACCACGCCCCTCGCCGACATCCAGCGCCACCGCGCCCCGCGCTGGGCGCTCCACGAGATCTGCCGGTGCATGGCCACCCATCAGCTCCGCAACATCTCGACGATAGGCGGCAACATCTCGCGCGTCTTTCCATGGGCGGACCTGCCCGTGGTGCTGCTGGCGATGGACGCCTCCATCGTCGTCTACGACGGGGCCGACGAGCAGGAGATTTCCGCCGACGAATTCTTCCGCGACCAGCCCGCCCGCCGGCTGGCCGGCACCGGCAAGCTCGTGGTTGCCGTCAAGGTGCCCGCGCTTCAGGCGCACCACGGGTTCGGGTCGGTCAAGGTGGTCCGGACGGCGGCCGCGTTCAGCATGTCGACGGTGGCGGTCTGCCTGAGCCTGGCCGGCGAGAAGGTCGAGGCCGCGCGCGTCGCCGTGGGGGCGGCCGTGGGCATCCCCCAGCGGCTGCCCGAGGCCGAAAAACTGCTGGCCGGACGGCACATCGACGCCCAGACCCTCGACGAGCTCGCCCGCACGGTGGAGACGGGCGTCGCCTGTCGCTCCATGGAGGGCATGTCCCCGGAATATGTCAAGCATCTGACCGGCGTCACGGCGCGCGATGCCGCCGAACGCGCCATCCAGTTCGCTCGCGAAAGGGCCCAGTAGCATGAAAGACGCCGAATTGACCAATCCCTGCCGCGTTTCCTTCGTCCTCAACGGCGAGCCGCATACCTTCGACACCCGGCCAGACGAGAAGCTCCTCGACCTGCTCCGCCGCAACGGCTATCGCGGGACCAAGTTCGGGTGCGGCCAGGGCACCTGCGGGGCCTGCACGGTCCTGATGGACGGGCGCGCCATCTACGCCTGCCTCCTCTATGCCATGCAGGCCGAGGGGCGCGAAGTCCGGACCATCGAGGGCATGGGCACGTTCGACAAGCCATCGGAGTTCCAGCAGGAGCTCATCGATGGCGGGGCGGTCCAGTGCGGCTACTGCATCCCCGGCATGGTCATGAGCGCCCAGGCCCTCATGGAGGCCGAGAGCACCTATCCCGACGAGATCGTCAAGGAATACATGGACGGGAACCTCTGCCGTTGCACCGGCTACGAGAAGATCTGGGGCGCGCTGCGCCGCGTCCTCGACCGTCGCGAGGCCAGTCTCAAGGCGGACAAGGCCGAGAAGCCCGCTCCATGAGGTGGAACAGGGGGGCGGCGGCGGGGAGGAGGCGCGGAAGGCTGTCCCTGGCAGACGCGCGAACGGTCTTGACCGCCCGCCATTGGGCGAAAGGATGCTTGCGATGAACGATGTCGTGGAAGTGCTGGCAGACCTGGTGCGGATTCCGAGCGTGGAGCCGACCCAGGCAGGGGAACGGGCGGCCGCATGGGGCGGCGAGGAGAGGGTGGGGAAGTATGTGGCAGCGTTCATGGAAGCGGCCGGATTTCGGGTCGAATGGCAATGGGTTGCTCCGGGGCGGCCGAACGTCATCTGCAAGGGCGGGGCGGACAAGCCGGACCGCATCTGGCTCGTGGAAGGCCACATGGATACCGTGGGCGTCGAGGGGATGCTCCATCCGCCGTTCGAGGGGGCCGTGCGCGAGGGCAAGCTGTGGGGGCGGGGTGCGGCGGACTGCAAGGGGCCGCTGGCGGCCGGCATGGTCGCCTGCGCCGGGGTCGATTTGGCCGCGCTGGCGGAAAAGGGCGAGGCCATCTGGTTCATCGGCTCCATGGGCGAGGAAACGGGCAACAATGGGGCGCGGGCCTCCCTGGAGGTGCTGCCGGAGCGGCTCTGGCGGACCATCGCCCTGGAACCCACCGAGGCGGCGGTGATTCATGCCAGCAAGGGTTTTGCGGTGTTGGAGGTGGACCTGGAAGGCCGCTCGGCCCATGGCTCCAACCCGGAGCAGGGCGTCAATGCCATCTATGCCGCCGGGGTCTTCGTGGAACGCCTGAAGGCTCTTTGCCGGGAGTCGGCGGAACGCTATGGGAACGAGCTGGTGGGGCAGCCGTCCGTGAACGTCGGGCTGGTGCGGGGCGGCATCGCGGCCAACGTGGTGGCGCCGACCTGCCATCTGGAGTTCGACTGGCGCGTCGTGCCGCCGGGATCCATCGCCGAGGTGAAGAGCCGGATTGGTACCCTCCTCGACGACTTGAAGGCCCAGGGCCTCCTGCTGGGCTGGCAGCTCCGCCAGCAGCAGAACAACGAGCCGCTGTCGACCTCGCCGGATTCGGGACTGGTGAAGGCCCTGGTCGCCGCGCTTCAGACGGCGGGTCTGCCGGGCCGCCGGGCAGGCGTCCGCTGGTGCTGCGACGCCTCCATCTACTGCCCCCGCAGCGACGAGACGGTCATCTTCGGCCCCGGCAGCATCAAGCAGGGCCACGCCTCCGAGGAGTTCATCGACGTGGACGAGCTCCGCCGGGGCACCGCCGCCCTCGCCGGCCTCTGGCCTCGCCGGCGCGACTGACCGCATGAGGCGCGGCCCACGCGGAGCGCGGGCCCTACCCAAAAGCGCAATTGAACCGCGCTATTTCTTGATGACGAGGGGGTTGTAGATGGTGCGCCAGTCGTCCTTCATGGAGATCGGAATCCAGCCGTAGGTGGCGCAGAGGTCGGCCATCTTGCGGGCCTTTTCGACATTGCCGTTCTCGCGTTCGAGGTCGTCGCAGCAGAGCATGAAGGCAAGGGCCCGGTGCGGGTTGTCCGAGAGCGTGTAGTTCGCCATGCTGGCGTCTCCCGTGCTGTTGCCGAATGCCAGCACGGGCTGGAGGCCGATCTCCCGCACGATGACGGAAACCTTGTTCATCTTGAGATTTTTCACGACGAACTGGCCGCCGGTCACGACCCTGTCGCCGGGCGTGAACAGGAAGCCCAGGCCGTCCGCGTCGCCCTGCCCGGCGGCGACCATCGTCTCGTCCGAGCCGATGATCTGCGACGGGAGGAGGTCGAGCGGCGAGTCATGCAGGAGCGCGCGCACGATGAGCCGGTCGGTGCCGCTCACGACATGGACGGAAAACCCGTGCTGCAGCAGATAGTCCACGACCTCAAGCATGGGCCAGTAGAACCCTTCGCCGCGCTTCATGCCTTCGTAGCTGGGCATCTCCTCCTGCTTGAAGGCCTGGACGTACGCGTCGAACTCGGCCAGCGTCATGCCCTTGAAGCTCGAGGCGACGGCCTTGCCGTGGTCTGTTTCGAGGTTGGGGAATGAGGTGCCGTGGGTGTTCTGCTCCTCGATCTTGTGCGCGACCTCCCGTTCAAAGGCGCTGGCCTTCGGGGCATAGTCGGGGTCGTGCAGGACGCGATGCACGAGGAGGCAGTAGTCGAAGTAGTTCGGGTCGGTCTCGCAGAAGAGCGTGCCGTCGAAGTCGAAAACCGCGACGCGTTCGCGCTCGGGGATGAAGTCCGGGCCGTCCGGCTGCGTCACGGCCTCGACGTAGGTGATGAGGGCTTGCTTGGCCAGGGCGTCGTCGCGCCACAGCGAAAGCGGGCCGGGGTCGGAGAGCTTCTGCGGCACGGAGGTGCAGGCGGAGAGCAGCGCAAGGCCGGCGACCGCGCCGAGGATGACGGCATGGCGGCGGGTCCAACCTGCGGCACCGGACACCAGTCGAGCGGTCAGAACAAATATTTTCATGGCATGTACCTCCTGGCGAACGTTCAGGGGACGCTTCATTTGAGCAAAACCGGCCAGTCGGGGCAAGGCCAAATCGCGCGGGGGCAAAGGAAGGGGGGAAGCCCCCCGCACGCCCCCGGAGGCGGCAGGGCAGCAGGTTGGCGAGATCGTTTGAAAACTGGAATTCTAGAGCGGTTTTCGAAATACTGTAGCTATTTGGCGAGAGACTTCCGGAGGTGCGGCTTCCAGCCGCGCAAGCAATTGGGGCGCGACAGGATGTCGCACCCCCGGACCTTGCGGCCACACCTTTTCGCAAACTGCTCTAGGCCTTGGCGGTGGGGGCGAAGCGGGTGGAGACGTACTGGACGAGGTCGGGGCCGAGCATTTCGACGGTTTGGGGGCCGGCGCGGACGTAGAGGTGCTTGTCGAGGTAGGCGGGAGCGGTGGCGGGGGAGACCTTGACCATGCAGACATCATGGGAGGCGGCGCGATGGCGGGAGATGCGGTAGAGAAGAATCACGTTCCGGGTGGCGATGCGCGTGCGGATCATGTTGGAGAGGTAGAGCTGGTAGCCGTCCCAGGAGGCCTTGCCGCGGTCGGCGACGGCATATTCGTCCTCGATGCCGCGGATGGAGCCGTCGTCGCGGACACCGATGAGAAGGGTGCCGCCGCCAGGAGAGTTCATGAAGCCGGAGATGGCGCGGAGGATGGCGAAGGAGCCTTCGGGGGACGGGCAGGGGATGGCGGGGGGACAAGGTGAGGCCACCGCGCCAGGCTTGGGATAGGGGCGGAGGCAGCGTTCCTTGAACTCGACCTCGCGGGATTCGCCGCCCGCGACCAGGGCCATGAGCTGGGGATCCGGGGAGAACTGGGTGTAGCGGTCGAGACCGGTCTGGGTGAAGGCCTCCTCGGGCTTGGAAAGGAGCTTGAAAATGGGATAGGGATCCTCGTCGCGGTCGAGGGTCAAGGCGACAAAGGTGATATGGCGTGCCAGGTTCTGGACGGCCGGGGCGAGGCAGGCGGGGGGGAGGTCGGCGATGGCCTCGCGGAAGTAGCGGTAGGCGCGAAGGATCGGGGCGGCCGGGGAAGGTGGCTCGCGGCGGCGGACGAGGGCCTCGAAGGGACCGCGGTCCTTGCGGGGCGCGATGAACTTGAGGGCGGAGTGGCCGTCGGCGCGGCGAATCTCGAAAAAGGCGGCATGGAGAGCGTCGGCATCGGCGCGGCGAGTGGCGGCGAGGGCGTCGCGGATGGCCAGGAGCAGGGTGAGGGCGGTCAGGAGGCGATGGGTGCCATCGATGAGCAGCAGCTTGCGGGCACCGGTGGGCGCGGTTTCCAGCGACATGGCTACGATGGCTCCGAAGAAAAGCTCCTGGACGGCAGGGCCATCGGTGGGCGGGGCGTCGGGGGCGGGGAGAACCAGGCGCAGGAGGTTGTCGCAGCGCTGGCGTTTCCAGCTGTAGGGGCGCTGGAAGGAGGGGGAGACGAACTTGACGGGACCGTCGAAGTATTCGAGGAGGGTGGATTCGCGGGCTTTCATGACGGGGCGAGGTGGTCGAGGACGAGCTGGTTGGCTGGGGCGGAGAGCTGGTGGCGAGCGGCGAGACGGAGGACTTCGCCGGCAAAGAGGTCGATTTCGGGAGGACGTCCGGCATCGATATCCTGGAGCATGGAGGTGCGGCCGCGCGGGGACAGGACGGACAGCAGGGCTTCGGCGCGGGCGACGAGGGTGGAGGCGGTGGGCAGGCCTTCGGCGGCCGCGACAGCGGCGGCCTCGGCCATGAGGGCGTGGCAGAAGGCGCGGGCGTCGGGGTTGGCGAGAAGCTGTCCGTGGTCGAGGGAAAGCAGTGCCTCGGCCTGGTTGAGGCCGACATTGAGGACGAACTTGAGCCAGAGGGCGTCCGCGAAGTCGGCGGGAGCATCGGCGGAAAGGCCCGGGGCGGTGGCCAGATAGGCGGCGAGGGCGGCGGGGCTGGGCAGGGGCGCGGCGCCGGGGGAGAGAGGCGCAAGGCGGGGACCCAGGTCGAGGCGGAAGAGGCCGTGCTGCTCGACGGCACGGCCCGTGCGCATGGCGGTGTTGCAGGTGACGATGGCCGGAACCACCTGGGCGGGGGGCACGGCGGTGCCCAGCATACGCGGGGCGGAAATGCCGTTGAGCAGGGAGAGGATGGTCGTGTGCGGGGCGGTCCAGGCGGCAATGGCGGGGAGCATGGCGGACAGGGCGGGTCCCTTGACGGCGACCAGGAGGAGGTCAGGGCGAGGCGTGCCGGGAGCGGGCGCGGCTTCGACGTAGGCTTCCGGCGGCAGGGGGAGGGGCGTGCCGTTGAGGGAGGGAGGGGTGGCACGATAAGTGGCGGTGCGGCCATCCGGGGCCAGGACGCGCAGGCTGGAGGGAGGGCAAGGGGCAGCCAGGAGGCGGCCCGCGACGACCGTGCCAATGGCGCCTAGGCCGACGACCAGCACCTGGGGGGCATTAGGAAAAACAGAAGCATCAGTAGGGGAAGCTTGCATGGTCATAACGCCTTGGCGTGCACCACGAGAGTGCCAAAGCACCAGAGAAAAAGCAAGGGGGAAACGTTCTCTCTCGCGCGGGTGCATCTGAGTTGTTTGCAAGCTCGCTCAAGAGCAATTCCGGAATAGATGCAAACGCCCGGCAGGCTGGGTAGGGGGCAACCGCCGGGCGGCCCGCGTGCCAGGGCAGTTCCGGGAATTGTCTTTCCGAATCCCTTGGTCTCGGCCCGCCCGGCGGTTGGGCCCTGCCGGGGAAGCCTGCCTGGCGTGGAGCCGGAAACTGAAGGGTCAACGGGACAAAAGCGACTCCGCGCAACCCAGGTGCTTCCTCTTTTGCAAGCAACCCAGATTATGCCTACAGCCCTTGGAAGATGACGTTGGACCGCCGGGAGCCGTCCTTGGAGACAATGACGAACGCGTAGGCGTCTGCGGCTTGAAGGTCGCTGCTTTTCCATCCACGGTAGCCATCGAAAATGTTTTTCAAGTCCCGGGAGGTGCGGCTGGTGCTAATCCAGTCGAACTTGCCGCCGCGCCAGACGCCGTTGACGCGGACGAAGAGACAGGCCAGGGTGTAATTGAAATCCGTCGAGCCGGACGCGCCCAGCGTTTCGCAACCTCCTCGGACCCAAGAGTAGGTCATGCGGTTGCGGTTCACCTCGACGTTGAGATTGGCGATTTCACAGTCGGTCAAGGGGCGGGCCCCTGCGCCATTGAAACCACCGTAGCACCAGACAAAGTCGTCATAAGATGCTTGGCCAGTTGTCTGCCACTGGGCGTACAGCGTCGTGACGCCCGCCGCGGCCACGCTGGAGTTGTGGACTTGGGTGCCGCCATGGGCAGCCGTGAACCAGCCCTGGAAGAGGTACCCCTTGCGCGTTGGCTTGGGCAAGCTGAAATAGGTGTAGCCTTTGGCGAAGGTCTTGGTGACGGTGGCGCAGGTGCCGCCATTGGGGTCGAAGGTCACCTTGATGGGCTTGCCCCACTGGGCATACAGGATGCGGACCGAAGAGGTCGCGTTGCTGTTGATGGTGATCTTCGTGCCGCCGCTGGCAGCCGTGAACCAGCCGGCACATTTGTAGCCACTGCGCTGCACGGAGGGGAATGAACCATAGCGGGTATCGACGACGTACTGCTGCGATGCGGCCTCGACCTGGCCGCCGTTGCCGTTGAAGGTGAGCGTTACGAGGTGGAGCCAGTGTGCATAAAGGGTCGTCACGGAACTTGATACTTTCGTGGAAGCAACGATTTCGGTGCCTTCCGTCGGATGGGTGAACCAGCCCAGGAAGCGATGTTCGGCGCGGACCGGCGTGGGGAGCTTGGCATAGGAGTAGTTCATGGCATACTCCTTTGAGGCCAGGGAGCAGGTGCCGCCATTGGCGTCGAACCGAATGGTCACGATGCGGGCCCAGTGCGCGTAGAGGGTGGTCACTGCGTTCGACACGAGCGTCTTGCCGCTGACTTTGGTCCCGCCTCTTGGCGCGGTGTACCACCCCATGAAGCGGTTGCCGGCACGGACCGGCGTGGGGAGAACATCGTATGGAGCGTTGAGGTCGTACTCTTGGGTGCGAAGCCCGCACGTGCCGCCGTTGGCGTCGAAGGTGACGATCACGAGGCGACTCCAGTGCGCGTACAGGGTCGTGACGGCTTGCGATACCTTTGAGGTGGCAACGATGAGGGTGCCTTCCGTCGGATGAGTGAACCAACCCAGGAAGCGATGTCCCGCGCGAACGGGCGTAGGAAGCTTGGCGTAGGAGTAGTTCATGGCGTACTCCTTTGACGCGAGGGTGCATTTACCGCCGTTGGCGTTGAAGTTGACAGTCATGAGGCGGCCCCAGTGGGCGTAGAGGGTCGTCACGGTCTTGGACACCGGCGTGTCGGCGACGATTCTAGTGCCACCCCTTGGCGCGGTATACCAGCCGATGAAGCGGTTGCCCGCCCGCGTGGGCTTGGGAAGCGTGGAATATAGGGTATTCAGGGCGTACTCCTGTGAGATGAGGGCGCACTTGCCACCGTTGGCGTTGAAGGTAACAGTTACGGTTCGATTCTGGGGAGCGGTTGCCCGGGCGCATGTCCGGGCGCGAGAACCGGAGCTTTCGTAGGCCCCCAAGTCCACCGAGGTGCCAAGCAGGCGGCTGCCACCATCTAGATCGGGCGTGTCGCCAGCGACGCTGGCATCGCCCGCGTCCACCACTGCCGAGTCGTCCGCCAGCCGATAGTCACCAGCGAGGGGGTCGAGAAAAGCCGGATCGGCCGAGAGGTTGCCCTCGCCCGGCGGTGGGGCGCTGGTGCAGGTATAGGCGGCTGTTCCGCCAGCAACGTCAGGGTCTGCAGGGGCGTCGTTGGCCCAGACAATCGAATTGTAGAGGTCGCAGTCGCTGGTGCCGCCACCCGCCGCGCCCGCAGTGTTGTTGGCCACGGTGCAGTTGACCAGCAACGAGGCAATGGCCCCGCCACCGTCGTGGGCCGCTTCGTTGTCCGTCAGCAGGCAGTTTTCCAGGGTTGCACAGCTGGCCGCGCCCCCATAGATGGCCGCATTGTCGACGAGTACGCAGTTTAGGAGCTGTCCGCCATACACGGCACCACCGCCCTCAAACGAGGCGTCGAATCCGTTTCGAAGCGTAAATCCTTCCAGCAGGATGTCGCCCGAGGCCAGGCCATCCTCGTCGGCCAAGACTGCGCAACGGCCTATCCCCTCTCCATTTAGGAAGGTCGTCGCCGCCCCAGCCGTGGAGCGGATGGACAGCTTTTTCGAGGACGAAGTCGCAATGGGCTCGTAGTCGCCGGGGGCCACCAGAATCTCGTCTCCGGTTGCCGCTTGCTCGATGGCCACCTGTATCGAGGGAAGTGCCTGGTCCCAACAGATGCCCGAATTCCCGACTCCCTTTGCATTGGCATCCACATGCCATGTCGCGCCCAGCCCCGCGTCCGCTAAGATGGCAAACCCCGACAACAACCCCAATGTCAGCACCCTAACGAATCTTTTGTCCATGGTCGTTGCCTCCGAGACTGCCAGTGTGGCAAAAAGTTACAAGATTAAGAAAAGATTAGGTCATCCACACATCAGATTCAAGGGAAAAGTATGCGGGAGGAAAGTTCCAATATGAAATGGACAGGGCGGCATGGTCCCTCCTTCCTGCCCCGGGCGCGGGAGACGGGGACGCCCAGGCGGCGGGGGCTGCCCCCGCCGCCTGGGCGGTGCAAAAGAGGGTTCGATGTCGTAGAATGACGCTTACGCAATAACAACCATCCCAACGAAAGGAACCCTCGCGATGCGCAATTATAACACCCACCACGCCCCGAATTCACACCTTACGCTTGACCATCGGAGGATTATTGAGCAGACCTACAACGCCAACCTTCGCCGCCCGAAGAAAGACCGCCTCTCCATGACCGCCCTCGCCAGGGAACTCGGCCTGCCCCGCTCCACGCTGAGCCGCGAAGTCAAGCTCGGCCTCGTCTCGCGCCCCAACACGTGGAAGGATCGGGACATCTGGGACTATTCGGCCCGGAAGGCCCAGGACGAGCATGACCGCCGCCAGGCCCAGAAAGGCTGCCCGATGCGGATGAACCCCCTCATCGCGCAGTTCCTCCGCCCGTTCATCCTCTCGCTCGGCCTCTCCCCCTACGACGCCCTCTGCACCTCCGGCACGATGGGCCGCGTCCTCTCCGTCACCACGGACAACGGCAGCGAGTTCCTGGACGCCGCCGCCATCGAGACCGTCTTCCGCGCCGTCCAGCCCGCCTCCCGCCTCTTCTTCACCCACGCCTACGTCTTCTGGGAGAAGGGATCGGTGGAAAACTGCAACCGCCTCGTCCGACGGTGGTATCCCAAGGGCACCGATTTCTCCCGCGTCTCCGTCCAGGCCATCGCCGCCCTGGAAGATCGCATCAACGCCATCCATCGCCACTCCCTCGACGGCTCCACCGCCCTCCAATGCTTCCTCCAGGAATCCGCCTGATCAACTGTCCATTTCGCTTGCAATTCACCCATTGGAGGACGCTGACGGAGTCGGCTTTGCGGATGACATTGGTCAGCTGGTTGGCGAGGTCGTATTGGTAGGTGAAGGTGGCGTCGCCTGTCAAATTGCCGTTGGCGTCGTGGGTGTAGGCGGTGTCGCCAAGGACGACGGTGGAGGTGTCCGTGGCGGTCATCGGGACGTTGGTGAAGGCGGGGCCGGTGTAGGTGGCGGTCAACGTGTTGGTGCCGGGGACAACCGGGACACCCGGGACGTCGAATGAAGCGTCGGAGCAGACGATGCCGCGCTGGCCATTCACCGAGGGCAACCACATCCTATCCCGCTTGGGAATGCTTGAGCTATGGACTATCAACTTTTTTCTTCTCTGTCACTAGCTAATGGCCTATCCCCTGACATCCCCTCTTGGTCCTCGGGCGTCTTATTCGTCCCTATTCTCCGCGATGCGCTCCAACGCACGGAGTCCAAACTGGGCCTCCCTGCGGATAGCATCGTCCTGGGCATCTCGGAGAAGTTCAGAACACAGAGCCGAAATGCGGGCCAGACAGTCCGTAGGAAAATGACCAATGATATCCTCGGATCCGCATTTGTTGAGGACAACACGAAACACATCCGGTTCCTTTTCATGATTTTCCAAAACGGCCAGCATTCCTGCGGCAATGGCACGAAACCCTTCGGGAGGAATGCTCTGCCAATGATTGTTGTTTTCGATCCATTCAAGGGCTCCGTAGGCCAAATACGGATTGTCGGACTCCGCAATGATTTTTCCCACCGCGGTTGCTGTCGCTTCCCAGCCCGCCTTGTCCGCGTGGTAAGACAACATTGCGTTGATCGGAATGATCACGCTCGTGGAATCCAACCCCGCATCCAATACCTCCTGCGCACACGAATCGCAACACTCCAGCAGCTCTGTCGGGGTCAATTTCTTGAGTTCCTTCCACAGCGCCTTGGGTTCGCCACTCGCCTTTGCCTGTTCCTGGACGGCCCTCCAAGTTCTGCCTTCCTCCGCCCCTCTCGCCGGATTTTCCCACAGTAGAAGCAAAAATCCCAGACAAAGGCTCAGACCTTGCACACCAAACACTTTTCTATTCATTTGTCATTCTCCGAGTTTCATAGGAATAATGATGTTTTCAGGATTCTTTTCGTCCACGCGCCAGACCATAATATGCTCCCCTCTAGGTCCATATAAATGGAAAGGCAACTGATTCTTTCGGCTACGCAAGCTGAATTCTCCCTTGTAGCCTGTCGTGCAGAACACATCTACGGGCTCCCTGATAAACAAACCCTCAAGGTGTGGGCACCAGTCTCCCCGGACAAAAAAAGTCGCTTCAATCCGAATTCCGGGAAGAGGTTCGCCAGTGTCCGCATCCACCACGCGACCAGAATAACGACGCAGCCCCGTCGAACATCCACACCACAACGCAATCTGAGATGCCACAAGTAGCACCAAAAGGCCAATGCATACCCAACAACTACAATAATTTTTCACTTGATCCTACTTCCTCGACTTGATGATTTCGCTTATGTCATGACTACGGCCAACAGGGTCTGTCCCTCTTTTGTCCTTCTTTCTTGTCACTAGCTAATGGCCTGTCCCCTGGCTCCACTGGTTCCTCCTGGTTCCACTTCCGTGTTTGCCGATTTACCCTTTATCGACATGTGTTTTCATCCCCTTCGGGAATCCGACCACTTCGTTTTCTATTGATATACATAGCTCCACCCCTATCCATAATCAAACAGAAATCAGAGAATTCCACTTGAGCAAGAACGGAAGATGTTTTGCAACTTTCCCAAGACACTTTATGGAAAATCGAGTTCCAGTTCTCGTTTTTACTTGAAAGGATGGATAAAAAAATGGGTGTTTGAAAAAAATCATTTATCTCTGGATACTCATTTGCGTTGATGTTATTGGACATGATATAATCCAAATAAGCTTCATGACATTCCTCCAAGACACTTTTCGCCTCTTGAATCTGTATTGTCTCAAGACTTAGCACAAAACCACGGAAACACAGGAAAATGATGCTGGTGCATCCTAACCCGACTTTCCACGTTCGAGGGTAAAATAGGGGTATTTCTTAGGATTTTGCCCATAGGTCTCCACTACATCGTCGTTTGAGAGACTTGCGCGGGCGAGATGCGGGGCGGGGGCTGCGGGGGCAGGGTCAGGCCGAGCTGGT
>JAFTAH010000136.1 GCA_017458625.1 Kiritimatiellia bacterium | reverse complement strand
TAGAGCATTTTGCGAAAATGTGTGGCCGCAAGGTTCGGAGGTGCGACATCCTGTCGCGCCCAAATTAATTGCGCGGCTGGAAGCCGCACCTCCGGAAGCCGCCCGCCAAATGGCTACAGTAATTTGAAAACCGCTCTAGCCTCGTGGATTTCTAGACACCTAGTGTACTGGATGATAAAAACTTGTTCAAACGACGGCATGGTGTTTCCCGACGAGGTGCCAGATTGAAGGCGCAGTTTCTGCGTCGAAATCCGGCAACGACGTGGGGGAACATCAGGGCAAGTTTGGACAAGGAATTTGAATTCAGGACACTAGATTGCCAGACACCTATGAACTCAGAGAAAAGGGAGGCAAGTCGCAAGGCGGGCACGCGGGAAAACGGCAAAAACACGTTTTGGTCTGGAAAACCCCGCGAAAACCATGTACCCTTTTCGCCTGCCCAAGGGCTTCGGGCCGGCGTTCGTCCACGCCCTTCGCCCCACAGGAGACTTTTCATGACCCCTCCCCTATCATCCGACACTTTCCCAGAGGAACCTGCGCCAGTCGCCGAACCGACCGCCACCGAGGCCGCCGCCGCCCCTGCTCCTGCCGCTGCCTCTGCCCCTTCCCGCCCCCCGCGCCAGAACCGCCGGGCCCGCGATGACCGCCGTCCCCGCGACGGCCGCCGCCGCCACGCCCTCCGCAACGCCGCCCTACCCGGTGAACCCATCGACGCCCTCCGCGCCATCCCCGTCCCCCCCGACGACCCCGACCCCTCCCTGGTCACCCTCGACGAATCCCAGCACCCCCTCCGCCCCGAGATGATCCTCCCCGAGGCCCGCCGCGTCCTCGAGCGCCTCAACGCCTTCGGCTACACCGCCTACCTCTGCGGCGGCGGCGTCCGCGACCTCTGGCTCGGCAAGACCCCCAAGGACTTCGATGTCGTCACCAACGCCCGCCCCGAGCAAGTCCGCCGCGTCTTCCGCAACTGCCGCGTCATCGGCCGCCGCTTCCGTCTCGCCCACGTCATCTTCGGCGACACCATCATCGAAACCGCCACCTTCCGCGCCCTCCAGGACACCCTCCCCGACGACGCCGAGACCGTCCCCGTCCCCTCTCGCCGCAACCACGACATCCCCGACCCCACCTTCGCCACCCGCGACGGCGTCATCGTCCGCGACAACCAGTACGGCACCCCCCAGCAGGATGCCCGCCGCCGCGACTTCACCGTCAACGGCCTCTTCTACGACCTCCGCACCCGCCGCATCCTCGACTACGTCGGCGGCATCCCCGACCTCCAGGCCCGCATTCTCCGTGTCATCGGCGACCCGCCCGTCCGCTACCACGAAGACCCCGTCCGCATGGTTCGCGCCGTTCGCATCTCCGCCCAGCTCGATTTCGCCATCGAGCCCACCGCCGAGGCCGCCATCCGCGCTTGCGCTCCCGAACTGGCCAATGCCTCCCACGAGCGCATGCACGAGGAAATGCTCAAGATCTTCAACTGTGGCCACGCCGCCGACGTCTTCCGCCGCGCCTGGGACCTCGGCCTCTTCCAGGTCATCTACCCCGAATTCTCCGATTTCCTCCGCGCCCATTCCTCCGCCTGCCAGAACGCCCTCCGCGCCCTTGCCCAGTTCGACATCTGGAAGCAGAACGGCCTTCGCCCCGCCCCCGCCCTCCAGTACGCCCTCCTCTTCGGCCCCTGCATCGAGACCCTCGCCGCCAGCCGCGCCGGCAACCTGCCCCTCTTCGAGGCGACCATGCAGGCCGTCTCCGCCGTGATCCGCTCTCCGGGCCAGCTCGTCCTCATTCCCAAGTCGATTCTTTTCGACGTCGAACGCATCATGGGCATGCAGATTCAGATGGCCAAGTCCACCCCCGCCTCCCGCTACGGGGCCCGCCTCCGCACCCGTTCCGACTTCCCGGACGCCCTCGTCTACCTCAAGTTCGCCACTGCCGCCCACCCCGACCGCAAGCCCCTCCTCGACTCCTGGATCTAGCCGCCGCCCCTAGCCCTCCCGCCCCTGGCCCCGACCTCGGCCCCTTCTCATGGACCTGACCTCCAAATTCCGAGAAACAGTCGTCTCCGTCCTGCCTGTCATGGGCATTGTCCTGCTGCTTGGCCTCTTCGCCATTCCCGCCGAGAGCGCCCCTCCACACTGGCTTCACCGCTTCCTCATCGGCGGCGTCCTCCTGGTCTTTGGCCTCACCCTCTTCCTGCTCGGCGTGGACATGGGCATCCAGCCCCTCGGCGAGCGCTGCGGCGCCGCACTCACCCGCCGCCGCTCCCTTGCCCTGCTCCTCGGCGCCGCCCTGGCCATGGGCCTCATCGTGACCGTCGCGGAGCCCTGCGTCCAGGTCTTTGCCGACCAGGTGATTGGCATCTTCCCGGCCGTTTCCAAGCCCCCCTTCACCCTGGCCATCGCGGCCGGCGTCGGCCTCTTTATGATGCTCGGCATGCTCCGGAGCGTCCTCGGCCTGTCCCTCAAGTGGATGCTCTTCGCCTGCTACACGGCCCTTTTCCTGCTCTCGCTATGGTCGCCTGCGCCCTTCATCGGCGTGGCCTTCGATGCCGGCGGGGCCACGACCGGCCCCATGACCGTCCCCTTCATCATGGCTCTGGGCCTCGGCGTCTCCTCCGTCCGCGCCCAGTCGGGCGACAGCTTCGGCCTGACCGGCATCGCATCCGTCGGCCCCGTCGCGGCCCCCCTCCTCTACGCGCTGGCCATCGGGGTCGGTACCCTGACCACAAGCGCCGCCCCCGCCCCCGAGGCAGCGGCCGCCGCCGCTCCCGCCGCCACCTCGCTCCTGGCCCCCTTCCTGGCCTCCCTGGGCCCCTCCTTCCACGAAGCCTTCTCGTCCATCGCGCCGCTCTTCCTCATGCTGATTGCCGCCCAGTTCCTGCTTCTCCGCATGACTGGCCGCCAGTTTTCCCGCCTGGTCGTCGGCTTCATCTACGCCTTCATCGGCCTGGGCATCTTCCTGCTGGGTGCCAACGGCGGCTTCGCGGACGCCGGCCACCTCCTGGGCGAGGCGCTCGGCCAGCTGGCCGCGCGCGGCCCCTTCCACTACGTCCTCCTCCTCGCCACCGGCCTCATCTTCGGTGCCATCATCGTCTGCGCCGAGCCCGCCGTCTGGGTCCTGACCGAGCAGGTCGAGCAGGTCTCCGGCGGTGCCATCCCCCGCCGCACCCTCCTGCTTTTCCTGGCGCTTTCCACGGCCTTCGCCGTCGCCTTTGCGGTCCTGCGCGCCATCGAGGGCTTCCCCCTCTGGTACCTCCTCCTGCCGCTCTACGCCCTCGCCATGCTCCTGATGCCCTTCGCCCCCGACCCCTTCGCCGGCATCGCCTTCGACTCCGGCGGGGTCGCCTCCGGCCCCCTGACCTCCACCTTCCTCCTCTCCTTCACCCTGGGCACGGCCTCTGCCGGGCCCGCCGGGGCCGCCGATCCCTTCGGCGTCATCGCCCTGGTCGCCCTCATGCCCCTCATCGCCATCCAGCTGATGGGCATCGCCTACCACCTCAAACGCAAGACCCCCGCCCCATGAACTGCCTCCTCGCCATCGTCCCCAGACCCCACGGCCAGCACGCCTACGAAGCCGCCTATGCCGCCGGCGCCCCGGGCGGCACCCTCCTCCCCGCCCGCGTCCTCGCCACCTCCTCCATCCTCCAGCTGCTCGGCCTCGGCGACACCTCCGCCGACGTGCTCCTCACCGTCGTCCCCGACGACCGCACCTCTGCCATCGCCGAAGCCATCCGCGCCTATGCCGCCCACGCCCGCCTCCGCAGCCATCTCGTCCTGGCCATTCCCGCCCTCCATTTTCTCCGCGCCGCCCCCACCCCCCTCGCCCTAACCCCCGAAAAGGAACCTCCCATGACCACGCCTACCCCTGCCACCCCCGCCACCCCCGCCGAAAACGCCGACCCCGCCCCGGATTCCTCCTCCGCCCCCTTCCGCCTCATCATCGCCATCCTCAACAAGGGCTACGCCGAAGACGCCATGGCCGCCGCCCGCGCCGCCGGGGCCACCGGCGGCACCGTCCTCTCCGCCCGCGGCACCGCCAAGCCTGGCGACGCCGAATTCTTCGGCGTTCCCCTCGTCCCCGAAAAGGACCAGCTCCTCATCCTCGCCGCCGCCGACCTCGCACCCGCCGTCACCGCCGCCATCCAGGCCCTCCCCTGCTTCGCCCAGAAGGGTTCCGGCGTCCTTTTCACCCTCCCCGCCACCGCCTTCCTCCCCCTCGGCCACTAGCCCCCTCTTCATCCGCCCCTCCTGATATGGCCAGCGCTCCGCACGCGCCGAGCCACATGTCCCCTCTGGGCGCCTAGAATCCTGGGAGCCTGACTTTTCTGGAAATTGCTTGATTTTCTAGTATTTTCACGAAACTTACACAGTATTACGCCCCTCCGTTCCCCCTTCTCTTCTGCCCTCGTCAAGGCACAGTCGGTTTCGTTTTGCCCCTCTCGTCCCCCTTGTCCCATTCGTCCCCCCTCGCGTCTCCCCTTTGTCCTACCGCGTCCGCCGTCCCCGCCGCCGGAAGACCCTCGGCAGCAGACACACCAGCGCCGTCCCCGCCGGCAGCCCCGCCACCAGCCATAGCGCCAGCCAGCGCAGTCCTGCCGCCGACAGGCTGGCCGCCGGCGGCGGCAGCGGCGACGCCGGAATCCCCAGATGGTCCGGCCGGTCCACGAGCCAGTTGACCGCATTCAGGAAGAACGTGGCGTTCGCCGCCCGTAGCGACGCGTTCGCCGCGAAGTCGCTGTCGCCCACCACCACCAGTCGCGTGGGACGCATCTCGGCGCGCAAGCCGGGATGCATCCCCCGTTCGATGGCCAGCGCCAGCGGTACTGGCCCGGGCAGGTCGGCCTGCGCATTGAAGCGCGGCGACGGGTCCAGCGGATGGACGTCGGCCCACGCCGTCGCCGCCGACAGCAGCAGCGGCGTGGCCACCGGGTCGTCCGGGGCCGGCTCCGGATTGGCGGCCCGCACCGACCTCGGGAAGTTGAGCACCGTCTGCAACGACGCCAGCGACTCCGTGACAGGATGCACCGGCGCGTAGTCGACAACGTGCAGGTCGCGCCCGTCCAGCGAATGGGCCGGATCAATCACGGCATCCTGGTCGAGGGCGACCCCCCATTCGCGTAGCAGCGGCTCGAGCCCGCTGGAGGCGAGGGCGTCCAGCAGCACCAGCATCCGCCCCTTCCGGGACAGATAGTCCCGCACCAGGACCAGTTCCTGCCGGGAGAGCGGCGAGGTCGGCCCCGCCACCACCAGCAGCGCCGTCTGCGGCGGCACCGCCTTCGCATCCGGCAGGAAGAGCGTCTCGACGCCCAGATTGTCCTGCCGGAGCAGGTCGGCCACCGACGAAAACCCCGATGCCGAGAAGTCGAACGGCGAACGCTCCCCGTGCCCCTGCAAAAACGACACCTGCTGCGGCGTCGGCTGCAGCAGGTCGTAGATGGCCGCCGACACCAGCGACTCCCCCCGGAACCAGCGCACCGCCCCCGCTTCCTCCCCCTCCTCCTCCAGCAGCAGCTCATCGGCGGCAATCGCCCGCGAGGCGTTCCCCTGCGCCGCCACCACCACCTCGCCCGCCGGTGGCGAATACCGCCCCTCCAGCTGCTCCACCACCGCCAGCTCGCGGTCCGGATCCACCAGCTCCACGTGCACATACGGACTCGCCGACGCATAGAGCTCGAGCAGCCGACGCAACGGCCCCGCCGCCGGATGGCCGGGACGTACCAGCGCGTAGAGATGGAGGTCTTCCGAAAGCTCGGTCAACAGCCGTTGCGTCTTTTCCGATAGCGGCCGGCACGCTGCCGAGGGCGTATGCAGGACGAGATAGTGGCGCGACGAAAGATAGAGCGCCATCACGAACAGCGAGAGCGCCAGTCCCAGCGATAGGAACAGATTCGCCAGCAGCACGCGACGTAGCCGCCGCGGCCGCCGGGACGACGGCTGGATGGAGGCGGAAGCTGGTGCGGAAGCGGCGGACATGGGTGTGAAAAGGACGGGGCAGGGCGTCAGGTCAGCGCCACCGGCAGACCTCCAGGATGCGCGTGGAAAGCAGCAACAGCAACAGCGTGGCGAAAACATGGAAGAGGATTGCGCGGGTGTCGATGACGCCCTCGGCAAACGCCCGCAGGTGGTAGACCGGGCAGCATGTCGGCAGCCACGGCCCGATCGCCTCGAAGGCCGGCGGCAACGTCAGCAGACCGGGGGCCAGCAGCACCGCCAGCGTCGCCAGCGTCGCCATGGCCGCCAGCAGGGGCCGGGTCGTCAGCAGCGAGTAGAGCAACCCCAGCGCCAGGAAGTCGGCCCCCACCAAAAACATCCCTAGAAGGAACGACGGCGTGTGCAGCGGCGGCAGCGACGCGGGCGCGGCAGCGGCGCGGAGCAGCAGCGGATAGCCGAACAGCGGCAGCAGCAGCAGCCCGTAGAACGCCAGCGCCCCCAGATACTTGGCCGACACGATATGCGCCTCCGACACCGGCGCCGACAACAGCAGATCCAGCGCCCCCGACCGCCGCTCCTCCGCGAACAGATGCATCGTCAGCAGCGGCGCGCTCAGCAGCATCGCCAGCCAGAAGAACGGCTCCGGCCGCCCCCAGTACACCGGCACCGGCCCGACCGTCGCCGGCACTGCCGCCGACAGCCCCGCCACCCGCAGCCAGAACGCCAGCCCCATCGCCGCCAGAAAGAAAAACGCGACAAGCGGGCCGGCCGACGTGCGGAAGTACGTCAGGAATTCGCGGCGGGCGAGGATGGAAAGCGGTGAGGCCATGCGTCATCCCCAAGAGTAAACGGCCCCACCCCGGACGGCAAGAAGCAAAACGCCCCGATTGTTTGCTTGTCGCCTCCGCCCCCAGCCGCTACAGTTCGCCCGCGCAAACGCCTCCCCCCCATGAATGCTCCCTCCCCAATCCCACCCCCCGGCCTCCTGCCCGCCGCCGCCCGCTTCGGCCTCCTCGGCGAGCACCTCGCCCACAGCTACTCCCGCGAACTCCATGCCCTCGTCGCCCCCTACCACTACGAGCTGATCGAGCTCCCCCCCACCGCCCTCGCCCCCTTCCTCGCCGCCCGCCAGTTCCGCGGCCTCAACGTCACCATCCCCTACAAGCAGGCCGTCATCCCCCTTTTGGACGACCTCTCCCCCACCGCCCGCGCCATCGGCGCCGTCAACACCATCGTCAACCGCGACGGCCACCTCTTCGGCGACAACACCGATGCCGCCGGCTTCGCCGCCCTCCTCCACCACGTCGGCCTCCGCGTCCAGGGCCGCCGCTGCATCGTCCTGGGCACTGGCGGCACCTCCCGTACCGCCGCCTACGTCCTCCGCCGCGAGGGCGCCGCCCGCGTCTTCCGCGTCTCCCGCGCCCCCGGCCCCACCGCCGCCCCCGACGTCATCTCCTACGCCGACGCCGCCCGCCTTCACGCCGATGTCCACCTCCTCGTCAACACCACCCCCGTCGGCATGTTCCCCCGTCCCTCCGCCGCCCCCCTCGACCTCTCCGCCCCCTCCGCCTTCCCCGCCCTCGAAGGCGTCCTCGACGTCGTCTACCACCCCCTCCGCTCCCGCCTCGTCCTCGACGCCCTCCGCCGCGGCCTCCCCGCCGCCGGCGGCCTCTACATGCTCGCCGCCCAGGCCGTCCACGCCTCCGCCCTCTTCCGCGACCTCCCCCCCGACCCCGCCCTCGCCGACTCCGCCTGGCGCGCCCTCCGCGACCAGAAGCGCAACCTCGTCCTTGTCGGCATGCCCTCCTCCGGCAAGTCCACCGTCGGACGCCTCCTCGCCGACCTCGCCCACCGCCCCTTCCTCGACACCGACGCCCTCGTCGTCGCCCGTGCCGGCCGTTCCATCCCCCAGATCTTCGCCACCGACGGCGAACCCGCCTTCCGCCAGCTCGAACGCGAAACCCTCGCCGAGGTCGCCGCCCGCGACGGCCTCGTCATCGCCACCGGCGGCGGCGCCGTCCTCGACCCTCGCAACGTCGAGGCCCTCCGCCAGAACGGCCTCTGCATCTTCCTCGACCGCCCTCTCGACCTCCTCCTCGCCACCTCCGACCGCCCCCTCTCCTCCTCCCTCGACGCTCTCCGCCGCCTCTACGCCGACCGCCTCCCCCTCTACCGCGCCGCCGCCGACCTCGTCGTCTCCGCCACCCGCCCCCCCGCCGAACTTGCCGCCGCCATCCTTCAGGAGTCCCGCGCATGAAAATCCTCGTCCTCAACGGCCCCAACCTCAACCTCCTCGGCACCCGCGAGCCCGACATCTACGGCCACGACTCCTACGACTCCCTCGTCGCCTTGCTGGCCGCCCGCGCCCGCGAGCTCGACGTCGACCTCGCCTGCTTCCAGTCCAACCACGAGGGCGCCCTCGTCGACGCCATCCAGCAGGCCTGGCGCGACGGCGTCGACGGTCTCCTCCTCAACCCCGCCGCCTACACCCACACCTCCGTCGCCATCCCCGACGCCCTCCGCGCCGTCCGCCTTCCCGCCGTCGAGGTCCACATCTCCGACCCCGACGCCCGCGAGCCCTTCCGCCGCGTCAACCTCGTCCGCTCCGCCTGCGTCGCCACCGTCTCCGGCCACGGCCTCCACGGCTATCTCGAGGCCCTCGACCTCCTCGTTGCCCGCCTCCGCGACCCCGCCCACCCCGAACCGTAGTTGCCATCGAACCAGCCCCGTCATGGACTCCCCGACCCTTTCCCCCGCCAACACCCGCGTCCTCCTTGTCGGCCTCGGCCTCATCGGCGGCTCCTACGCCCAGGCCCTCGCCGCCCAAGGCTTCGCCGTCGACGCCTTCGACCCCGACCCCGACGCCCTCGCCTTCGCCCGCGACCACCACTGGATCGTCCGCGCCGCCACCACTCCCTCCCCCGCCATCGCCCGCGACGCCACCCTCGTCGTCTTCGCCCTCTACCCCGACGCCCTCCTCGACTGGATTCGCGCCTACCAGCACCTCCTCGCCCCCGGCACTCTCCTCACCGACACCACCGGCGTCAAGACCCCCGTCGTCGCCCCCGTCCAGGCCCTCCTCCGCCCCGACCTCGAATTCATCGCCGCCCATCCCATGGCCGGTCGCGAAAAGGCCGGCATCCGCAACGCCGACGCCTCCGTCTTCCAAGGTGCCAACTACATCGTCGTCCCTTCCCCCGCCAACACCCCCCGCGCCATCGCCCTCTGCCGCCAGCTCGGCGTCCTCCTCGGCTTCCGGCGCATCTCCGAGCTCTCCCCCGAGGCTCACGACGCCATGGTCGCCTACGTCTCCCAGCTCACCCACTGCATCGCCGTCGCCCTCATGGACTGCCAGGACGTCCCCGACCTCGCCGCCTACACCGGCGACTCCTTCCGCGACATCACCCGCATCGCCGACATCAACGACCGCCTCTGGCCCTCCCTCTTCCTCGCCAACCGCACCGCCCTCCTCCGCTCCATCGACCTCTTCGCCGACACCTTCGCCCGCCTCCGCGCCGCCGTCGAGGCCGCCGACGTCCCCGCCCTCCGCGCCCTCATGCAGCTCTCCACCGCCCGCCGCCGCGCCTTCACCTCCTGATTTCCCTCTCCGCTCCTCCTCCCCCCCCTCCGGGGTGCGGGGCTTGCCCTGTCCTCTGCCCCCTCTCCTCGCGCCCTCGCCCCGCTTCAGGCTGTACCCGCCGTCCCCGCCCTCCCCCGTTCGGTTCCGGGCCGCTTGCGGTCCGGCTTTTCCGGCACCTGCGCCAGCAGGATCGCCACGAACAGCAGCCCGCACCCCGCCAGCTCGTGCCCCGTCAGCCGCTCCCCGAACAGCACCCCCATCAGCACCGCGAACACCGACTCCAGACACATCAGCAGCGATGCCACCGTCGGGTCCGTGTACCGCTGCCCCACGATCTGGAACGTGTACCCGATGGCCGACGACCCCAGCCCCGCATACACGAACGGCACCCACGCCCGCCCCAGCGCCTCCCACGAAAACGCCGGCGTCCCGAACAGCCGCACCTCCACCGGAATCAGCGGTAGCGACAGCACCCCCGCCACCAGGAACTGCAGCGCCGACAACGCCACCGCATCCACCTGCGGCGCAAAATGCGCCACCACCAGGATGTGGGAGCTGAACGCGAACGCGCACCCCAGCAGCCACCAGTCCCCCCGCCCCACCCCCGACAGCCCGTCCATCGCGCACAGCAGCCACAGCCCCGCCACCCCCAGCCCCGCGCAGAACCAGTGCAGCCACCGCACCCGCCGCCCCGCAAACAGCGACAGCAGAGGCACGATCAGGATGTACAGCGCCGTGATGAATCCCCCATGCCCCGCCGACGCGTCCACCAGCCCGATCTGCTGCGCCGACGCCGCCACGAAAAGACACAGCCCGCACAACCCCGCCGCCAACAGCAGCTCCCTCGCCCCGCCCGTCTTCTCCCTTGGACCTCTGCGCTCCCTCTGCCCTGTCCGCACCGCCCGCATCCCCCAGTACACCCCGCCCAGCGCCACGCTCGCCAGCAGCGAGCGCAGCCCGTTGAACGCAAACGGCCCCACATGCTCCATCCCCGCCCGCTGCGCCACGAACGCACATCCCCAGATCAACGCCGTCAACCCCAGCAGCAGATTCCCCATCACTCGCGGTCTGATACGCACATGCATGACTCTTTCCTTCGCCGCCCGCACTCCAAACGGCGCGCGCCAGCTAACCCCCTCTCCCCCCTTTTCGTCAAGCCAGAATCTCCTCCCCCCCGGCAGACCTTGCCACGCCAGACCGAATGCAGTCGCCTTTCGTCAAGCCCGAATCTCCTCTCCCCCCCCCGCGCCCCTCCCCCCGCGCTCTCTCCTCCTCCCCCCCCCTCGCTCTCTCCGCCCTTTCCCCTCCCTCCCCCGTCCCCAATCCGCTGTGTCAGTTTCGTTAATTTCTTTGATTTTTGCTTGCTTTCCTCGCTTCCCCCTGCCATAGTCCGGCCACCGAAAGGAACACCTATCCATGACCATCCGCCCCTTCTCTCCGTCCCATCGCCACGCATCCCGCCACGCCTCCCGCCTCGCC
>JAFTAH010000135.1 GCA_017458625.1 Kiritimatiellia bacterium | reverse complement strand
TCCAGAGGTGGGGGGTGGCGTTTTGACGGAAGGGGTAGAGGGAGCCGGGGGGGAGGGAGGTGGGGGCAAGGGACGGGGGCTCCGCCCCCGCGCCCCCGGCGGTCGCGCAGGAGCGCGACCCTCCCGACGCGGGCGGGTCGCCCGCGCCCCCGGGGGAGCGGGGAAGGCGGCGGTCGAGGTCGGGGAGTTCGAGGCCGGAGACGGGGGAGGGGATGGAGCCGAAGTAGTCGCGGAGAAGGG
Source organism: Kiritimatiellia bacterium (assembly GCA_017458625.1). GTDB lineage: Bacteria > Verrucomicrobiota > Kiritimatiellia > CAIQIC01 > Lenti-01 > RGIG3636. Next base: position 46,712 of record JAFTAH010000135.1, on the reverse strand, counting down.
TGGGGCCGAGGCCGATGGCTTGGTAGATGCGGGCGTTGCGGTAGGAGCGGAGGGTGGAGATGCCCATCTTGGACATGGTTTTCATGAGGCCGCGACAGAGGGCGGCGACGTAGTTGGCCGCGGCGCGGTGGGGGGCGTCGGGGGCAAGGGCGGTGACGGTGGAGAGGGCCAGCCAGGGGCAGGCGGCGGTGGCGCCGAAGCCGAGAAGGACGGAGAGGTGGTGGACTTCGCGGATTTCGCCGGAGTCGACGATGAGGCCGATGGAGGGGCGCAGGCCGGCGTCGGAGAGGGTTTTGTGGACGGCGGCGACGGCAAGGAGGGAGGGGAGGCGTCGGGGGGGGGCGTCGGGGGCGGGGCGGTCGGAGAGGATGAGGATTTTTTTGCCGGCACGGACGGCGGAGAGGGCGGCGGCGGCGCGGGCGTCGAGGGCGGGGCGGAGGGGGCCGTCGAAGTGGAGGGAGAGGGTCGCGGCGGGGTACTCGGGGACGGAGCGGAGGCGGCGGAGTTCGTCGTCGGTCAGGACGGGACGGGTGAGTTTGAGGAGGCGGGCGTGGGCGGGGGTCTCGGCGAGGATGTTGGGCAGGTTGCCGATGTAGGTCATGATGGACATGACGAGTTCTTCGCGGATGGGGTCGATGGGGGGATTGGTGACTTGCGCGAAGAGTTGGTGGAAGTGGTCGAAAAGGGTGCGGGGGGAGGGGTCGAGGCAGGCAAGGGCGGCGTCGTTGCCCATGGCGCCGACGGGTTCGGTGCCGGTCTCGAGCATGGGGCGGAGGATGGTTTCGGTGTCTTCGAGGGTCCAGCCGAAGTTGTGCTGGAGGGCGGGGAGGTCGGTGGGGACGGGGGAGGGGACGACTTCGGTGAAGAGGCCGGTGACGGGGATGTGGTTCTGGGCGATCCAGCGGCGGTAGGGGCGGCGGCGGGCGTAGTGGGCCTTGAGTTCGGCGTCTTCGCGCAGGCGGTGGGCGGCAAGGTCGATCCAGAGGATGGAGCCGGGCGCGAGGCGTCCGTGGCGCGCGACGTCGGCGGGCGGGATGTCGAGGACGCCGGCTTCGGAGGCGAGGACGAAGAGGCCGTCGCGGGTCAGGGTCCAGCGGGCGGGGCGGAGGCCGTTGCGGTCGAGGGCGGCGCCCAGGGAGAGGCCGTCGGTGAAGGCGATGGCCGCCGGGCCGTCCCAGGGTTCCATGAGCGCGGAGTGGTATTCGCAGAAGGCGCGGACGTCGTGCGGCATGTGGTATTTGGCGCCCCACGCCTGCGGGATGAGCATGAGCATGGCATGGGGGGCGTCGCGGCCGGCCGCGACGAGGAGCTCGAAGATGTTGTCGAGAGACGCGGAGTCGGATTGTTCGGGAAGGACGACGGGGAGGAGTTTTTGGAGGTCGTCGCCGAAGAGGGGGGACGCGAGGGAGGGTTCGCGCGCGGAGAGGGCGGCGAGGTTGCCGCGCAGGGCGTTGATTTCGCCGTTGTGCGCCAAGGCCCGGAAGGGGTGCGCCAGGGGCCAGGAGGGGAAGGTGTTGGTGGAGTAGCGCTGGTGGACGATGGCGAAGGGGGAGGCGAAGGCGGGGTCGGCGAGGTCGGGGTAGAAGTGGTCGATCTGGGTGGCGAGGAGGAGGCCCTTGTAGACGACGGTGCGCGCGGAGCAGGAGCAGATGTAGGCCGAGGGGGCGGCGCGTTCGAGCTGGCGGCGGAGGACGAGGAGGCGGCGCTCGAGGGCGGGGGAGAAGGGGGCGGCTGTTTCCTGGCCGACCGACGGCCGGCCAGCAGGAGCGGCGGGATCGGGGGCGAGGAAGAGCTGGCGGATGCGGGGGAGGGCGGCGCGGGCGACGGGGCCGATGGCGGAGGGGTTCACGGGGACGTCGCGCCAGGCGAGGACGTCGAAGCCCTCGGCGGCGGCGGCGGCTTCGAGGGCGGATTCGTCGCCGACTCCGCCGAAGAGCATGGCGACGCCGTAGGTGCCGGCGGGCGGGAGGGACGGGATGGCGGCGCGGAAAAAGGCGTCGGGGATGCGGAGGAGGAGCCCCGCGCCATCGCCGGTGTCGGGGTCGTTGCCGGTGGCGCCGCGGTGCATGAGGCGCTTGAGGACGGTCAGGCCCGAAGTGACGATGTCGTGGGTGGGGACGCCGTCGAGGCGGGCGACGAGGCCGACGCCGCAGGCGTCGTGTTCGTAGGCGGGGGAGTAGAGGGTATTTTTCATGGCAAGCACGGGATGGACGGGATGGACGGGATGGGCGGCACGGGGGCCGCCCGGCAAAACTCAGATGGAAATTGGACTTGATTTCGGACTTGATTTCGGACTAAAATTGGAGCGAAGGAAAACTTGGAGATGACATCATGAACACGGCGGCGGCGGCGGACATCAAGCGGAAGGGGATTGGCGTGCTGGACAAGGCGCTGGCGGAGGGGCCGGTGTGGGTCATCCGGAAGAACCGGCCGGAGTACGTGGTGCTGACGTGCGACGCCTACCGGGAGATGGAGGAAGCGGCCACGGTGGCGCGGGTGGAGGCGTCGGAGGAGGATCTCCGCGCGGGGCGCATCATGTCGGGGACGGCGGACGAGTTGATGGCCGAGCTGGACGGGGAGTGAGCCGTGGAAAAACTCTACCGGCTCGTTTGGACGGAGACGTTCCGGCGGACGGCCAAGAAGTGGTTGAAGGCGCGTCCGTGGATGCGGGCGACGCTGTCGGAGGTTTTGCACACGCTGGAGCGGAATCCTGACGACCCGTCGCTGCGGTTGCACCCGCTGCACGGCGCGCTGGAGGGCAAGCAGGCGGTGCGGCTGAGCTATTCGGACCGCATCGTGCTGCGGGTCGAGCGGCGGGAGCGGGACATCGTGTTGCTGGACATCGGGGGGCATGACGAGGTGTACCGGCGAGGGGTCAGAGGAAGGGAAGAGGAAGGGCAAGCCCAATGGAGAAGGCCATGACAGAGAGGACGGGAGAGGAGAGGGAGTTTTCGTTGCGATACGACAGCGGGGAGGAGGTGCGGGCGGGGGACAGGGTGCGGTTTCGGGACGAGGAAGGGGTGGCGGTGGTGGTGAAGGTGATCCGTCCGGGGGCGAAAGAGATTGGGGAGTATGATTGGGCGTGCCCGAAAGGCGGAGTGTTGGTGGAAGGGCCGCCGTTTGGGTTGGTGGCGCAGGGGGACTTGGACGAGATTGTTTTCGTGGGGCGCGGGGAGGTGCCGGAGGAGTGGCGGGCGGGGTGAGCGGGAGGGGAGAACCCTCGCGTTTCCGCGCGGGCGCGGGACGGGAGGGGAAAGGACGCGCAGGACGGGGAGGACGCGTAGGATGGGAGGCGGAAGCTGGCGGTGCGGCGGGTCATAAGGGGAGGGATTTGCCGGAGGCGAGGGCGCGGACGACGAGGGAGGGGCCGGAGGCGCAGTCGCCGACGGCGTAGATGTGGCGGGAGGGGTCGGAGGGGAGGAGGTGGCGGGGGGTGAGGGAGAGGCCGAGCTGGGCGGCGAGGGGGAAGTCGGGGGGGAGGCCGGTGAAGCCGAGGGCGAGGAGGACGAGGTCGGCGGGGATGATTTCGCGGGTGTTGGGGACGGGGGTGGGCTTGAGGGGGCGTCCTTCGGGGGTGAAGGACCAGTCGACGGTTTCGACTTCGACGGCTTCGACATGGGTTTCGCCGAGGAAGCGGAGGGTGTTGAGGGACCAGCGGCGGGTGCAGCCTTTGAGGTGGCTGGAGGAGGTGCGGAGAATCTGCGGCCAGAGGGGCCAGGGGTTGTTTTCGGCGCGGTCGGCGGGGGGCTTGGGCATGATTTCGATTTGGGTGACGGAGGCGGCGCCGTGGCGGTGGGCGGTTCCGACGCAGTCGGAGCCAGTGTCGCCGCCGCCGATGACGAGGACGCGCTTGCCTTCGGCATTGACGGGCGGGGCGGGGAGTTCGCCGGAGAGGTAGCGGTTCTGGCCTTCGAGGAGGTCGAGGGCGAGGTGGACGCCGGGGAGGTCGCGGCCGGGGACGGGGAGGTCGCGGGCGGCGGGGGTGCCGACGGCGAGGATGAGGGCGTCGTGGCTGCGGAGGAGCCACTCGGCGGAGACGTCGCGGCCGACTTCGACGCCGGTGACGAAGCGGATGCCTTCGGCTTCGAGGAGGGCGCGGCGGCGGGTGACGAGGGCCTTGTCGAGCTTGAAGAAGGGGATGCCGTAGCGGAGGAGTCCGCCGATGTCGGCGCGGCGCTCGTAGACGGTGACCGCCCACCCGCGGCGGCGGAGGGTGACGGCGGCGGAGAGTCCGGCGGGGCCCGCGCCGACGATGGCGGCCTTTTTGCCGTTTTCGCGCGCGGGGGGGCGGGGGACGACCCAGCCGGCGGCGAAGGCGTGGTCGGTGATGCGCTTTTCGGACTGGCGGATCATGACGGATTCGTCGTCGAGCTGGTGGACGCAGGAGCCTTCGCAGAGGGCGGGGCAGATGCGGGAGGTGAACTCCGGGAAGTCGGAGTTGGCGGAGAGGAGGTCCCACGCGCGGCGCCAGTCGCCCTGGGCGACGGCGCGGTTCTGGTCGGGGACGAGGTTGCCGAGGGGACAGCCGAGGCCGTGGCAGAAGGGGAGTCCGCAGTCGAGGCAACGGGCGGTCTGGTCGCGGAGTTCGGCGTCCTCGAGGGGGCGCTCGACTTCGCGCCAGTCGCGGATGCGCTCGTCGAGGGGGCGGTAGAGGTCGTGGATGCGGGGCATGGGTGGTGTTTCGGTTGAAAGGTTAAAAGGTTGAAAGGTTGAATGGTTGAAAGGTTGAATGGTTGAAAGGTGGAATGGTTAGGGGGAGGGGCGACACGGAGGCCGCCCGGCAAAATGGGGACGGGAGGGCGGGAGTGTGGAGGATGGAGGGCGGGAGGGCAAGTTTTTTTCAGGTGTTCTTGACAAATGAGTCTCGGGCACAGTATAGGACGGGACACGAGAGCAAGTGACGGGAGAATTGCGAGATGGTGTTTCCGGGTGTCATTTTGGTGCTGGTGGCCGTGTTTTGGGTGCTGTTAGTCGCTTTCGGCATCCGGGACGACATGGGCTGGAAGGAGCTGGAGGCGGTTTCGGAAAAGGAAGGCCCGGGAGACGCTACGGAGCGGAAGCCGGAACGCTGGGAGAGAATCTGGATCAACGACATGACGAGCAACATGTTCCTCGTGGGGCGGCTGCCGGGGCATTTGTCGTTGAGGGCGATTTTCCCGTTCTCGCTGCTTTTCGGGCCGGTGCGGATTCCGTGGGAGCGGCTGGAAAATGCCGGAACGGTGAAAGGATTGTTCAGGCAAACCCGCGACGCGTTCGTGTTGAGGGGAGCGGGGCGGTTGGTGCGGATCGAGCTGGTGCACAGGAGCGGGGACTAGAATTCCGGGGAATCCAGGGGGGCTGGAGAGGGGACGGGGCATCAGGTGTTGGAGAAGAACTGGAAGGAGGCGTAGGCATCTTCGCCGTGTTCGACGATGTCCAGTCCTTTGAGTTCGGTGGTGGGGGAGACGCGGAGAATGTGGAGTCGCTTGAGGGCGGCGAAGATGGCGGCGCCGGTGCCGAAGGCCCAGAGGGCGGTGGAGGCTACGCCGAGGGCCTGGACGCCGAGGGTGTGGAGGGAGCCGCCGTAGAAGAGGCCGGCGGTTTCGTTGCCGTAGCCCGCCGCGACGGGTGCGGCGAAAAGGCCCACCGCCAATGTTCCCCACACGCCGTTGACGCAGTGGACGGAGACGGCGCCCACGGGGTCGTCGATGTGGAGGCGGTCGAGGGCGAAGACGGAGAGGACGACGAGGACGCCCGCGATGGCGCCGATGGCGATGGCGGCGTTGGCGGTGACGAGGTCGCAGGGGGCGGTGATGGCGACGAGTCCGGCGAGGGAGCCGTTGAGGGCCATGGTGAGATCGGGCTTGCCCATGATGGCCCAGGCGGTGACGAGGGCCGCGCAGGTCCCGGCGCAGGCGGCGAGGTTGGTGGTCATGGCGACGCGTCCGATGGAGGGGACGCCCGCAGTGTAGCTGCCGGGGTTGAAGCCGAACCAGCCGATCCACAGGAGGAAGACGCCGAGGGTGCCGAGGACGAGGGAGTGGCCGGGGATGGGGTTGGCCTTGCCGTCGGGGCGGTACTTTCCGAGGCGGGGGCCGAGGGCGATGGCGCCGGCGAGGGCAATCCAGCCGCCGACGGAGTGGACGACGGTGGAGCCCGCGAAGTCGTGGAAGCCGAGGGCTTCGAGCCAGCCCGCGGAGGCTTCGCCGGCGAGGCCGCCCCACATCCAGTGTCCGCTGACGGGGTAGACAAGGGCGGAGACGAGGACGGAGTAGATGAGGTAGCTCTTGAATTCGATGCGTTCGGCGACGGCGCCGGAGACGATGGTGGCGGCGGTGGCGGCGAACATGGTCTGGAAGAAGAGGAAGGTCCAGTCCCACGCGCCTTCGCCCGAGGCGAGGGTGGGCATGCCGAGTCCGCCCCAGCCGAACCAGCCGGCGGCGCCGGAGGCCCCGAACATGAGGGCGGCGCCGAGGAGGTAGAAGGCGAGGGAGCCGGCGGCGAAGTCCATCAGGTTCTTCATCATGATGTTCGCCGCGTTCTTGGCGCGGGTGAAGCCGGTTTCGACGAGGGCGAAGCCGGCCTGCATCATGAAGACGAGGATGGCGGCGAGGAGGGTCCAGACGGTGTTCAGGTTTTGTTGGACGATTTCGGGGGTCATGGGTTGAAAAGTTGAAAGGTTGAAGGGTTGGGGGGGGGCGCGGTCCCGGGGTCCCGGAGTCCCGGGGTCCCGGGGCTGCGGCCTAGCCGATGGCGAGGGAGCCGCGTTCGCCGGTGCGGATGCGGACGCATTCGTCCATGGGGAGGACGAAGATTTTGCCGTCGCCGATGTCGCCGGTGCGGGCGCCTTCGACGATGGCCTGGATGGTGGGTTCGACGAAGTTGTCGTTGACGGCGATGGCGAGGCGCATTTTCTTGTGGAGGGTGACTTCCTCGGTGGCGCCGCGGTACATGTGGACGTAGCCGCCCTGCTGGCCGCAGCCGAGGGCGTTGGTCACGGACATTTTGTAGATTTCGCGGGTGAAAAGCGCCTGTTTGACGGCGTTGAGGCGGTCGGGCTGGATGTAGGCGATGATGAGTTTCATTTTAGTGGTTAGTGGTTAGTGGTTGGCGGGCGGGTTGACAAGAGGGGCGCGGGCGTGGTGAAAGTTTTCGCTTGAACGGGGGCAAGCCGGCGGGCAGAATGAGGGGGGCGAAAGGAGATTCCAACATGGTGAAGCACACTTCCAAGATTCTGTTTGCGGCTTTTGTCCTCTGGTGCGTGTTGTTCATTGTGTTTTTCGCCACAATGTTGACGTCATCGGATTGGTCGCGGATGTCAAGCGATGCCAAGTTCATTGAGATTGCAGTCATGGGGCCTGGGGCTTTTCTTCTTGGAATGATAGGGGGCGGAATCCTTTTCGGTGTTTTTTACCAAGCGAAAGCACTTCGCCCTGCCATCAAGAATATTGGCCTGCTGGCAGCGGTCGCGATAAGCCTCTGCGTCGTGACTGCAAACCTCATTTGGGGATTTGCCCGTTCCATGCCATGGTTTGACGTTGCGCTGGGGTTGGGTTTTTCCGGGGCGGGGTTGCTCTGGGCGAAGCGGGGCGTTGCGCGGAACTGGGGCAGTACGGACGGGAAAAGCTGAGGTGTTTGGATGGGGGGCTTTTGAAAAGCGGGAGGGAGAAGTTTCCACGGCGTGGAAAAGTGGGTTCCATGGCGTGGAAAAACGGCGAAAGTGGGTTCCATGGCGTGGAAGATTTGAAAAGCGACGACTCCCAGAGCAGGGGGGAAAAGGGCGGCACGGGGGCCGCCCTGCGGGACGCTGACGGGGGAAAAGGGGCGGCCCGGCGGCCGCCCCGCCAGGCGGCGACCTAGTAGACGAAGAGCATTTCGCGGTATTTGGGGAGGGGCCAGAGGGCGTCGTCGACTTCGTGTTCGAGGGAGTCGGCGGCGGAGCGGACGGCGGCCATCGCGGCGAGGATGCCGGAGGTGGTGCCGTCGGCGAGCGCGGCTTCGAGGTCGGAGCAGCCGTCGGAGAGGGCGTCGAGGCCGCGGCCGAGGGCGTCGGCGCGGCGGCGGAGGGCACCGGAGCCGGAGCCAAGACCGGCGGTGGCGGCGCGGCCGAGGGCGTCGGCGGCGGCGGAGTAGGCTTCGGCGGCGGCAGGGAGGATCATGGATTTGGCGATTTCGAGGGCGATGCCGCCTTCGATGGCAATCTTCTTGGCGTACTCTTCGAGGGCGATCTCGTGGCGGGAGGCCATTTCGGCGGCGGAGAAGACACCGTACTTTTCGACCAGCGCCTGGTTGGCGGGGGAGAGCAGCGGCACCAGGGCGTCGGGGGTCGCAACGAGGTTGGGCAGGCCACGGCGGGCGGCTTCCTCGGCCCATTCGGGGGCGTAGCCGTTGCCGTTGAAGATCACCCGGGAGTGCTTGCGAAGGATTTCGCGGAGGAGATCCTGGAGGACGGCGTTGAAGTCGGCCGGGGCGACGCCTTCGAGCCGGTCGGAGATCCAGTCGAAGGAGTCGGCGACGATGGTGTTCAGGAACATGTTCGCCGCCGCGCAGCTCTGCGAGGAGCCGGGCGCGCGGAACTCGAACTTGTTGCCGGTGAAGGCGAAGGGGGAGGTGCGGTTGCGGTCCGTCGCGTCGCGCGGCAGCGTGGGAAGGGTGTCGACACCCACGCGCAGGGTGTCCGGCGCTGCGGCGTGCCCTTCCCCGCCGCCTTGCAGCGTCGCCAGGACGTCGGCGAGCTGTTCGCCCAGGAAGATCGAGATGATGGCCGGCGGGGCCTCGTTCGCGCCGAGGCGATGGTCGTTGCCGGCGCCGCACGTGGTCGTGCGCAGGAGGTCGGCGTGCTTGTCGACGGCGCGCACGATCGCGCACAGGACCGTCAGGAAAATCGCGTTTTGCGCCGGATCGCTGCCGGGGTCAAGCAGGTTCTTGCCGCCGTAGGCGATTGACCAGTTGTTGTGCTTGCCGGAGCCGTTGACGCCCGCGAAGGGTTTCTCGTGCAACAGGCACACCAGGCCGTTGCGCGCCGCCGCCTGGCGCAGGACCTCCATCACCAGCATGTTGTGATCCACCGCCAGGTTCAGCTCCTCGAACACCGGTGCGAGCTCGAACTGCGCGGGCGCGACCTCGTTGTGGCGCGTCTTGGCGGGGATGCCGAGGCTCCAGAGCTCGTCCTCGACCTCCTGCATGAACTTGAGGATGCGCGGGCGGATGGCGCCGAAGTAGTGGTCCTCCAGCTGCTGGTGCTTCGGCGGGGGCGCGCCGAAGAGCGTGCGGCCGGTCTGCACGAGGTCGGGGCGCTGGAGGTAGAACTGGCGATCGATCAGGAAGTACTCCTGCTCCGGGCCGAGCGTCACCTTCACCGCCGCTTCCGGCTGGCCGAAGACCCCCATCAGTCGGACGGTCGCCTTCTTGAGCACCTGGATCGAGCGCAGCAGCGGCGTCTTGCGGTCGAGCGCCTCGCCCGTGTACGAGCAGAACGCTGTCGGGATGCACAGTGTCGCCCCGTTCGCGTGCCGCTTGATGAACGCCGGGGAGGTTGGATCCCACGCCGTGTAGCCGCGCGCCTCGAACGTGCTGCGGATGCCGCCGGACGGAAAGGACGAGGCATCGGGCTCGCCCATGACGAGGTTCTTGCCGGAGAACTGGAAGACTGCGCCACCGTGCTTGGAGGGGTCGAGGAAGGCGTCGTGCTTTTCGGCGGTGCCGCCGGTGAGGGGCATGAACCAGTGGGTGTAGTGGGTCGCGCCGCGGTCGATCGCCCACTCCTTCATCCCGTGGGCGACGGCGCCCGCGATGGAGGGATCCAGCGGCGCGCCCGCATTGACCGTCGCCAGCAGCTTTTCCGCGATGTCCTTGGGGAGGTACTTGCGCATGGCGGGCTCGCCGAAGACGTCGGCGCCGTAGCCGGCGGGGGAGGCGGGCGCGGCGGGGGCTGGCGCCGCGGTGGGGCGCGCGGCGATGGCGTGGATGGCGTGGTTGCGGTTGCAGTTGCTCATGGTCATTGTCCTTCTGTTGTGCGCCCCGGGGGGCGGGGCGCGGTGGTTTTGGAGACTTGTTAGCAGGATGCGTGCCAAGTCGCGCGGAGAGCCGCGCGATTGGACGGGCTTTGGAGGCGCAACCGATTCGACTGCAAGCGATTGCAGCCGACTGCAATCAACTGCAATCGAATCCCGCGCCGCCTCACGCGCAGCCGCCGAATTTACAAAAAACGAAAACAATGCCCAAAACAACCACCATTTTTTGAAACCACCTTTCAAAAAACGAAAAAATCCCTTGCCTCCCGCTCCCTCCCCGCGCTACACTCCCGCCTAAACTAGAGCGTCTAGAGCCTCTAGGAGTTCTAGCAACCCAAACCCCGCGAGCCCCCGCTCCGCCCCCCCTGTCCCCTTTCCGCAGAAAGAGGTCTCCATGAAAAAAACCGCTGAATCCCCCGAAATCGCTCTTTTACGCGAAGTGACCACCGCTGTCGCCCGCGGCCGCGACGTCGCCAAACTTCTCGACGACGTCATCGGCATCCTCGAAAAGCGCCTCGGCATGCTGCGCGGCACCGTGACCCTCCTCGAAGGCGACGAACTGCACATCGCGGCGTCCGCCCGCATCCTCAACGCCGAAGAGCGCGCGCTGGGCCGCTACCGCATCGGCGAGGGCATCACCGGCCTCGTCGCCAAGACCGGCCACACCGTCGTCGTGCCGGATGTGCGGAAGGACCCGCGCTTTCTCAACCGCACGAAGGCGCGGCGCAAGACCGAAGCGGTCTCGTTCGTCTGTGTCCCGCTCGTACACCTGGGGCAGGTGGTGGGCACGCTCTCCGCCGACCGCGCCATCCGCCCCGGAATGCGCCCGCTGGCCAGCGACGTCGCGCTCGTCGAAATCGTCGCTAACGCTGCCGCCGAAGCCGCCGCCGCCTACCGCGAGCTGCGCGCCGAACGCGAGGCCCTCGAAGGCGAAAACCGCCGCCTCCGCGCCCTCCTCGGCGACAACCCCGGCAACCTCGTCGGCAACTGCCCCGCCATGAAGCAAGTGTACGAGCAGATCCGCCTCGTCGCCCCCAGCGACGCCACCGTACTCGTCCGCGGACCCTCCGGCACCGGCAAGGAACTCGTCGCCCGCGCCATCCAGACCCTCTCGCCCCGCAAAGACAAACCCTTTGTCGTCCTCAACTGCGCCGCCCTCCCCGAGGCCCTCGTCGAGAGCGAACTCTTCGGCCACGAACGCGGCGCCTTCACCGACGCCCGCGACCGCCGCATCGGCCGCGCCGAAGCCGCCGACGGCGGAACCCTCTTCCTCGACGAAATCGGCGACCTCCCGCTCCCCTTGCAGGTCAAACTCCTCCGCTTCCTGCAGGACCGCACCTTCTCGCGCGTTGGCTCCAGCGAAGAACGCCGCAGCAACGTCCGCTTCCTGGCGGCCACCAGCCGCGACCTCGAAGACATGATGGCCCGCGGCCTCTTCCGCGAAGACCTGTACTACCGCATCAACATTTTCCCCATCGCCCTGCCGCCGCTGGCCGAGCGCGGCGACGACGTTGTCCTGCTGGCCCGGCACTTCCTTCAGCGGCTGTCGGCCAAATACGGGAAAAAAATCGACCGCATCACCCCGTCGGCCATCGACATGCTCCTGGCGCACCCTTGGCCGGGGAACGTCCGCGAACTCGAGAACTGCATGGAGCGGGCGGTGCTGACCGCGCAGGACGACTGCATCCACACCTACAACCTCCCGCCGGCCCTGCGCGACACCGCCCCCGCCGAAGACCCCGCGCCCCCCGGCGCGTCCCTTACGCTGGCCGAGCAACTGGCGGCCCACGAACGCCGCATCCTCGAAGTGGCCCTCCGCCGCCACAACGGCAACCGCTCCGCCGCCGGCCGCGAACTCGGCGTCACCCCCCGCATGATGACCTACCGCCTCAAGCGCCTCGGCATCGGCGGCTGACGCTGCCAACCGCCCGGAATGGCGGCCGCACGGCAACCATCTCCGGTGTCCCAGGGCTGGAAAAGGCTGGAAAAGCAGAAAAAGAATTGACAGGGACCGGGGCCGTGTGTTTCTATTCGTAGAAACAACAAGCGGAGTAACACGAACATGAAGACAACACCAAGCCTGGAAGCAACGCGGGCCCTGGCCTCGGAAGGGAAATGGGACGTGGTGCCGCTGTCGGCGGAAATCCTCTCGGACGTGACGACGCCGATCGAGGCGCTGCGGGTGCTGAAGAACATTTCGACGCACGCGTACATGCTGGAATCGGCGCAGGCGAACGAGTCGTGGGGGCGCTACACGTTCCTGGGGTACGACCCGAAGCTGGACATCACGTGCCTGGACGGGAGGATGCGGATCGGCGACTTGGAGATCGCGACGGACGACCCGTCGGCGGAGCTGCGCAAGCTGCTGGCGGTGCACCGGTCGCCGCGGTTGGAGGGGCTTCCGCCGTTCACGGGAGGGCTGGTGGGGTATTTTGCGTTCGATTACCTGGGCTACGCTGAGCCGAGCATCCGCCGCGACGTGGACGACTCCGAAAAGTTCCAGGACCTGGACCTGATGCTGTTCGACAAGGTGATCGCCTTCGACAACGTGCGGCAGAAGATCGTGCTGATCGCGAACGTGCGGCTGGGCGGCGACCTGGAAGCGGAGTACAACCGGGCGGCGCTGGAAATCGAGCGGATGGCGGCGCTGCTGCGCGGCGGGGCGAAGCGCCGGGAGGAGCCGGGGCGTCTCGCGGGGCCGGTGGAGCCGCTGTTCGGCGAGGAGGAGTTCTGTGCGATGGTCGAGCGCGCGAAGCAGTACATTCGCGACGGCGACATTTTTCAGATTGTGCTTTCCAACCGCCTTTCCGCGCCGTTCGAGGGGAGTCTGTTCGACACCTACCGGGTGCTGCGCACGATCAACCCCTCGCCCTACATGTTCTACTTCTCCGGCACCGACGTGGAGGTCGCCGGGGCGTCGCCGGAGACGCTCGTGAAGCTCGAAAACGGCGTGTTGCACACGTTCCCGCTGGCGGGGACGAGGCCGCGCGGCCGCGACGAGGCCGAGGACAAGGCGCTGGAGGCGGAGCTTCTCGCCGACCCCAAGGAGCTGGCGGAGCACGACATGCTCGTAGACCTCGGGCGGAACGACCTGGGCCGCATCTCGAAGTTCGGCACGGTGCAAGTGGAAAAGTTCCACGACGTGCAGCGCTACTCCCACGTGATGCACATCGGCTCGACGGTGCGCGGCGAAATCCGTCCCGACCGCGACGCCCTGGACGCCATCGGGGCGGTGCTGCCGGCAGGGACGCTTTCCGGGGCACCGAAAATCCGCGCCTGCCAGCTGATCGGCGAGTTGGAGCGCAACAAGCGCGGCATCTACGGCGGGGCGATCGGCTACGTGGATTTCGCGGGCAACATGGACACGTGCATCGCCATCCGCATCGCCTACAAGAAGAACGGTCGGGTGTTCGTGCGGAGCGGCGCGGGCATCGTAGCGGATTCGGATCCGGAAAAGGAATACCAGGAATGCCTGAACAAGGCGAGGGCGTCGCTCAAGGCGCTCGAAACCGCCGCAGAGGAGGCGTGAGATGATCCTGCTGATCGACAACTACGACAGTTTTTCCTACAACCTCTACCAGCTGGTCGGCTCGCTGGGGATGGAAGTGGAGGTGGTGCGCAACGACGCGCTCACGCTGGCGGACATCGCCCGCAGGCGGCCGTCGCACGTGATTCTCTCGCCGGGGCCGGGGCGGCCGGAAGACGCCGGTATCACGCCCGCCGCCGCTCGCGAAGCCGGCGCGCTGCTGGGCATCCCGACGCTCGGAGTCTGCCTCGGCCACCAGGCTATCTGCGCGGCGTACGGGGCGAGCATCGTCCACGCGAAGACGCTCATGCACGGCAAGCAGTCGGTCGCTACGCTGCGCGGGGAGTCGCGGATTTTCGCGGGGCTCCCGGACGCCATCCGCGTCGCGCGCTACCACTCGCTGGCGGCGGATCCGGCGACGATTCCTGCCTGCCTGCGGGTGACGGCGGTGGCCGACGATGGCGAAATCATGGCCGTGGAGCACGTAAAATTCCCGATTTACGGGGTGCAGTTCCACCCCGAGTCGATTCTGACGCCCGACGGGCGCCGCATCATGGAAAACTTCATCGGAGGAAACGGAAAATGATCAAGGAAGCCATCGTCAAAATCGTGTCCAAGGGCGACCTCGCCTACGACGAGGCCTTCGCCGTCATGGGCGAAATCATGGACGGCCAGACCACCCCCACCCAGAACGCGGCCTTTCTCGCGGCGCTGTCCACGAAAAGCGCGCGCGCCGAAACCGCCGACGAAATCGCGGGTTGCGCCGCGGCCATGCGGGAGCGCGCGCAGAAGGTGGACACCGGCGGGATGGACGTCTTCGAAATCGTCGGGACGGGCGGCGACCACGCCCACAGTTTCAACATTTCCACCACGTCGGCGCTGGTGGCGGCTGCGGGCGGTATGAAGGTGGCCAAGCACGGAAACCGCGCCGCGTCGTCGAAATGCGGCACCGCCGACTGCCTCGAAGCGCTGGGCGTGAACATCGACCTCGCGCCGGAGAAGTGCCGGCAGCTGCTGGAGGAGGTCGGCATCTGCTTCCTGTTCGCACAGAAATACCACACGTCGATGAAATACGTCGGCCCCATCCGCAAGGAACTCGGCATCCGCACCGTGTTCAACATTTTGGGCCCGCTGACGAACCCCGCGTCGCCGAAGGTGCAGCTGCTGGGCGTCTACGACGAATACCTTACCGACCCGCTGGCGCGGGTGCTGATCGGGCTGGGCGTGCGGCGCGGCATGGTGGTCTACGGCATGGACTGCCTCGACGAGATTTCCGCGAGCGCCGAGACGTCGATCTGCGAGTTCCGCGACGGGTGGTACAAGAAATACGCGATTGCGCCCGAGGATTTCGGCCTGACGCGCCACCGCAAGGAGGAACTCGTCGGCGGCACCCCCGCCGAAAACGCCGAAATCACGCGCGCCATCCTTCGCGGCGAAGAGCGCGGCGCCAAGCGCGACGCGGTGCTGCTTAACGCCGGCGCCGCGCTCTACCTCGGCGACAAGGCCCCGACCATGCGCGACGGCATCGCCCTCGCCGCCGACCTCATCGACTCCGGCAAGGCCCTCGCCACCCTCGAAGCCTTCGCCAAGGCCAGCCACTGAAAGGCCCCCAGTGCCCCGCCTCGACGGCTTCGACTACCGGCGCCCCCTGTTCTACATGGTGACGCTGAAAAAGCGCCCCGGCGTGCCGGAGTTCTCCGCCCTTGCACCACCCGGGACACCCCCGCCGCGCGACGCCGCGGGACGCGAGTGCTGGTTGCTTGCCAACGGCGTGACCCGCGCTTTTGCCAAGGTGATTCGCGGCTTTGCGCAAAAATGGCGCGGCATCGCCCCCATCGAGTGCTTCATTGTCATGCCCGACCACCTACACCTGTTGCTGAAAATCGAGGACACGCCCGACCGCTTCCCGCTGGGAAGCTATGTGGTGCACTTGGTCCGGGCACTGGGGTCGGCTCTTTGGCAGACAGTGGGGTGGGCGGGCGGCCCGGTGACCGCCCCGCAAAACGCAGATTCCCCCACTCCATCCGAGTCTGGCCGGGCGGTCCCCGGGCCGCCCCCGCCCTCCGTTTTCGAAACCGACTGGCACGACTGGATTGTCATGAAACGCGGCCAGCTCGCCGCCTTTACGCGCTACATCCGCGAGAACCCGCGCCGCGCGTGGCTTCGCCGCGAAAACTGGCAGTTTTTCACGCGCCTCGGCAAGCTCGCTTTCGCCAACCGCGACTGGTTCGCCTACGGCAACTCGGCCCTGCTGGAGCTGCCCGTGCTGGAGCCCTTCCGTTGCTCCCGCTCGTGGACCGAAGACAGCCCCGAGTGGCGCGACGCCTTCGCCCGCGCGGAACGCATCGGCCCCGGCGGCGCCGGCGTGGGCACCTTCCTCAGCCCCTGCGAAAAAGCCTGCGGAAACGCCATTTACAAGGCCGGCGGCTCGCACGTCGTCCTCGCGCCCGAGGGCTTTCCCGAACGCTGGCATCCCTCCCGCGCCAAGGAAAAGCTCTGCGCCGAAGGCCGCATGCTCTTCCTCTCCCTCTGGCCTCCTCAAACAACCCGCCTCGACAACCCCACCCTCCACCGCCGCTGCCACGAAATGGGCGACCTCCTCCTCTCCTCCCGAAAATGACCTCTCCTTTCCATCAGAGTCTTCCCGGGCGGTCCCCGGGCCGCCTCCCCCACCCCAGGAAGCAACCATGACCACCATTCTCGAATCGCCAACCCTTCGGCCTCGACTTGCCGTCCAGCATCGCATCTTGCGAGCAATGACGTGATTCGATGATTTGATTGACGCGATTGATTTGACGTGATAGGATTGCCCCTGCCAAAGCACAATGCAAGATTGGAAGGAGCCATGACGTGAAGCCGGTCGAATCGGAACATCTTGAATTCAAGCGCGAATATTCGGAAACCATCCGCAACACCGTCGTGGCCTTCGCGAACGGTACCGGCGGGACGATTCTCGTCGGGGTCGACGACGACGGGACCACGGTGGGCCTCAAGGACGTGGACGGCACGGGGTTGCGCATCACCAACATGATGCGGCACTCCATCCGGCCGGACGTGACGCTGTTCACCCGTTGCGAGTCCATCGAGCGCGACGGGAAAACCATCCTGCGCGTCCGGGTCGAGCGCGGGAGCGGCCGCCCGTATTACATCGCGAAGAAAGGCTTGCGACCGTCCGGCGTCTACGTCCGGCAAGGCGCCTCCTCCGTCCCGGCTTCCGACGCACGCATCCGGGAGCTGATCCGGGAAAACTACGGCGACGTTTTCGAGTCGTCGCGCTCGCTCGAACAGAACCTTTCGTTCCGCTCCGCCGATGCGGCGTTCAAGGCGGCCCGCGTCGCCTTCGGCCCGGCCCAGCGCAAGACGCTCGGGCTTGTCGCCGACGACGGAACCTACACGAACCTGGCGCTGCTGCTCTCCGACCAGTGCCCGTTCACCACCAAAATCGCGGTCTGGGGCGACGACGCGAAAATGGCCTTCCGGGACCGTCTCGAAACGACGGGGTCGATTCTGGGGCAGGTGGACTCCGCCATGGCGTTTCTGGGCCGGTGGAACGCCGAAAGCTCCGAATACCGCGGAATCCGCCGCATCGACCGGCGCGACTATCCGGAAGAGGCGGTGCGCGAAGCCCTCCTCAACGCCTTCGTCCACCGCGACTATTCGCTCCCGGATTCCAATCTCGCGAGCGTCTTTTCCGACCGCCTGGAGATTCTGTCCATCGGCGGCCTCGTCCCCTGGTTCGACGCGAACGATTTTGCGCTCGGCGTTTCCGCCCTGCGGAACCGGAAGCTGGCCAACGTCTTCTACCGCCTCGGCCTGATCGAGGCCTACGGGACCGGCCTCCTCAAGATCAACGCCAGCTACCGGGATTTTGCCAAGCCCCCGCGCATCGACCACGCGCCGCACGTGTTCAAAATCACGCTCTTCAACCGGAACGCCGCGGCTACGGCCGGAGACGCCGCGGCATCCGCGCCGCCCCCGGCGGCGTCAAGCCGCGCCGAGGCGATTCTCGCCCTCCTCGCCGGAAAAGGGACCCTCACCCGCGAAGACGTCCAGACCCGCTTCGGCATCTCGGCGGCAACCGCCGTCCGGGATTTGCGCAAGTTGGTTGCCGCAGGGAAAATCGTCAAGGAGGGCTCCGGCCCAAGAACCATTTACAGGAAATGCGAGAAATAAACAGGAGTCCCCATGACACCAGAACAGCGACAATTGTTTGATGAACTCGTTGCGGATCGGCTCGACTCCCTTCGGGTATTCAGGAAAAAATCCATTGGTGGCATTTGGCGGGGAATCGTCGAGAAATATTCCGACAAAGCGCATTTCATCTACGAGTTGCTCCAAAACGCGGATGATTCCCATGCAACCGAAGCCCAATTTGAAGTCCGGCAGAGCGAACTTATTTTCGCCCACAATGGAACTCGTCATTTCACAATTTCTTCCATCGCTTTGGAAAATGGAGACGTAAACGCCATTACGGCCGTCGCCGCCTCCAATAAACAGGAAGCATCCATCGGAAAATTCGGTGTCGGATTCAAAGCCGTATTCCAGTATACGGATGCGCCCCGGATTTACGATCAGGATTTCTGCTTCCGCATCGATGATTACATTGTCCCCGTTCTTTTGGAGGAAGTCCCAGACGACATTGAAATGCTTCGCGCCGAAGGTTGGACCGTTTTTGTTTTTCCCTTCAAGGACGGCATGCATGAACAAGCGTGTTCCGATATTGTCCAGAAGCTGGCATCGTTGGACAGACCCTTGCTGTTTCTGCATTCCCTCAGGAAGATTGACTACAAGTCAACTTCGGAAAGCGGTGTGCATGAAATCGAATTCTCGACCGTTCCAACCCAAGATGCATCCCTTCGTGTTGAAACTGTTTGCAGCCGCCATGTCACCGGAAACGGTGGGACAACCATCAGCGAACACTATGTGAAGTTTTCCAGAAATGGGAGCAGCCAGCATCCGTATAGCGTCGTGTTCGGAACGGACGGAAATTTCGAGAAATTGCAAGAATGCCATGGTCCCGTCTATTGCTTTTTTCCGACGCAACTCCGCAGGGAGCTGAAATTCCTCGTCCATGCACCGTTCCTGCTCACGGACAGTCGCGAAGGCGTGCAGGAAACGAGCTATAATGACGATTTGATTGACAAGCTCGGACTGTTGGCCGCGGATTCTCTCGTCTTTCTCCGGGACTGGGGAATTGAACGAGACATTCCAATCATCGATGATAACGTGTTCAATGTCGTTCCTACGGACAAATCCCGGTTCTTTGGCTTTGACAGGTGGCTCAAGTGTTGGACACATCCGTACAGGTTTGCACCGATTTTTATCCATGTTCAATCGTATCTGAAAGAACGGAGATTACTGTCATCGACAGAATCGGAACCGCTGGCAAGCCGATACGTGGTCGGCACGAACGCTTATTGGGCTGAATCTGCTGAAATTCTCCAACTTTTCGACAACTCGCTTCTTGCGGAACTGATTGGTGCGCCGGGTGCAAAATGGGTGTTCACGACGTCAGGGCGTCCTGTCGCCAATTCGTATCCAGGCTCGTATTCTCCGCGTGACTACAAGGATGATTTGATTGCAAAACACTTCTCCATCGAAGATATACTCGACAAACTGTCACTGTCTCCCGGTTTTCTCTCCGCCCGACCGCGAGAATGGCTGGACCGGCTGTATCTGTTCATCCAGGACAACTACTCTTCGACCAAACAACTCAAGGCCGTCCAATCAAAAGCCATTTTTCTCGGAAAAGACGGGGCGTTCCATCCCGCGACGGCTCTCGACGCGGCTGGAAAACCCCAACCGAGCCTATTCCTGCCGTCAAAAGAAGCGGCTTTTGAGAGTGCGACGATTCTTGAACCGTCCCTGCTTGAGAAACCTGAGCTGGTGAAGTTCTTCAAAGAAACGCTGCATCTGCAGGAACCGTCCATTCGAGACGAAGTATTCAACGTCATTCTTCCCAAATATCAATCCGAAACACCCGTTGAACATCCCGTTGAGGACATGAAGTTGATGTTCCGGGCGTGGCGGGAAGGTTCCGGACAGGATCGGGAAGAAATCGAAAATGCCATGAAAAACACGCCATGTTTGCTGGCGGACGACGGAGAATGGTTGCGCTACCCCTCGTCGTTATACCTTCCATCGGAGGACTTGCATTTATGGTTTGAAGGATTCGATGTTCACTTCCTCGCGAAGGACAAATATCGGGAAGCCGTTGCCGAATCTGACTTTCAAGGTCTCCTGGATTTCTTTGAAAGACTCGGTGTTAGTTCCTCTCCGAGGAAAATCGTGCGCCGGGAAACGGAACAAGAGCGCGCGATTCTCGAAAAAGATTACGAAAGGTTTCCACCTTCCTCGCCGTCGTCCGGTTTTGGCCGCCGTTGGTTAATCAAGTCAATCGAGGGGTTGGAAGGGGTTCTTCGGCGAACGATACAGTCAAGGGGACCCGGACTTTCCGTTTTGCTTTGGAATACACTGCAACGAAATTTTGAAAATCGTTCGGCGACATCCCTTGCTTCACTGTTTGAAGCACATTATGAGTGGTATCGCTACACCCAAAAAACAAGACAGTTTCCTTCCCCGATTCTCGACCGGCTTAAAAACACGGAATGGCTTCTCTCCCGTGATGGAAACTGGACGGCCCCTTGTCATACGCATGTTCGAGACCTTCATGACCAATACGAGGTCAACAGCATCGCCTCCAAGGTGCTCATGGAAGGGCTCGGCATTTCCACCGCTGCTCCCGGGATGACGCCCGAACAGGAAGAGAAAGTCCGGGAAGCTGACGAATTGACAAGCCTTGCAGCCGAAGCCGGTGTGTCGAAAGAAGAACTGAAAGCCGAGTTGAAGGAACGGGCACGGATTCGGCATGCGAAGGCATCTCTTGCGGTGCCTGAAAACTCAACAAGTGTGCCCCAGGAGACGCCAGACATTGCGACATTCAGTCCGTTTTCCCAACATCCCGCCAGCACGGAATTGGGGGCCAGCCCCGGAGAGAATACGTCTGCCATGCCACCGCCTCCGCTGCGCACGCCAAAATTCTTGAAAGGTTCCCTCGAAACCGTCGATACATCCACAATTTCACGTCCTGCTCCTTCGGTGAAGTCTCCGGTTGAAGAGAAAACCATCGACGAAAAGCTGGAAGAACTGGAGAGGGAAACGGAAAAAGCCAGACAAGCGATTGTTGCCGAACAAGAACTCCAGACTTCTTTGCACGACCTTCCTCCCACATCGTTCGGATGGTTTGTGAAAGCTCTTGAATACGGAAATCGCGGCAACAAAAACCGCAGCGGCCCCAAGGCGTCGTTTTCCATCGCATTCGGACGGGTCGAGCGCGACGAAAGTGCAAAGCGGACGATTGTTCTGTCCATGCCCAGCCGCGACATCCCCGCCCAGCTGGCTGACAAGGATGTCATTCTCATTGACATGAAACAGGGTGACTTGAGCCGGACGTTCCGCGCAGTCGGCACGTCCATTGATTCGGACCGGCTTGTCGTCCTGTTGAGCCGCGAAGAGCAACTCGAAGGATACGACTTTTCCCGCGTCGGCCTTGCGACCATTTCCGTCTCCGAACCCGACTTCCTGCTTCAACGACTCGAAGAGCGATTCAAGGAACTTCACAAGGCAGATGGGGCTCTTTTCCTACCTGACGATGAAATTACGCAATTTCTGCCGCCCAATGACCGCGTGACATTCGTGTTCGGGCCTCCCGGGACCGGGAAGACGGAACAGCTCGCGAAAATGCTGCTTACCCGAATGAGCAGCGGGACCGCGGAGAAAATACTCGTCTTGGCCCCCACGAACAAAGCGGCCGACGTCTTGACGCTTCGGATATTGGAACTGGCGCGCAGGAACCCGTCCACGCCGCCTACGGATTGGCTTGTGCGTTTCGGCGGAACGATGGACGAGACCTTGCAGCGCGACGAAAGAGTCTATTGCGAGAAAAACGTGGACGTTTCCGCTTTCGGCAAGCTGGTGCTTGTCACGACGGTGGCCCGCTATCCTTACGACACGACCCGCCCGAACAAGGGAACAGGCCGTCCGTTGAGAGAAGAGGAATGGACCGAGGTGTTTTTGGACGAAGCGTCCATGATCGAACTGCCCTATGCGGTCTATCTCTTGTTGCAACGACCGGAAGCGTCGTTTGTCGTGGCCGGCGACCCCAAGCAACTTCCTCCGGTCACGCAAAATGAATATCTCGAAGACAAGAATGTTTATACCTTCTTCGGCATCGACTCATTTGAGTTGGACCGGACTCCCATCGGGGATTACGAAATCCAGCGCCTGGACATACAACATCGGAGTGTTCCGGCAATTGGCGACGTTTTCAGCCGATTTGCCTACAATGGACGCCTCCAGCACGCAAGAACACCCAACTCCATCCGCCCGATCGGATTGGAATTGCGAATGGCGGCCGGGCCTGTCAATATCATCCGATTCCCGTTCGACGCAAAACACGAAAACATCTACCATCCTCGGACCGTCGGTGGCAGCGCGTTCCACGTCTATTCCGCCCTTTTTGCCGCCGAATTCGCCTTGTTCCTCGACGGAATTGTGTCCGTGAAAGAGGGGGAAGAAACACCTTCGATTGGCATCGTCTCTCCCTACAAGGTTCAGGCCGACATGATTGCCCGCATTGTCGAACACCGGCTAGCCGAACGCCCCGGACGATGCAAGATTGTCGTCGGAACCGTCCATAGGTTCCAAGGCGACCAGTGCACTATCATGATTGTCTGTCTGAATCCTCCGGGACATGGGTCAGGAAGAAGTCTCGTGAATAGGGAATCTCTGCTCAACGTCGCCGTGAGTCGTGCATCCGACTATCTTTTCCTCCTGGTTCCCGCCAAGAACACCCCTGGACTGGAACAGCTGGAGTGGATGAAGAGGTTGGAAGAATGCGCTGCGTCCGGTTCCGGCGCCATGTCGTTCAAGTCCAACGAAATGGAATGCGAGATGTTCGGAACCGACAACACGCAGTGGCTGGCAGACAACACGTTCATTACCGGCCACATGGATGTCAATGTCTACGACCGACCCGTAAAACGCTATGAGGTCCGCTTCGGCGAATACGCCGTGGACGTTCAAATGACCAAAGAGAAATGATTCAACTGGATTCTGTCGTGAAAAGACGGGAAATAGCACCCAACCGCACAATAACAGGGGAGTTGCCATGACCACCATTCTCGAAACCATTGCCGAACATGCGCGGGAGCGCGTGGCGGCGGCAAAGGCAAAGTTGCCGCAGCGCGAGCTGGAGGCGCTGGCGCGGGAACGCCGCGCCGGGGCCGCGCCGGACGCCTTCTACCGGGCGTTGCGAGCGCCGGGACTCTCCTTCATCTGCGAGTGCAAGAAGGCGTCGCCGTCGAAGGGCGTCATCGCGGAGGACTACGCGCCGGTCGACATCGCCCGGAGCTATGCGGAGGCCGGGGCGGACGCGATTTCCGTGCTGACCGAGCCGAGGTGGTTCCTGGGAAGCGACGCGCACCTGCGCGACATCGCGGCCGCCGTGGCGGTGCCGTGCCTCCGCAAGGACTTCACCGTGGATCCCTGGATGATTTGGGAGGCCGCCGCGCTGGGGGCGGAGGCGGTGCTGCTGATCGTCTCGCTCCTCGACGCCGCACAGCTCCGCGACGGTCTCGCGCTCTGCCGGGAGCTGGGCCTCTCGGCGCTGGTCGAGACGCGCGACGCGACGCAAATCGAGACGGCGCTCGCCTGCGGGGCACGCATCGTGGGCGTGAACAACCGCAACCTCGCCGACTTCACGGTGGACGGCGGCAAAGCCGCGGGGCTGCGTCCGCTCGTGCCACCGGAGGCCGTGTTCGTGGCCGAAAGCGGGGTGCATGACGGCGACGGCGCGCGGGTGCTGCGGGAGGCGGGCGTTGATGCCATCCTCGTGGGCGAGGCCATGATGCGCGCCCCCGACAAACGCGCCAAGCTGGCCGAATTGCGGGGGCTGGCATGACGGTCAAGGTCAAAATCTGCGGTCTGCGGCGGCCCGAGGACGTCGATTTTGCCAACCGCCTGCGACCCGACGCCGTCGGGTTCGTCTTCGCCGCCGGGAGCCGCCGGCGGGTCACGCCAACCGAGGCGCTGGCCCTGAAGCGGTGCCTGGCCCCCGGCATCGTGGCGGCGGGCGTTTTCGCGGGCGACTCGCCGGAGGCCATCGCCGCCGTCGTCGCCTCCGGCGCCATCGACGCGGTGCAATTGCACTCCGCCGACGGCGACGAGGAGCGCATCGCGGCGCTCCGCGCGCTCGTTCCGGGCGTTCCGCTGGTTCGCGCGGTGAAGGTGCGCACGGCGGACGACCTCGCGACGGCGGAGGCGTCGTCCGCGGACCTCGTCCTGCTGGACGCCGGCGCCGGCGGCGGCGTGCCGTTCGACTGGCGGATTTTGGCTGGACATCCGTTCAGTCGCCCCTTTTGGCTTGCCGGCGGCCTGACCCCGGAAAACGTCGCGGAGGCCGTACGGTTCGCGCGGCCTCGCGGGGTCGACGCCAGCAGCGGCGTCGAAACCGGCGGCTTCAAGGATTTCGCAAAAATGCAACAATTCATCGCGGAGGCGAGAAAATGACGCGCGGACGATTCGGAATCCACGGGGGGCAATATATTCCCGAGACCCTCATGAACGCGGTGCTCGAACTCGAAGAGGCCTACAACCGCTTCAAGGACGACCCCGACTTCAACGCCGAGCTCGGGCGGCTGCTCGACGAATACGCGGGACGGCCCTCGCGGCTGTATTTCGCGGAGCGGCTCACCCGGCGGCTCGGCGGCGCGAAAATCTACCTCAAGCGCGAAGACCTCAACCACACCGGCGCCCACAAGATCAACAACGTGCTCGGCCAGGCGCTCCTCGCCAAGAAGATGGGCAAGACCCGCCTCATCGCCGAGACGGGCGCCGGCCAGCACGGCGTCGCCACCGCCACGGCCGCCGCGCTCATGGACATGGAATGCGTCGTGTTCATGGGCCGCGAGGACACCGAACGGCAGGCGCTGAACGTCTACCGGATGCGCCTCCTCGGCGCGAAGGTCGTGCCCGTCGACAGCGGCACCGCCACGCTCAAGGACGCCGTCTCCGAAGCCATGCGCGAGTGGACCAGCCGCATCGACGACACCCACTACTGCCTCGGATCCGTCATGGGCCCCCACCCGTTCCCGACCATCGTCCGCGACTTCCAGGCGGTCATCTCCCGCGAAATGCGCGCGCAGTTTCTCGAACGCGAGGGGCGGCTCCCCGACGCCGTGCTCGCGTGCGTCGGCGGCGGCTCCAACGCCATCGGCTCGTTCTACCACTTCATCGGCGACCCCGGCGTGCGGCTCATCGGCTGCGAGGCGGCCGGGCGCGGCGTCGGCACCCCCGAAACCGCCGCCACCATCGCCACCGGCAAGCTCGGCATCTTCCACGGCATGAAGTCCTACTTCTGCCAGGACGAGTTCGGGCAAATCGCGCCCGTCTATTCAATTTCCGCCGGCCTCGACTACCCCGGCATCGGCCCCGAGCACGCGTGGCTGCACGACACCGGCCGCGCCGAATACGTGGCCGTCACCGACGACGAGGCCGTCGCCGCCTTCGAGACCCTCGCGCGCGTCGAGGGCATCATTCCCGCCATCGAGTCCGCCCACGCCGTCGCCCACGCGATCGCCATCGCGCCGGGCATGCCCAAGGACTCGATCCTCGCCGTCACGCTGTCGGGCCGCGGCGACAAGGACGTGGCCGCCATCGCCCGCTACAGGGGGGAGGACCTCCATGAGTAGGATCAAGCAAGCGTTCGCCAAGGGTAAGGTGTTCATCCCGTTCGTCACCTGCGGAGACCCGGACCTCGAAACGACCGCCGCCGTCGTCAAGGCCATGGCCGACGCCGGGGCGGGCATCGTCGAACTGGGCATCCCGTTCTCCGACCCCACCGCCGAAGGACCCGTCATCCAGGGCGCCAACATGCGCGCCCTCGCCGGCGGCACCACCACCGACCGCATCCTCGAAATGGCCGCCGCCCTGCGCCGCGAAACCGACGTGTCGCTCGTCTTCATGACCTACGCCAACGTGGTGTTCTCGCGCACCGTCGAGGGCTTCGCCGAACGCTGCGCCCGGGCCGGCATCGACGGCCTCATCCTGCCCGACGTTCCCTTCGAGGAAAAGGAGGAGTTCGTCCCCGCCTTCCGCAAGCGCGGCATCGACTTCATCTCGCTCGTCGCCCCGACTTCCGCCGGACGCATCGCGCAAATCGCGCGCGAAGCGGAGGGCTTCCTCTACGTCGTCTCCTCGCTGGGCGTCACCGGCACGAGAGGAACCATCACCACCGACATCGGGGCTATCGTGCGGCAGGTGCGGGCGGCGTCCAACGTGCCCTGCGCCGTGGGCTTCGGCATCTCCACCCCCGAACAGGCCGCCCGCATGGCCGCCCTCTCCGACGGTGCCATCGTCGGCTCCGCCATCGTCAAGCTCATCGCCCAGCACGGTCGCGACGCCCCCCCCGTCGTCGCCGACTACGTCCGCCGCATGTCCGCCGCCGTCCGCGGGGCGCCATAAGCCCCCTCGACGTGCATCCTTTCCCCTCCGGAAATGACCTCGAACGTGAACGTTTTTCCCTTGTCGCCCGCGTTTTTCGCGCGTAGACTAGAGGAGTTGCGCGTGCGCGTAGCGTAGTATACTGTTTGGAGGTTTACACATGAAGATTACGATTGTCGGGACGGGCTATGTGGGACTGGTGACGGGCGCTTGCTTCTCAGATGCCGGACACGAGGTCATGTGCGTGGACAACAATGAGAAGAAGATCGAGATGCTCCTCAAGGGCGAGATGCCCATCTACGAGCCAGGGCTGGACGAAATCGTTGAGCGCAACGTCAAGGCGGGCCGCCTGAAGTTCTCCACCTCCATCGCCGAGGGCACGAAGTTCGCCAAGGTCATCTTCATCGCGGTCGGCACGCCTCCGGGCGTCGGCGGCGAGGCCAATCTCACCTACGTCGAGCAGGTCGGCCGCGAGGTCGCCGAGAACATGACGGACTACCACCTGCTGGTCGAGAAGAGCACCGTCCCCGCCAAGACCAGCGAGCACCTCAAGCGCACCATGCGCAAGTACCTGAAGGCGGACGTCGACTTCGACGTCGCCTCGAATCCCGAGTTCCTGCGCGAAGGCACGGCCATTGTCGACGCGACGCATCCGGACCGCATCGTGGTCGGCGTCGAGTCCGCGCGCGCCGGCGACCTCCTTGAGGAAATCTACAAGCCCATCCTGGCGGCCGGCGGCGGCCAGTTCCTGCGCATGAACGTCACCAGCGCCGAGCTTACCAAGCACGCCTCCAACTCTTTCCTCGCCCTCAAGATCTCCTACATCAACGCCGTCGCCCGCATCTGCGAGATGGCTGGCGCCGATGTCGAGCAGGTTGCCAAGGGCATGGGCCTCGACCCCCGCATCGGCCCCCGCTTCCTGCACGCCGGCGTGGGCTACGGCGGCTCCTGCTTCCCCAAGGATGTCGATGCCTTCGTCCGCCTTTCCGACGCGGTGGGCTACGACTTCAAGCTCCTCAAGGAGGTTCAGCAGATCAACAAGTCCCAGCGCGAGTTCGTCATGCAGAAGATCAAGCGCGAGCTCTGGGTCGTCCAGGACAAGAAGATTGCCATCTTCGGCCTTGCGTTCAAGCCCGAGACCGACGACGTCCGCGAGGCCCCCAGCCTCTACTTCGTTCCTGCCCTCCAGGAGATGAAGGCGAAGGTCGTGGCGTGGGATCCGATTGCCGAAGGCAAGTTCCGCGAAGCCCTTCCCGACGTTCCCCTCGAGACCTCCCAGGACCTCTACGAGTGCGCTACCGGCGCCGACCTGGTGCTCGTCCTCACCGAGTGGGATGCCGTCAAGAACATCGACCTCGCCAAGCTCAAGAGCGTCATGACGACCCCGGTGATGATCGACGGCCGCAACGCCTTCGACCCTGCCACTGTCCGCGCCGCCGGCTTCACCTACCACTCCGTCGGCCGCGCCTAAGTCGCACCGCCGCCCCAGGCGCCGGCTTTCCAGAATCCTAGATATTTCTAGAATTCTAGAAATCTCTAGAAAACGGTGCCTTTTTCCTTTTTCGCGCCTCGCCCATGAAACTCCGCCTCTCCCGCACCGCCATCCCCGACGTTCTGCTCCTGATTCCCCACCTCTTCGGTGACGCGCGCGGCTTCTTCCTCCAGACCTTCCAGACCGCCGAATACGCCGCCGCCGGCATCTCCCGCAACTGGGTGCAGGACAACCTTTCCCGTTCCCGCATCGGCACTGTCCGCGGCCTCCACTACCAGCTCAAGCACCCGCAGGCCAAGCTCGTCAGCGTCGTGTGCGGCGCCGTGCTGGATGTCGTCGTGGACATCCGGCGCGGCTCCCCGACCTTCGGTCGCTTCGCGGCGGCCCTGCTTTCCGAAGAAAACCGCTACCAGCTCTTCGTTCCCGAAGGCTTCGCCCATGGCTTCCGCGTTCTGAGCGATAGCGCCGACTTCACCTACAAGTGCGCCGACCTCTACACCCCTGGCGACGAATACGGCGTCCGCTGGAACGACCCCGCTCTCGCCATTCCTTGGGACATCGACCCTGCCGACGCCGTTGTTTCCGACAAGGACACCCGCCAGCCCTTCCTCGCCGACGTTCCCCCCGACCGCCTTCCCGCCTACACCGGTCCCGCCGTCGACCTCGCCGCCGTCGAGGCCTTTCTCGCCCCCGCTTCCCCCGCCGCCCCATGAGCGGCCTCGCCAAAGTCTATTCCGGGGCCGTCTACGGCGTCGACGCCTACGAAGTCGAGATTGAGGTCAACGTGGGCAACGGCGACCCCCGCTTTGTCGTCGTCGGCCTTCCCGATGCCGCCGTCAAGGAATCCACCGACCGCGTCTGGACCGCCCTGGCCAATTCCGGCTTTTGTCCTCCGCTTGGCCGCGTGACCGTCAATCTCGCTCCCGCCGACATCAAGAAGGAAGGTCCCTCCTTCGACCTCCCCATCGCTCTTGGCGCACTTGTCGCCGACCGCCAGCTCGAAACCAACCGCCTCGCCCGCTACGCCGTTGTGGGCGAACTCGCCCTGGGCGGCGAAGTCCGCCGCGTCCGGGGTGTTCTGCCTATTGCCCTCCGCGCCCGTGCCGAGGGCCGCCAGGGCATCCTCGTCCCGCCTGAAAACGCCGAGGAAGCCGCCGTTGTTTCCGGCATCGATACCATTCCCGTTGCCTCCCTTGCCCAGGCGGCCCGCTTCCTCTCCGGCGACGAGGACATTCCCCCCTTTGTCGTCGACGCTCAGGCCGCCTTTGCCGGCGGCACCGCCTACGCCGTCGACTATGCCGACGTTCGCGGCCAGGAATCCGCGCGCCGCGCCCTGGAGGTTGCCGTCGCCGGCGGCCACAACATCCTTCTTGTCGGACCGCCCGGAACCGGCAAGTCGATGCTGGCCAAGCGCGTCCCCACTATCCTCCCGCCGCTCACCCTCGAAGAAGCCCTCGAGACCACGAAAATCCACTCCATCGCCGGCGTCCTTCCGCCCCACCAGGCCGTCGTCTCCTCCCGTCCCTTCCGCGCGCCCCACCACACCATTTCCGATGCCGGCCTTTTGGGCGGCGGCACCCATCCCATGCCCGGCGAGGTTTCCCTGGCCCACAATGGCGTGCTCTTCCTCGACGAGCTCCCCGAGTTCCATCGCAACGTCCTCGAGGTCATGCGCCAGCCCCTCGAAGACGGCGTCGTCACCATCTCCAGAGCCTCCGGAACGGTCTCCTTCCCCTGTCGGTTCATGCTGGTTGCCGCGATGAATCCCTGCCCGTGCGGCCACTTCGGCGACCCCCGCAAGGAATGCCGCTGCACCCCCATGCAGATGCAGCGCTACCGCAACCGCATCTCCGGCCCCCTCCTCGACCGCATCGACATCCACGTCGAAGTCCCCGCCGTCGAATACCAGCAGCTCGCCTCCGTCGAGAAGGGTGAATCGTCCGCTGCCATCCGCGACCGCGTCCAGGCCGCCCGCGCCATCCAGCGCGAGCGCTTCACCGCCGCCCCTGCGGATCCCGCCGCGCCGAACGCCGCCCCCGCTCCCGCCGTCCACTGCAACGCCCTCATGACTAGCCGCGACGTCCGCGAGCATTGCGTCCTGGGCCCTTCCGCCCAGCTCCTGCTCAAGACGGCCATGGCCGAATACCACCTTTCCGCCCGCGCCTACGACCGCATCCTCAAGGTCGCCCGCACCATCGCCGACATGGCGGCTTCCCCCGACATCCTCGAAGACCACATCGCCGAGGCCGTCCAGTACCGTGCCCTCGACCGCCAGTACTGGGAATAGGCCCCCCGTCACCTCGCCCTTGCGTTGACCTTCAGGTCGTCCGCCTTGGCCCTCTGCTGCCCGCACCCCAGTCACCGCCATCGCGTGTGGTTTTTCGTCAATCATTGGCCTTTTTGCCCAATTTCTCGCCGCCGCCTGACCATGATGGTGCAACAAAGTAAAATCGCACACCCTCGTTCGCTCCACACTTGACAATTCTCCTCTATTCGGCAAAGATATGATTCGCAAGGGAGGCCATCGCTACGTCTTGCCCTTGCACTTTGCACGAAACGAGCCACCATGAAGAATCTGACCTGGGCCATCCTCATCGCCTCCGGACGCGACGACCGCCTCGCCGCTTCCGTCTCCACCCCGTTTCTGTTCCTCAACGACAGGCCTGTCATTACCTATGTCCTCACCGTCATCGAGCAGACCCCCGAACTGGCGGGCGTCATCGTGGTCATCGACCGCGACAATGCCGCCGAGTTGGCCGCGCTCATGAAGACCTATCGCTTTAGCAAAATCCGCAAGGTGGTCGGCGCGGGGGCTCGTCGCCAAGCCTCCATGAGCGCCGCCTTTGCCTACATCGATCCTGAAGCCGACTTCATCTGTGTCCTGGATGCCTGTCGCCCGCTTCTGAACGCCTCGCTCGTCTCTGAAACCATTCGTGCCGCCTGGCGTGTCTCCGGGGGCGTCGCCACGGCGGCGGAGGAGGTGCTCGACCCGATTGCCCTCGTCAAGCGCAATGCCTTCCAGTCGCGCCTTCCTGCCGATGCCGGCCACGTCTGGACCCTTCTCCCGCCCCAGGTCTTTCCTCGCCAGCTCCTGATGGACGCCTACGACAAAAAGCGGAAAGTGGCTGGCGACGACCTGGAGACCGTCCTCTCCCTCTCCTCAAAACTGGTGCCCCACCTGGTGCCAGCTCCACCTGCCTGCCATGTTGGCGTCCGCATCCGGTCCGCCGCCGACCTCGCCACGGCCACCGCTTTCCTTCACGATCCCAACCGCATCTGACGCTGTCGCTCCGTCGTCGTCTCTTGCCTCGCGCCGTTCTTTCCCCAACGTTGTCCATGTCCTACACTTCACCTCTCGCTACTGCCACCGCCTCCCTCCTGACGCCCGCCTATCCCCCCGCCCTCGAAGCCTATTGGCTCCGACAGGCCCAGCGCGAAACCCGGGCTCTCTCCGACCGCGATGCCATCCAGCGCCTGCTTCCCGACATCCGCCGCCTGGCCGACCGCTTTACCACGGCCCGCCCGTCCTTGCCGCCGCCCGCCAAGACCCCGGGGGAGGGGACTCCGCCCGCTTCGGTGCCATCTGCCCCGGCCGCCAGCCCCCAACCCCGACCTCCCGCCGATGCCGCGTCGGCCGCCGTCCCTGCTGCCCCTGCCGCAGCGCCTGCGCCCGCCGCCTCCTCCGATCCCATCTACCTCCGTACTGCCCGCCACGCCATTGCCTACTCTCTCTACTTCGCGCCGCTGACGCACGCCCGCATGAACCTCGTGCTCCCCGAGCTGCCTCTCCGTGCTCCCGAGCCCCGCCGTCCCTACCGTATCCTCGACCTGGGCGCTGGCACCGGCGCCGCCGCCTGGCCCGCGCTGGCCCGCGCCGCCGCCGTCGGCCATGCCGCCCTCTCCCTCGACGTCTGCGACACCTCTCGTGCCGCCCTTCGAGCCCTTCACGAAACCTTCCTCGCTCTCCGTCCCTCCGCTTTCCCCACCGCCCTCCTCCGGACCCATCTCACGTCCGCTCGCGATCTTGACCTCCCTCCACACGCCTACGACCTCGTCATCCTCCACTACGTCCTCAACGAGCTTCCCCCGGACGAACAGCTTGCCCTCCTCGAGCACGCCGCGCGCTTTCTCGCCCCGGACGGCATCCTGCTCCTCTGCGAACCCCTTGTCCGCGCCGTAGGCGACCGTCTCCGCGCCTGGCGTGACTACGCCATGGACACCCTGCACCTCCACCTCCTGGCCCCTTGTCCTCACGAACTGGCATGCCCGCTGCGCGAGCCCTGCCACGCCGTCCGCACCTTCCCTCTCCCGCGCACCCTCCAGATTCTTGCCACTGCCCTCCACCGCGATCTCCGCCACCTCGCTTTCACCTTCCTCGCCCTTACACCCGCCCCCGCTGCCGCTCCGACGAGCGACACCGCCCCCCTTGCCGCCCGCCTGGTCGCCTCGCCCACCTTTGCCAAGGGCCAGACCCTCTGCCCCGCGTGCCTCCCCGACGGATCCTTTGCCCGCCTCCAGCTCCTCCACCGCGACCTCCCTGCGGCCGTCCGCAAGTCCCTCCGCACCCTTGAACGCGGCCAGCGCCTTCTACTGGCCGATGCCACCCCTCTCGGCACGCCGCCCCTCCGCCGTGCCCATCTCTCCACCTCCCCGGTTGTCCCCACGAAAGGCTCCCTCCCATGAAATCGTTCTTCTCCTCCCTCCGCTGCTTTGCCTGCGGCCATGAACTGCCTGCGGGTGCGCCCGACTACGTCTGCCCTGCCTGCGGCGGCAACCTCGAAGTCCACTATGACTGGCCCGCCAACCATCCTGACCGCTCCTGGTGGCGCGACACCACCCGCCGCGACATCTTCCGCTACCTTTCCCTCCTGCCCGTCTCGGACCTTTCCCTGGCCTCGCCCCTCCGCGTCGGCAACACCCCTCTCTACTCCGCCCCCCGCCTTGCCGCCGCCGCCGGCTTGTCCTCCCTCTACATCAAGGACGACGGCCAGAACCCCTCCGCCTCCTTCAAGGACCGCGCCGGAGCCATCGCCCTCGTCCGCGCCCGCGAGACCGGGGCCTCCGTCATCTGCGGGGCTTCCACCGGCAACGCCGGTTCCTCCATGGCCTGCCTGGCGGCTTCCGTCGGCTTTCCCTGCGTCATTTTCGTTCCCCAGGCGGCCCCGGCGGCCAAGATTGCGCAGCTCCTGACCTTCGGGGCCCGCGTCATCGCCGTCCGCGGCACCTACGACGATGCCTTCGACCTCTGCATGCACGTCTGCGCCCAGCGTGGCTGGTTCAACCGCAACACCGGCTACAACCCCTACACCCGCGAAGGCAAGAAGACCGCCGCTTTCGAGCTCTTCGAGCAGCTTGGCCGCATTCCCGACTGGGTTGCCGTGCCCGTTGGCGACGGCAACATCATTTCCGGCATCTGGAAGGGCTTCCGCGACCTCTTCGACGCCGGCATTTCCGACCGCCTGCCCCACCTCCTCTGCTGTCAGTCCGAGGCCTCCGACGCCATTACCCGCGGCGTTGCTGCCGCCCGTGCCCTCGGCCTCTCCGCCACCTCCGCCTCCGCCGACTGGCAGAAGCTCGCCGTTCCCGCCGTCGCCGCCACCACCGTCGCCGACTCCATCTCCGTCGACATCCCCCGCGACGGTCTGGCCGCCGTCCGCGCCGTCATCGAGTCCGAGGGTGCCGCCATCGTTGTCCCCGATGCCGACATTCTCGCCACCATCCCCCTCGTCGCCCGTGCCACCGGCGTCTTCCCCGAACCTGCCGCCGCCACGGCTGCCGCCGGACTTCTGGCCGCCGCCAAGTCCGCCATACTCCCCTCCGACGCCCTCGCCGTCATCCTCTCCACCGGCAACGGCCTCAAGGACATCGCCTCCGCCCGCAAGGCCGCTGGTGAGCCCCTCGTCATCGACAACTCCACCGACGCCGCCATGCGCGCCACCGAGCTCTAGAGCATTTTCAGAAAAATGTAGCCGCAAGAATGGGGGGTGCGACATCCTGTCGCGCCACAAATACAAGTCTGAAGGCGCGGCTAGAGCGGTTTTCAAATTACTGTAGCCATTTGGCGGGCGGCTTCCGGAGGTGCGGCTTCCAGCCGCGTAATTATTTGGGCGCGACAGGATGTCGCACCTCCGAACCTTGTGGCCACACTTTTTCGCAAACTGCTCTAGTCCTTCCCCCCTCCCGGGGAGCACGGGGCATTTGGCCGCGGCCAAGGGCGAACTCTCTGCAAAGTGCCTCCTCCGGGGGGCGCGAGAGGGTGCCCTGTGGCGCAAAAAAACCCCGCCCGGGAACTTTCCCGGGCGGGTTGGGATGGTGGAGGCGGGGAGAATCGAACTCCCGTCCGCACCCGTGGCCCCCGAATGTCTACGCGTGTGTTCCGTGTTTTGAGTCTCGCCATGCATCGTGACCGCGGACAGTCCTGACGCATCGCCAGCGCCCTGTTGGTTCTCGCGCCTCCGCCCGGTCGCCCGGCGACGGTCGCCAGCCTGCTAATGTCGCCGACTCTCTCCCGCAGGCGTGAAGAGGTCGACGTCGGGGCGCGTTTTCTACGCCGCGAGGGCCAATTCTTCGTTGGCTTTTGTGTTTTTCCCGGTGGATTAACGAGGCCAACCGGGGACCTCGGCGCGCAATCCGGTCTTCAACAGGCACGTCGAAACCAGTCGCCCCCTCAAATTCATGAGGTTATCCATATTTTACCCCGCCCCATCCCTTCCCGCAACCCCCCGCCTAAACTTTTTCCATCGCCCCGTCACTTTTCGTGGAAAATCTGTGCCCGGAAGGTCTCGAACTGCGCCCCCTCCTGCCAATCGTTCGGTCGCAAGCCGGCCTTGAGGGCCAGATGCGTCAGCATGGTCGGCACATTCCACCCCTGCTCCGGCGCCACCTGGGGGAGGAAGACCGCCCGCCGCCCGCGCTTGCTCAAGATCACCCCGTCCCGTCCGATGACAATCTCCTCCGGCCCCGCAATCGCCTGCGGTTCGCTCAGCACCGAGACCTCGATTTCGATGCCTGGCAGCTCTTCCGCCCGCACCGCCGGGAAACGCGGATCCTCCAGCGCCGCCGCCACCGCCATCTCCCGAACGACCTCTTCCACGGGCTCTTCCGAAACGATCATTCCGATGCATCCCCGCAACTCGCCCTGTTCCGTCAGCGTCACAAATGCCCCGCATCGCCGCTGCAACTCCTGGCGCACCGCCGCCGTCATCTCGACGGGCGCTTTCTCCTCCGCGCCCCCGACCGCCTGCTCCAGACGCTGCCGCGCAATGCCCACCAGCACCGCTCCGGCCTCGTCCGACAAGGCCGTCCCCGTCTCCGCCTCCGTCTTCTTCTTCGCCTCCGGCGCGGGTTCCGCCCGCTCCCCCCAATCCGCATACACCGCCGCCGCCGTATACCCCACCACATGCGACCAATCCCCTGTCATGTCCCCCGAACTCCCATACGCCAGCCGCTCGAACCGCGCCGATTCCGGCAACCCCGCCAGCAGCAGCTGTAGCGCGGACGCCCCGCAAATCGTCGCTCCCGTCCGTGCCAGCGCCTCCGACCATGCCAGTCCGTTGTTTTTGGCCAGCTCCGCAAACATCTCCGCATCCAGCGCCCGCAACCGCTCCGCCACGTCCTCCCGGAACGGCACATACCCGAAATCCTCCCCGTAATGCGTGAAATCGGTGCTGATGACCACCAGCGTCCGCCGGTTGAGCATCCGCCCGAACGCCGCCCCGAACGCCTGCAGCAGCTTTGCGTCCGCCGGATTCCTCGCGTCCCAGACCCCCACGATGGCCGCTCCCACCTGGCAATTCGGCAAAAAGCGCTTGATCAGCGGCAATTCGATGTCGATGGCATGCTCCCACGGATGCGCTTCCGGCACATAACGCGACCCCGGCAACGCCGCCAGCTCGTCGTGCAGCCCCGGCGACAGCTCCACCACCCCGAACGGCGTTTTCACCCCTGCCGCCGGCTCCACGCTGAACGACCGCCGCATCGCCACGCGGTGGCTCGGCGCCAGGACGATCACCCGGTCGTAGTCCTCCGCCTCCAGCCCCGCGAACGCCTGCGCCGCAATGCTTCCCGAATACGCATAGCCCGCATGGGGAACGACAATCGCCGCCGGATGCTCCAGCTTTTTCGCCGCCGCCACCCCGTCCCCAATCAACGTCATGATTTCCTCGGCCGAGTCCGGATACCAGCTGCCCGCAATCCGTGGCGTGCGCGTCTTCATCTCAAAACCTCCCGTAGATGGCTTGTCCGCAGGCGAAGCAGCGGCCGTCGCGAAGGCGGTTGGCCCCCACGTCGAACCCGCGACGCTCCACCAGAACAGCCCCGCAAGCAGGGCAAGCCGTTGTTTCTTCTTCCTGGACATTTCCTGCGTAAACATACCGCAACCCATGCTTCCGGGCAATGGCTTTCGCGCGCGCCAGCGTCCCGACGGGCGTCGCCTGCCGGTCCGTCAGCCGATGGCACGGGAAAAAGCGCGAGAAATGCACCGGAATGTCCACCCCCAGCTCCTCCGCCACGAAGCCGCACCACGCCTCCAGCAGCGCGTCCGAGTCGTTGAAGCCCGGAATGACGAGGTTCGTGACCTCCAGGACGGTGCTCGTCCGGGCCATCGCCTTCAAGGTCGCCAGCACCGGTGCCAGTTCCACCCCGCAATTCTCCCGATACCCCCCGGGGTCCATGGTCTTCAAGTCGATGTTCGCCGCATCCACAAACGGCAGCAGTTCCTCCAGCGGCCCCGGATTCACATACCCCGCGCTGACCAGGACGTTGGCCACCCCGGCCGCCCGTGCCGCCTTTGCGCAGTCCAGCACGTATTCAAACGCCACCAGCGGTTCGGTGTAGGTGTACGCGATGGCGGGCAGGTGCTCTTTCACGGCCAGCGCGACCACCTCGTCCGGCGACAGCCGATAGGCCGGAATCTCTTCCGGCGAGCGCTGCGAAATGTCTGCGTTCTGGCAATTCCTGCACCGCAAGTTGCACCCCGCCATCCCCAGCGAAAGCACCGGACGTCCCGGCAAGAAGTGATACAGCGGCTTTTTCTCCATCGGATCGACCGCCACCGCGCATGGCCGCCCATACGCCATCGCCACCACGCGGTCCTCCCGCCCCTGCCTCGCCCGGCAAGCTCCGACCTCCCCTTCGCCCAGCCGACATCCCCGCGGACAAATCTCGCACTTCGCTGTCATCCTTCTCGCCTCGTCCTCGCGCCCCCAAGCATACCCCCTCGTTCCCCAAACCTCAACCACAACGCCCTCCTCGCGCCCTCCCCTGGAAATCTAGATGTCTAGCTCTTCTAGAATCCTAGCTGCTTCCTGACCTTTCCCTTGACTTCCGTTCGGCGGTGTGGTTGTTTCGCAGGCACCGCAAGCAGCCCTTTGCAGAAAGGAACCCCCATGGCAGGCGAATACATCTTCAACCTGATGGGCGTCGGCAAGCAGACCGAGCGCGCCACCATCCTCCAGGACATCACCCTCGCCTTCTTCTTTGGCGCCAAGATCGGCGTCATCGGCGGCAACGGGGCCGGCAAGAGCACGCTCCTGCGCATCATGGCCGGCATCGACAAGGACTTCATCGGCGAGATGCAGACCGCCCCGGGCATCCGTGTCGGCTACCTTCCCCAGGAGCCGCAGCTCGACCCCGAGAAGGATGTCCTGGGCAATGTCAAGGAGGGCGTTGCCGCCGCGCAGGCCATCCTCGACCGCTACGACGTGCTCTGCGAGCGCCTGGGCGAGGACCTCCCGGACGATGAGCGCGAAAAGCTCGAAAACGAGTTCGACCGCGTCCAGAACCTCATCGACCACCGCGACCTCTGGAGCCTCGACAGCCAGGTCGAGCGCGCCATGGACGCCCTCCGCCTGCCCCCGCCCGACGCCGACGTCACCAAGCTCTCCGGCGGCGAGCGTCGCCGCGTCGCCCTCTGCCGCCTGCTGCTCTCCAACCCCGACGCCCTCCTCCTTGACGAGCCCACCAACCACCTCGACGCCGAAACCGTCGCCTGGCTCGAGGACTACCTCAAGAAGTTCACCGGCACCCTCATCGTCGTCACCCACGACCGCTATTTCCTCAACGACGTCACCGAATGGATTCTCGAAATGGACGGCGGCCGCGGCATCCCCTACAAGGGCAACTACGAGGCCTGGCTCCTCTCCAAGCAGCAGCAGGCCCTCGCCCAGAACCGCCAGCAGGCCGAGCGCCAGAAGATGCTCGACCGCGAACTGGCCTGGATTCGCCTCAACCCCACCGGCCGCATGTCCAAGAACAAGGCCCGCCTGGCCCGCTACGAGGAGCTCGCCTCCCGCCAGGTCGACACCCGCGAGGACACCCTCGAGATCCAGATTCCCCCCGGTCCGCGCCTCGGCGACCTCGTGGTCCGCGCCGAAAACCTCCGCAAGGCCTATGGCCACCGCCTCGTCATGGACAACGTCTCCTTCGACCTGCCGCGCGGCGGCATCGTCGGCGTCATCGGCCCCAACGGGGCCGGCAAGACCACCCTCCTGCGCATGATTGTCGGCGAGGAGAAGCCAGACGGCGGAACCCTGCGCATCGGCGAGACCGTCGACATCGCCTACGTCAACCAGTCCCGCGACACCCTGGACGACGCCCACACCGTCTTCGAGGAGATCACCGGTGGCGCCGACACCCTGGACCTCGGCGGCCGCCCCATGAACTCCCGCGCCTACTGCACCCGCTTCAACTTCCGCGGCACCGACCAGCAGAAGCTCGTCGGCAAGCTCTCCGGCGGCGAGCGCAACCGCGTCCACCTCGCCAAGCTCCTCCGCTGCGGCGGCAACCTCCTCCTCCTCGACGAGCCCACCAACGACCTCGACGTCACTACCCTCCGCGCCCTGGAGGAAGGCCTCCAGAACTTCGGCGGCTGCGCCGTCGTCGTCAGCCACGACCGCTGGTTCCTCGACCGCATCGCCACCCACATCCTGGCCTTCGAGGACGACGGCACCGTGACCTGGTTCGAGGGCAACTTCGAGGCCTACCACGAGCATCGACGCCGCCTCCTCGGCCCCGCCGCCGACCAGCCCCACCCCATCCGCTTCCGCCCCATCTAGAGCGGTTTTCAAATAACTGTAGCCATTTGGCGGGCGGCTTCCGGAGGTGCGGCTTCCAGCCGCGCAATAAATTTGGGCGCGACAGGATGTCGCACCTTCGAACCTTGCGGCCACGCATTTTCGCAAAATGCTCTAGCCTCGAAAAACTAGAAATCTCTAGAATTCTAGAGCGGTTCCATGAAAGGTATGGCCCGCCGAAACGGCTGCAGATTGTTGTGCCCCGCTCTGAAATTGGTGGAGAGGGGAGGGAGGAGCATGGCCCCCGGAAGAATGGTCGTGTGCAGGACTCCCCGCAGACCGACGAAGGGGCCTGCGTCCGATACCCGTAAACGCCTGGGCACAAAAAACGGCGTCCGAAAAGGACGCCGTTGTCAGAGGGCCCGCTAACCGGGCCACTGGGAGGGGAGACTAGAAGTCGTAGTTGAAGAAGAGGCCGCCGAAGCCGATGTCGATCTGCGGATAGGGCTTGTTGCCTTCCTCGTCGCGGGCGCGCATGTCATCGCGCATGTCGCTGTCGAGAATCGTGGAGTAGCCGCCCTTGATCCCCGCGGAAAGCTTGTCCGTGAGGGCGTAGGAGAGGCTGGCGACAGCCTGCGCGTGGGAGAACGCAGCCTTGTTCTTGGAGCCGTAGGAGCCACCGACGTAGTCCGCGCCCGCATAGCCCACCTCGACATCGGCGCCGAGGCTCAGCTTCTCGGTCAGCGCGTACTTGGGCGAGACCTTGGCGATGATGAACCAGTCGTCGGAATGCGCGCAACGGTGCTCGAACTTGAGCGAGGGCTTGACGGTGAAGTCGTCGTTCACGGCGACCTCCTTCGAGACCGTGACGTACACGTCGTGGTCGTTGTCGACGTCCAGCGGATAGGCGAAGTAGATCGCGCCCAGCGCGACATTGACGCCCGGAATCGGGAGGTTGATGATCGGCTCGAGGTCGAATTCGGACCACTTCATGCCCGAGTCGGGATAGCAGGAGCCATCGGAGTCCGTCAGGTCCATGGTGCCCCACAGGTTGAACTCGAGACCGTACGGCAGACCGACCCAGAAGTTGGGCTGGAAGACGAACTCGTCGTTCCAGACCTGGCCACGGGAGACGTAGGCCGAGAGGATGTCGGCGGAGAGCGAGGCCTCGATGGAGGACTGCTCGTCGGCGGCGGCTTCGGCAGCGGCGTCGTCGGCGATGGCGGCCGTGGCGGCAAAGGCCATGACGGCGGCGATGAGGAGGGAGAGTTTCTTCATGATACTGTTCCTTGGTTTGGTTGTCACGTTTGACGCGCGAAGAATAGGCGGCAGTCCCCTGCGGTGCAAGTCAAAAGCGCAAGGAAGTGCCATGTTCGTCCATTCCGTCCTGCTGACGGGGCGTCATGCAAAAACCCTTACCCGCGTCCAATCGAGTTCCGTTTTCATGTGAGATTACGGAAGAACCAAGGGAAAAACGCATAACTTGGGGAGACCGCGAAGGCCACAGGCAGGAGCGGGCCGCCGTTGCGGAGGATCCCCGCAGCATGCAGGAACACCGGAATTGCAACCAGGCCGTCACCCCGGCCGAGGCATGGGCTGGTGCCAGCCCCCGCTGGCGGGACACGCGGCGGCGCTTAGGAATTGGACGGAACCGCCGGGCGACGGAGCGCATCCAGCTGCTGGACGAGCTCGCCCAGCGCCCCCCCGCCAACGGCTTTCCGCGTCGTCTCCATGAAGTCCTCGAGGGGCCCCCAGCCTTCGCGCTCGTAGACCATGGCCTGGACGCCCATTTCCAGCCGGTCCAGGGCCTTCACCACGCGTGCCTCTTCGGTTTCCTGGGCCTCGAACTCCTCCCAGAGCGCCAGATAGCGTGCCGCCTCCGGGAGCCCGCCGAACACCTTTTCGACGGAGGCCTTTTCGCGGGCGTGCTTGTCGGCCGCGCTGGCGGCGCCGGGCACCAGGTCGCCGGCATAGATCTCGCCGAAGTCGTGTAGCATGGCCATGGTCACCATCTTCTCGCGGTCGAGGTCTTGCCGCATGCCGTCCGCCACCAGTAGCGCCAGCAAGGCCACGCCCAGCGAATGCTCGGCGACCGTTTCGCACTGCTCCTTGGGCACGCGGGTCCGTAGCCAGCCCTGCCGGAAAAGGGTCTTCAGCTGCTGGTATTCCAGCAGCACCCGCACGATGTCGCCGGCCTTGTCGGGGTCGAAGAAGCGGATTGCCGATTGTCTTTTGCGCTGCATTTCAGCCATGATGCCACCTTTGTCTTTCCGTGCGCCTATCCTAGGCCCGCCCCCACGGCCTTGTCAAAAGGCAAAACGCGGTTCGCGCTTTCCGGGTTGTGCCCCCGGCGGGCCTGCGCTAGAGTGGGGGCCACAGGCAAAACCATGTGCGGACGCTACGAATTCGACCCCGAAAGCGGTTCTCCAGCCGTCAGAAAGCTGCTGGAGAAGGTGCGTGTGGCCTGGCCCGACCTCGTGCCCGTCGCCGGCAAGCGGGAGATCGGCCCTGGCGAAGAGGTGGCGGCGCTGGCGGATGACGGCGGCCCGAAGGCCACGCTGCGGCGGCTGCGCTGGGGCATGCAGATGGGCAAGCGGCTGGTCATCAACGCCCGCGCCGAAACGGTGGCCTCCCGGCCGCTTTTCCGCGACGCCTTCCACCACCGCCGCTGTGCGCTGCTGGCCACCGGCTTCTACGAGTGGAGTCCTGCCCCCGAGCACCGCAAGGTGCTCTTCCGCCTGTGCGACGCCGACGAGTTCTGCCTGGCGGCCATCCGCGACGCCAGCGACCAATTCGTCATCCTGACGGTGCCGGCGGAGCCGCCAGTTGCGGCTGTTCATGCCCGCATGCCCATCGTCCTACGACTGTCCGAATTGTTGCCGTGGCTTCGCGACCCCGCCTTTGCCGCTGCCGCCCTCTCCCGCCCTGGCCTTCCGCTTCAGCTCCAGGCGGAAGGGAATACCTAGCGCAGTTTTGAAAACGGTGACGGTTCCCATACTTTCATCGCGCGTTCCCGCCGCCCCATGAACGCTTATCCTCCCCCCCCCGCCATGGCGTCTATGTCTATGTCCGCCGCCATTTCCCTGCCCTCCACACCATGAGCGAACGTGCCGTCGAAGAAGACATCGATGCCTTCATTGCGCGTTCGCCCTGACCCTCCACCGCCCCCCCGGTCGTCTCCCTTCCTCACTCCAAATCTGCATTCCTTTGGAAACCAGCTTCATTCACATATACCACCTCCACCCCGGGAGGTAGCTTGGGCGCGAAGGCACGCAACTTTTTCTGAAGGTCGGCGGCCCTTGACGGCCCAGCGCCATAGAACGTCACCGTCTTCTTCCAATACCCGTCCGGCACTGTCCACTTGCACACGGGCTCCAGCCATCCCGGAAGCAGCGGTGCCGCCCACACATCATATACCACAACCACCGTAATGCCCTTGTTCAGCAAAAGTCTCGAAATCTCCTGCGAATCCAGATGCCCCGCCCTTTTTGCATCCAGCACTTCCTTGGTTCCCAGCCCATACAGGTCCAGGATTTTTCCATCCGTGAAGAAGCTCACGGCTCCCAAATCGTTGAGCGCCACGCGTACCTCCTCACCATAAGCCTCGGCCAGAAACCGTCCCAGTTGGTATTGCTGGCGATAGATATGATGCCCGGCCGGAAGAAAATCCTGCTGGGCAGCCCGTGCCCGGATGCCTAGCGGCCCCACAAGGAAAAGCACAAGCAGGCATCCAACCGTCCTCGTTCCGATACCCCGCTCCTCCTCGCTTCGCCACCAAGCCCAGGCCCCGAACCCGCATCCCGCGACTCCCAGTCCGACCAGATAAGCCTCATATCGATAAAACCATCCTGTTGCCGCAAACTGCAGATGCGCCCATGTCGCCACCAGCCAGATGCCCCCCGCCAGCACCGTCCAGCGTCTCCCCGACTCTCTTTCGGCATGCTCCTCCGCCCTCCCCCAAGCTCCTTTTCGCATGCTCCACGCGCATAATACAAGCACAAGCATGGAAAGCGAAAACAGCTGCGGTGTCTGCAACATCCATGCCTTCCACCCGAGAGTCAGGAAGTTCCCCCACGCCCTCGCCGACCCGCCTGTCGGCGGCATGGCCCCTTTCAGCAGGAGCGAATTTGGAAGAAAATGCGCGCCATGGGCAACGGAAATCCATCCATAGGCGACCACCGGCACCCACGCGAGGGCTCCCAGTGCCACCCCCATCCGCCACCGTCCCTCCACCGCCAGCGCCACGCAAAGCGGGGCCACGAGAAACAGCGTCTCATACCTCGTCCCCGTCGCCAGCATCCCCCGCTACTGCGAATCCTTCTTCCCCGGCGAAC
This sequence comes from Kiritimatiellia bacterium, assembly GCA_017458625.1. Classification (GTDB taxonomy): domain Bacteria; phylum Verrucomicrobiota; class Kiritimatiellia; order CAIQIC01; family Lenti-01; genus RGIG3636. The sequence continues at coordinate 3,855 of JAFTAH010000135.1, read as the reverse complement.
CCATCGCCGACTTCATGAACCTCCCCACCGAGCCCCCCGACCGTGCCGCCCTCCTCCCCCACGTCCGCTGGCACCCCTTGCCCCCCTCCGCCTCAAGTCCGCCCCTCCATCTCCCCCCTCCCATTAACCTAAAAACCTCGTTTGAATGTCTCACACAGAGCCGCAGAGAGGCGGAGGACACAGAGAAAACTTGGAAAACCGTGGATGGTGAAAATGGATGGCAGGTCAAAGATGAAGCCTTCACCACACCCATTTGGCGAAACGATGAATGCTGCTTGGGATCATGGAACTCCCTGAATACTCTGCGTTCTCTGTGTCTCTGTGTGAATTTATACCGAAGGATAGAGTATTTGAAGTGAGGATTTTAGGATTAATCCCTTCTCCCATCACCCCGCCCGCCTCATCCTCGCCTTGCCAGACGGTCCCCGTGCCGCCCTGCTTCCTGCCTCTGGCTCCTGTTCGCGCCTGCCGCGGCGACCTCCCCATAATCCTCCTCCCCACCGCAAAATGGGTCCCCAAATCCCTCTTATCACATTTTTTCAAACGCTCATCAATCCGCCCCCCCTTGCCCACACAACAAAAAACAACCTGTCGGAATCTAATCAAAATGCGAAGTTTCCGACAATTTAAAATTTCATCTTGACGGAATCGTGATAAAATGCAAGGATTTCGCCAAACAACAAACAGGCATTTCACATGCTCATAGGTCGCACTCACGAACAACGCCTCCTCCTCGACACCCTCCACGCCGAGGAACCTCAATTCGTCGCCGTCTACGGTCGCCGCCGTGTAGGAAAAACCTATCTCGTCCGCAAAACCCTCTCCCACGCATTCGCCTTTGAACATGTTGGTCTTGCCAATAGCTCCCTGCGCGACCAGTTGCTTCATTTCCGCGATTCCCTTCTCCGCAACGGCCTCTCCGACTGCCCCCCCCTCACATCTTGGCGCGAAGCCTTCCTTGCCCTCGAACGCCTCCTTGACCGAACCCCGCCCTCTCGCCCCATCATCTTCCTCGACGAGCTCCCCTGGTTGGACACGCCGCGTTCCCGCTTCGTCCCCGAATTGGAACATTTCTGGAACGGATGGGCCGCCCATCGCAAACATCTCGCCCTCGTCGTCTGCGGTTCCGCCTCCTCTTGGATTGTCTCCAACATCGTCCGCAACCGTGGTGGCCTCCACAACCGCCTGACCCGCCAGATTCCCCTCGCCCCCTTCACCCTCCGAGAGTGCGCCGACTATGCCGCATCCCGAGGCCTCTCACTCTCCCGCCGCGACGTCTGTGCCGCCTACATGGTCCTCGGCGGCGTTCCCTGGTACTGGAGTCTCCTCGAAAAAGGCCTCTCCGTCCCCCAAAACCTCGATGCCCTCTTTTTCGCCGACTCTGCCCCTCTCGCCTCCGAGCACGACGCCCTTTACGCCTCGCTCTTCCGCCACTCCGACCTCCACCGCAAAGTCACCGATGCCCTTGCCGCCGTCGGCATCGGCGCGGACCGAGCCACCCTCCTCGCCCGAACCGGTCTCCCCGACGGCGGGGCCCTCACCCGAACCCTCCTCGAGCTCGAGCAATGCGGATTCATCCGCCAGTACACGCCTTTCGGCAAGACAAAAAAAGGCGCACTCTGGCAACTCCTCGACCCCCTCACCCTCTTCCACCGGAAATTCCTTTCCGCTCCCCCGCGTGACGACCACTTCTGGACTCACTCCCTCGGCTCCGGCACCCAAAACGCATGGATGGGCCTTGCCTTCGAGCGCGTCTGCCTCGCCCATATCCCCCAAATCAAGCGTGCCCTTCAAATCGCCGGCATTCTCGTCAACGTCGCATCCTGGCGACACATCCCCGACGACATCCATCCGCAAGGCGCGCAAATCGATCTCCTCCTCGACCGCGCCGACCGCGTCATCAATGTCTGCGAAATGAAGTGGTCTGCAGCTCCTTTCGTCATCGACAAGGCAACCGAATCCGCCCTCCTATCAAAACTCGAGACCTTCCGCGCCGTTGCCTCCCCCCGCCGAGCCATTCACCTCACTCTCGTCACCCCCTTCGGCCTCACCCCCAACGCCCATTCCTCCATCGTCCAATCCACCGTCACCCTCGACAACCTCTTTGACTCAAACCTCTGACCCCATGCGCTCCGCCGCCTCCCGCGTCACCGACTTCCCCTTCTTCCTCTACCCCCTCTGACCCGCCATGAAACTCGTCCACCGCCTTCTCCCCCCCCTCTTTCTCCTCGCCGTCCTCGCTTTTTTCATCGCCAACTGCTGGCTCCTTGACCGCGCCACCGTCGCCTTCACCCGCTCCGCCTCTCCCCGCGACACCCTCGTGGGCCTCCCCGAACCCCGCTTCTTCACCGACCCCGACGCCTACGCCTGGCTATCCCACACCCGCGACATGCTCCTCGCCGGCGACTGGCGCATCCGCCACACCCACATGGACAACGCCCCCTACGGCCGTCCCATGCACTGGTCCCATCTCCTCATCTGGGAACTCGCCGCCCACGCCCGCCTCCTCCAGCGCCTCCGCCCCGGCATGCTCCTTTCCCCCGCCCTCGAAATCGCCGGCCGTTGCGCCATGCCCTTCTTTTATCTTCTCTTCCTGCCCCCTCTCTACCTCCTGATTCTTCGCCGCACGGGCTTCCTCCCAGCAGCTCTTTTTCTTCTTCTCTCCGTCGTCTTCCCCTTTTTCAGCATTCTTGCCACCCCGCTTCAGCCTGACCACCACATCTTCCAATATCTCTTTCCGATTGCCACCATCCTCTGCCTCTCCTTCGCGGGATGGGGTTTGCAAAATGCGACCTCCTCTTATGCATCATCTCCCGCGCTCTCTCATTCCTTCTGGCTCCGCCTGCCTCCCGTTCCGACGCGCCGAGACACCCGGCGATTATTCTTCATTGCCGGCTTCCTTCATGCCGCACTCCTTTGGATTGGCGCTTCCGTTTGGCTGTTCATCCATGTAGCCTTCTGCCTGGCTGCCCTGTCCATCACGCCGGTCTGGCGGCGCCATGCCTCTTCCGCTGTTTTCCCCCCGCTTCGTGATTCTCCTTGGCTGGTTTTTGCCATTGCCTTCCTGCCCGCCGCCGTCCTCTTCTACTGTCTTGAATACGTCCCCGCCCTCCCCGGCATGCGCCTTGAGGTCAACCATCCGCTCTACTGGCTCTTTGCCGCCGGTTCATTCCTCTTCCTTGCGCTCCTTCCCCTCAACCGAGCTTCCCGCAACCGAGTCCTCGTTCCCCTAGCCGTCCTGCTCGCCCTGCCCCTTCCCCTGGCACTTCTCTTTGGCCCTGCCCACTGGCACTCCATGCATGACCCCTTTCTCCAGCGCCTCCATGCCGCTTATATCGTCGAATTTCGTTCGCTTCTCGAATCCTTCCGTGAGCATCCCCTCTTTTTCCTCTCAGAGCTCCGCATTCTCCTCGTCGTCCCCTGCCTCCTACCTCTTGCCTGCCGCCGAGCCTCCCGCACCGCTCGTCCCCATGCTGTCCTTCTTGCCACCTTCTTCCTCCTCTCCTTCTGGCAGCGACGCTGGATGACCCAGTTCGGTGCAGCCCTTCTCCCTGCCGCGGTTCTATGCCTTCCCCTTCTCCTTCATCCCACCTCGTCTGCCTACGCCCCCCGCCTCCGCAAGATCGCCCCGGTCGTCTTTGTGCTTTTTCTCATCGACTCCGCCTGGCTCGTCACCGCTTCCACCCTCGATGCCCTCCATGCCGCCGTCAACCGCTACACACCCTCCCACTGGGTCACCTGCGACCTCTCCAAGCGCTCCGCCCTGCGCCTTGCTCTTGCCTCCTCCGGACAAAACTGGACGCTTGCCGGCTTTGCCCCGGACGCCCCTGTATTCTATTACTTTGGCGGCATCCC
>JAFTAH010000134.1 GCA_017458625.1 Kiritimatiellia bacterium | reverse complement strand
CGCGGGCGTCCCGCCCGCGAAAATCCAAAGGATGGCGGGAGAACGGTTTACCAAGGGGGCTTCCCAGGGAACATCGCGGGCGGGCCGCCCGCGCCCCCAGGGCAATCGCCCGTACCTCACACTTTTTGCTCACACCCAAGAGGCGCCCTCGTCGGTCTGGATAGGGCGGTTCCATGAAAAGTTTAGCACGACGGACGCAATGAAAATGCGTCCCTCCCGCGCTGGGGCACAGCGGGGACGCAGTCAGCAGCGACCGCCAGCCAGTGCCAGTGTGCAACCGAAACGGCTACAGAAAAATATGAGCGGGTTGCAGAATAGTGCATTTTGCGAAAATGTGTGGCCGCAAGGTTCGGAGGTGCGACATCCTGTCGCGCCCAAATTCATTGCGCGGCTGGAAGCCGCACCTCCGGAAGCCGCCCGCAAATGGCTACAGTAATTTGAAAACCGCTCTAGCGGTCGTTGGCGTAGGGGAAGGGAATGCTGGGGGGACGGGTGGGGTCGATGCGGCCGTCGGGGCCGAGCGGAAAATCGGCGTAGAGGATTTCGCCGCCGGAACCGGCCGTGGCGATGGCAGTCCCCCCCGGAAGGACGATGCAGGAGTCGCCGATGTAGGCAAATTCATCTTCGAGGCCGGTCTTGTTGACGAGGAGGATGGGTTTTTGCAGCGCGGCGACACATTCTTCCGTGATTTCAGCGAACGTGTTGGTGACGGTTTCCGTCCGGTCGAGGCCATTCGTGTGCGTGTCGGAGATTTCCCAATCGTGGAGGGGGGTCTGACCCCATCGGGTGATATGGGAAAACTGAATGACAACGAGGTCGGCGTCTCGATAGCGCGAAAACTTGGCGGGATTGCGGGAATCCTTGCAGATCATCAGGCCCAGGCGAGCGAAGGGGAGTTCGGCGATGACACTCTGGGTGCCCCTGGCCATGCCCAGTTGTTTGTCCATGATGGCGAGAATTCGTTTGCAGTAGTTGGTGACGACCTGTCCCTGGGGATTCATGAGAAACGAGGTGTTGAAGAAGCGTCCGGTGGAATCCGGGGAGTCTGCGGGGCGATACGGGTGGTTGAACAGAAGGAAACACTGGTTTTTGCGAGTGAAGTCACGGAGACGAGACGCATAGCCGGGATGTTGGAGGATATTGAAAAAGGCGCGCCCATGGGTGAGGTCGTGGACGGAGGTGAAGGAAAATTCGGGGAGGATGATGACCTCGGCGCCGTGGTCGGCGGCTTCCTGGGCGTAGTCGAGGGCGTGGAAGAAACTCCAGCGGACATCGCCCACTCGGGAATCAAACTGGCAGAGGGCGAAGCGGACGAAAGCGCGAGGCCGGGGACGGGAGGGACGCAAGAGCAGGACGCAGGCGAGAAGAAGCCCGAGGAGAACGATGGCGGCGAGGATGAGGCGGCGGCGGCCATGGCCCCGGGACGGGGGTGCAGCCACCTCGGCGGGTTGGCGGGGAGCAAGAGGGGGCGACAATGGTTTCATGTGAGTCCTTGCCCTTGGGACAAGCGGGGAGTTGGCACCTCAGGGAGGGGAGAGGCCGGGGCGCAGGCGGCCCGGAACGGGGGCTACTTGCCGGACTGGGCGTCTTCGCGGGCGCGTTTCTGGCGAGAGGTGAGGGAGGCCTCGAAGTCGGAGCGGGACTGGCCTTCCTTGGGGATTTCCCAGCCCTTGGGCCAGAGGATGCACTTGGCGCCGGTGGTCTTGGCCATTTCCTTGTAGTAGTTGTAGGATTCGCGGCCGCGCTGGTTCTGGTGGGGTTTGTAGAGGGTGGGGTAGACCTTGACGGGATGGCCGGTGGTGCGGGCGGCGGACTTGACCATTTCCATGATGTCGGACTGGTGGGACTCGATGGGAGGCGCGCCGTAGGAGGCGGAGAGGTAGGGGGGATCGTCGGAGAGGACGAAGATGGTCTCGGCACCCATCTCGATGGCGGTGCGGATGGCTTCGGAAGGGGTGGAGCCGGAGAAGCCGGGGCGGTTGCCGTCGCGCTTGGAGTCGAAGGGGTGCTTGATCCAGTCGATGGCGGCCTTCTTGTTCTGCTGGGTGGCGTAGACCATCTGGGGGGAGAAGGCGGTGGCTCCGTCGACGAAGACGATGACGTTGAACTTGGTGTGGGCATTCATCTTGGCGAGCATGGCCTCGGTCTCGGCGGCGACGTCCTGGACGACGCCCTTGGCGACCATGGAGGGGGAGATGTCCATGCAGATGCAGATGGAGCGGGTGCGGAGGTTTTCGCCGAAGAACATGGTGTCGGAGTAGCCGGTGCCGCCGCCGAGTCCGCGGCCGGCGCCGCCGCCGCCGGAACCGATGCCGCCGATGGAGCCGGCGCGGGAGTTCATGAGGGGGGTGTCCTTCATGTCCTTGATGTCGGGGGTCTTCATGTCGGGCATCTGGGGGAGGGCGACCTTGGAGGGGGCCTCGGTGACGAGGCGCTGGAGGATCTGGGGCTTGCGGGTCTGCTTCTTCATCTGCTTGACGCGGATGGAGTGCTCGAGCTTGCGGGCGGGGAGGGAGGGGGACTTCTTGCCCTCGAACATCATCTTGGTCTTGGGGGAGATGACGAGGATGGTGACGTAGGCGGCGGCGAAGAGGAGGATGGCGTGGACGACGATGGAGACGATGAGGGCGGAGGTGGTGCGCTTGCGGGTGGCGGTGCTTTCGGCCTGCTGGTCGGCATCGGCGGCGGGGACGGGAGGCGGGACGGTGGCGAAGGGTTTCATCAGTAGTCCTCCTCATCGGAGTCGCCGACGGCGAAGGTGACGTTGGCGACCTTGGCGGCGGTGCAGGCGTTGAGGACGTCGACGACGCGCTGCTGGCGGACATTGTCCTCGGGGGCGATGGTGATCATGGCGGGGACCTTGTTGGCCTCGGCGGTCTGGCGGAAGCGTTCGAGGGTCTTGACGAGCTCGGGCATTTCGGGGTCGCCGGAGGGGTCGTACTCCATGTCGTTGAGGAAGACGGCGCCGGCCTCGGTGATCTGGATGATCTGCTCGTCGGGGATTTCGACGGAGTCGGACTGCTCGGCGGTGCCGGGGAGGGCGAAGGAGATGTCGGCTTCGGCCTTGTTGAAGGTGGTGGAGACCATGAAGAAGACGAGGAGGAGGAAGACGCAGTCGATGAGCGGGGTCATGGCGACCTCGGCCTTGGGGTCAGGGGTGCGGCGCAGCTTCATCAGCCTTCCTCCCCTGCGGACTTGGACTGGAAGGTGCCGAAGATGATGTTGAAGACGCCGGCGTTGGCGCAGGCGCGGATGGCGCGCTTTACGGTCCGGAACTCGGCGTTCTTGTCGACGCGCATGTAGACGCGGAAGTCGGGGACCTCCTCGGCGCGGGCGGCGATGAGCTTGGTGAGGCCGGCCTCGTCGCAGAGCTGGCCGGAGATCATGAAGGGGCGGTCCTCGGTGACGGGGCCGCCGGCGGTAGGGGTGCCGAGGGGGGCGATGTTGATGGTGCCACGGCCGCGGAGATCCTCCTCTTCGGGCTTAGCGGCCTTGGGGGCGATGGGGAGCTGGATCTCGGGGGTCTGGTCGACCTTGGACATGGAGGCGGCGACCATGAAGAAGATCAGGAGCTGGAAGGTGCAGTCGATCATGGGCGTCATGTCCATTTCACAGGCTGGCTCTTCGACTTTGCGGAGTTTCATGGGGGCGGGGGGAGGATGCTGGCGTTTTCTTCTAGTCTAGAGATTTCTAGCTTTGGGCGGAAACGGGGGCGGGAGGTCAGGCCTGCTGGTCGTCCTTGGCGGCGGGTGCGGCCTCGGCCTCGGCGAAGAGGTCGCCGGCGCCGGTGAGGGAGTCGAGGATGGCGGAGTATTCGCCTTCGGCGTCGCGGACGATGCGGGAGAGGTTGTTGCGGAAGATGAAGTAGGCGAACATGGCGGGGATGGCGATGCAGAGGCCGGTGGCGGTGGTGATGAGGGCCTCGCCGATCTTGTCGGCCAGGAGCTCGGGCTTGCCCATGCCGCCCGCGCCGATCTTCTGGAAGGCCCCGATCATGCCGGAGACGGTGCCGAGCAGGCCGATCATGGGGGAAACGCCGGTGATGAGGGAGAGGAAGTTGAGCCAGAAGGAGACCTGGGCCTCCTCGCGGCCGACGGCCTCGGCGATGGCCCCTTCCATGTCCTGCTTGGAGGCGGCCGGGTCGTCGGGGTTGAGCTTGCGCAGGCCCGGGATCAGGCCCTTGGTGAAGAGGCAGGGGGAGGACTGGCAGAGCGAGTACATCTGGCCGACGTCATGCTGCGCTGCGGCGGAGCGGATCGGCGCGACCACCGACGCGGGCATCAGGTTGCCGCGGCTCACCATGCGGATGTTGAGTACGATGAAGGTGATCAGCATCACGGAGCAGGCGCCGAGGGGCCACATGGCCCAGCCGCCGGTCTTGATGATGTCCCAGAGCGACTGGGATTTCGGCGCGGCGGCCTCTTCCGCGGCCGGGGGATTGGGCGGGGGCGGATCCTGGGCGAGGGCGGCGGAGGGGATGAGCGGGAGGAGGACGGCGGCAAGGATGAAAGTGGCAATCAGCTTCTTCATGGGGATTCCTTCTGCGGTTGGTGGATGAGGGAGATGGAGATGGTTCCATCCACAAGGGGCATTATACGCGGAGAGGCGGGGAAGGGAAGCACGATTTGCGAGGAAACGCGCAATGATGAGAGGGGGACGGGGACTACTGGGACAGCGGGGACCACTGGGACTACTGGGGCGAGGGGCTAGAGGGGAGGTGGGCGAGGAAGTCGGGCTCGGAGAGGATGGGGATGCCGAGGGCGGCGGCCTTCTGGACCTTGCTGCCGGGCTTGTCGCCGACGATGAGGAAGTCGGTGGTCTTGCCCAGGGTGCCGACGACGATGGCACCGGCGGCCTGGAGGCGGGCGGAGGCTGCTTCGCGGGTGCAGGCCGACAAGGTGCCGGTCAGGACGACGCGCTTGCCGAAGAAGAAGCCGTTCGAATCCGCCACCGCCGTCTCGTTGTCCGCCCTTTTCGCCTCGGGCACGTCAAAACGCACGCCGGCCGCCCGCAAGGCTTCAATCTTCGCCCGATTCGCCGCCTCCGCAAAATACCCGCAAATTCCATCCGCCACCGTCACCGAGACGTCGCGCATCTCCAGGAAGTCGCCCTGCTGTGCCGACATCACGGCATCGAGGGAGCCGAACTTTTCGGCGAGGGCCTTGGCGAGCACGACGCCGACGTTGGGGATGCCGAGGCCGAAGAGGAGGCGCCAGAGCGGGTTGTGCTTGGAGCGCTCGATGGCGGCGAGGTAGTTGTCGGGGCTCTTCATGGCGGCGGCGAAGACCACCTTGTCCTGGCGGGCCGAATGCTGAGTCTGGTCGCGCACCCATTCGGAATAGCTGCGCAGCCGTTCGACGATGGCCTCGCGGGTCAGGCGGTAGATGTCGGGAAAGTCGTGGAGGAGCGGTTCCGGCTGCTGGAACAGGTCGAACCGGTTGGCATTCCAGAGGCGTTTGGTGAAGAGCGCGACCCGTTCGTCGCCGATGCCCTCGATGTCCATGGCCTGGCGGGAGGCGAAGTGGATGATGCGGGCCTGGCGCTGGGCGAGGCAGTCGGGGTTGGGGCATCGCCAGATGGGGGTACCGCCGTCGTCGGAGACGACGAGGGGGGTGCCGCAGGAGGGGCATTTGCCGCCGGTGGCCTCGGCGATGGAGTAGGGGCGGGCATGGGGATCGAGGGTGGAGGGGTCGACGCCGACGACGGCCGGGATGACCTCGCCGGCCTTTTCGATGAAGACGTAGACGCCGGGGGAGGCGCGGAGCTTCTGGACGAAGGGCTCGTTGTGGAGGGTGGCGCGGGAGATGGTCGACTCGAGCAGGGAGACCGGCTCCAGTTCCGCGACGGGGGTGAGGACGCCGGTGCGGCCGATCTGGAGGGTGATGCCGAGGAGGCGGGTGCGGGCCTGTTCGTGGTTGTACTTGTAGGCGATGGCGTAGAGAGGGAACTTGGAGGTGGTGCCGAGGCGGGCCCAGAGGCGGCGGTCGCAGACCTTGATGACGGCGCCATCCATCTCGTAGGGGGCGGATTCCTCGCTGGCGGCCATTTCGGCGGCGCGGTCGCAGGCCTCGTCGATGTCGTAGCAGACCCACCAGCGGTGGGGGGTCATGAAGCCGAGGCGATGGAGCTCGTTGAGGACATCGGCCTGGGTGAGGAAGTCGATGTCGCGGGTGCCGCCGACCTGCGCCACGACGTCGTGGTCGGCGCCGAGGCCGGGCGAGCCGCCGGGAGGGAGGCCCCGGGTTTCGGCGATGAAGTACATGACCACCTGGAGGGGGCGGGCGGCGACGACGGCGGGGTCGAGCTGCTTGAGGGTGCCGGCGACCGCGTTCCGGGCGTTGGCGAAGCCGAGCTGGGCCTGCTGGGCCTGGAAGTCGTCTTTGCTCATGAAGACCTCGCCGCGGACCTCGAGGACATCGGCCTGGGAGGGGATGGTGTGGGGGAGGTTGCGGATGGTGAGGGCATTGGCGGTGATGTCGTCGCCGACCTGGCCATCGCCGCGGGTGGCCGCCCGGACCAGCCGGCCGTGCTCGTAGCGGACGGAGATGGAGACGCCATCGACCTTCGGCTCGACGACATAGCGGACGGCGGGGACGCCATTGAGGGCGGTGCGGACGCGTTCGTCGAAGGCCTTGACGCTGTCCACTTCGCGCTCGATGCCTTTTTTCTGGGTTTTCTGGAGATTAGAGAGGTGGTAGGTGTTGTCGATGGACATCATGGGGCGGGCGTGGCGGACGGGAGGGAAGCGCTCGTCGCGGTCGCTGCCGATCTTCTGGGTGGGGGAGTTGGGGTCGCGCAGCTCGGGATGCTTGTCCTCCAGGGCCTTCAGCTCCTTGGAGAGGAGGTCGTATTGGGTGTCCGAGACCAGGGGCGCGTTCTGTTGGCGGTAGGCCTGTTCGTATTGGGCGAGGAGGACGCGCAATTCGCGGATGCGGGCCTGTTCGGCGAGAAAGGCGGGGGCGGGGGGGGCGTCGGGGGCGGGGGGGGCGGCCTCCTCCATGCCCCACAAGACCGGGGTCAGGGCCGCGTTGCGGGCATTCGCTCTGGATTGTCTGGGAGTGGTCATGGGTTCAGATACCTTGACGGGTGGGCGGAAGAGGGGCGCCGAGCCGTGCGCAAGGCGTTTATAGCCGCCGGAGGGCGGGATGGCAAGCCTGCAGACCGGGGGGGCGGGGCGCGACGGCCTTGCGGCATGGGCCGTGAGGCGCAGGAGAAGGGCGGGGAACGGCGGCGGAATGGCAGGAGGCAAAGGGGCCAGGGGGGGGCGAGGAAAAGGCGGAAAATGGCAAAAAGGCCTTTGTTTTCACGTAGACTCACAGCGTTTGGCGGGCGGGAAATGGGGGGGGCGAGGGCAGGGGCGAGGCCTCTGCGGGCCGAGAACGGGAGCGGGGGGCGGACGAAACAGGGGTGCGCGAGCGGGGGCGGGACGTGGGCGCAGGTAAAATGACGGAGGGGGAAGATGAAAATGAGATTGCGGGGGGGAGGGGGAGGGGAGTAGAGTGAAGACGTTATGGGCGCATTTCTGATGACATGGTGGCTGGGCTTCCTGACCTATCTGCTGCTGACGGCAGGGTCGGGCAGGTTGCTCTGGCTTTGGTCGGGGGAGGAGGTCGTGTGCGGGGTCGTCGTGGGGCTGGCGGCGGCCGTGCTGGGCAGCCACGCACTCGGCAGCGCGACGGGCCGGAAGGTGCTGAATCCGTGGCGCTGGCTGAAGGCGGCGGCATATTTTTGCGGACCGTTCTTCTGCGAGATGGCCAAGGCGAACGTGGAGGTGGCGTGCCGGGTGCTTACGGGGCACATCCGTCCGGGCATCGTGCGGGTGCGGGCGGGGATGGGAGGCGACGACCCGAAGCTGGTGGCGCTGGCGAACTCGATCACGCTGACGCCGGGGACGCTGACGGTGGAGGCGCCGCGCGGGCGCGATGTCCTCTATGTGCACATGCTGGCGGTGCCGAAGGGGCTGGAAAAGCGGTCCGAGGTCGAGGCACGCGAGGTGTTCGGCTTTTTCGACTGTCCCGAATGGATACGGAGGGTGATGCGATGAGGGACTGGATGACCTTTGCGGCCGCCTGGATGGGCGGTCTGATGCTGCTGTCGCTCTGGCGGATGTGGCGGGGGCCGACGGTGGCGGACCGGGTGGTGGCGCTGGACGTGATCAACACGCTGGTGGTGGCGGAGATGCTGCTGCTGGCGGCGGTGTTCGGATCCGGGATGCTGGTGGACGTGGCCATCGTGTATGCGCTGCTCTCCTATGTGGGGACGTTGTACATCGCGCGCACGTTGCCGAAGAAGGGGGAGGCGGAGTGATGCACACGGCGGTGGACATCCTGATCGGGGCGGCGCTCGTGATCGGACTATTCTTCAACACGATGGGCGTGCTGGGCATTCTGCGGTTCCCGGACGTGTATACGAGGCTGCACGCGGACACGAAGGCGACGACGTTCGGGAGCATCTTCATCGGGCTGGCGGTGGTGGTGTGGGCCATCCGGGCGGCGTGCGCGGCGGCGGCGGCGGGGGCGTGGGTGAATCTCCTCCTGCACGTGCTGGTGGCGGTGGTGGTGCTGCTGGTGACGAATGCGACGGGCGGCCATGCCATCGCACGGGCCGCGTGGCTGGCGGGATATCGTCCGCGGCAGGCGGTCGTGGATGCCTTGAGCGCCGATGCGGACGCGGGAACGCTCGATACGCCGGACGAACCCGTGGCGGAAGTGGAAAAACTGGCGGAAGAGCCCCTTGCGGCGGTTTCGGAGGTCGAAAAGCCGGCCGAAAAGGCGTCCGAGAGCGAAAAAACGGCCGAAACACCTGTTTCCGAGGCTCCCGAAGCCGGAAAACCGGCAGAAAACCCGCAAATGGAGGCTCTTGTGGCCGAAAAGCCGGCGGAACAGGCGGGCGAGAAGGTTCCGGTGGCGTCCGAAGTGCCGGAAGAGTCGAAAACGGCCGATCAATTGCCGGAAAAGGCGGTGGAAATGGCGGTCGAGGCTGAAAAGCCGGCCGTGGCGGTGTCGGCAGGAGCGGCGGGGGAGGCGGCCGCGCCCGTCGCCGCGGCCACGTCGGAAGCGGAAGGAGGTCCGGCATGAGCACGTGGTTCCTGGTGTTGCAGGCGTTTCTGCTGGGGGGGATGGTGGTGATGGGCTTCCTGGTGTTCCGGCTGCATAGCCTGATGGCATCGGCGGTGGCGCTTTCGGCGTCGAGCCTGATGCTGGCGCTGGAATTCTACGTGCTGCGGGCGCCGGACGTGGCGATCGCGGAGGCGTCGATCGGGGCGGGGTTGACGACGGCGATTTTGATGATGGCCATCCGCTCGGTGCAGCGGCGCGAGGCACGGAACCGGGCCGAGCAGGAGGCGCGGGAGGGGGCCGGGGCGGTTGCGACGGCCGAAAACGGCCCCAAGGAGGCAAAGCCATGAGCTCTCCGCATGCACGGTATCCATTTCTGAAAGGCCTGGTGCTGTTGATTCTGGCGGCAATGGGCTGGGCGGTGGGGCACGAGCTGCGCTTCGGCGAGCCGGGGCTGACCCGGACGGGTCGGCCGGAGGTGCCGCGCACGGACGAATACTACCTCGCCCATGCGCAGGAGGAAACAGGCGCGAACAACGCGGTGACGTCCATCGTCTTCGACTACCGCGGCTTTGACACGCTGGGCGAGGCGACGGTGCTGGTCTGCGCCGTGATGGGCGTGGGGCTGGCCCTGCGCCGCCGCAAGGACGGAGAGGAGTGCGACGAGTAGCCATGAGCCGCATCGTATCGTATATTGCGCGGGCCGCGTGGCCTTTCTGCCTGGTCTACGGGCTGTACATCGTGCTGCACGGGCATCTGACGCCGGGCGGCGGATTCCAGGGCGGGGCGGTGATGGCGACGGGGGCGGCGCTGATGATGGTTTCCGGGGCATGGGGCGCGGCCGGGCGCGAGGGGCACTTCCGGCGGGCGGAAGGGCTCGAGTCGCTGGGGCTGATCGGCTTCATCGCGGTGGCGTTCGGCGGGCTGCTGTTCGGGGCGGCGTTCTTCCAGAACTGGCTGGCGAACACGGGGACGTCGTTCTTCGGGCTGGCGGTGGTGCCGGGGCCGAACGGCGGCGTGATGCGGACGGCGGGTACGCTGCCGCTGATGAACCTGGCGGTCGGGATCGAGGTGTTCGGGGGAATTTCGGTCATCCTGTGCGCCTTGCAGCGGACGTTCCACCACGCGGATGGGGACGAGGACGGGGACGACATTCCCGATGTGGCGGACGGGGAGGCGCGGCCGGGCGGAGGGAAGCCCGTCGAGCAAGTGATTGCTGCGATTCGTGGCGAGGAGGCCGGCGATGACGACTGAGCTGCTGACGAATGCGCCGTACATCGCGGCGGGTGTCCTGATGCTGGTGGGGCTGGCGGTGATCTTCTACCGCCGGAACCTCATCCGGATGCTGATGGGCTGCTCGCTGGTGGAGTCGGCCGTGAACCTTTTCCTGGTGGCGATGGGCTATCGCCATGATGCGGCCGCGCCCATCTACACCAACGCCGAGGCGGGGGCGAAGATGGTGCTGCCGACCGTCCAGGCCCTCACCCTCACCGCCATCGTCATCGGGCTGGCGACGTCCGCGATGATGCTGGCGTTCGTGATCGTCATCCACCGCCACTATGGCACGCTCGACATCAACGAGGTCAGGAGGCTCCGCGAATGAGCACGCCCCTTCCGATCAATGCCTGTTTCATTCCGCCGCTGCTGGTGGGCTTCCCGCTGCTGGGGGCGTTTCTGCTGCCGTTGGCGGTGAAGGTCGCGCGACCGCTACGGACGGCGCTGTTCCTGTTCGTGACGGCGGTGACGTCGGGGCTGGCGCTGTGGCTGGCGTGGGTGGTCCTGGCGAACGGGGGGGCGCCGGTCTCGTACTTGTTCGGGGCGGCGAAAGGGGCGGCGCTGGCGGTGCCGGCGGCCGACGGGGAGATGCCGATCCGCATTCTCTTCCACATCGACGCGGCGTCGGCGCTGATGCTCGGCGTGACGGCGCTGACCTCGCTGGCGGCGGCGCTGGTGGCCGTCTGCTCGGAGGCGGGGGCGACGGGCAAGCGGTTCTTCTATCCGCTGTTCCTGCTGCTGGTGGGGGGCGTGTACGGGATGTGCTTGACGGGCGACCTGTTCAACTTCTTCGTGTTCCTGGAGATCACGTCGCTGTCGGGGTCGGCGCTGGCGGCCTATCGGATCGACCGCGGCCTGGCGGCGGAGGCGGGGCTGAAGTATGCGTGCGTGTCGTCGCTGGCGGGGCTGTCGTTCCTGCTGGGCACGGGCATTCTGCTGGCGCAGCACAATCTGCTGAACATGGCCGCGATCGCCGCGCATTTCGCGGGAGCGGGGCTGACACGGCTGGATCTGGTGGCGCTGGCGCTGCTGGTGGCGCCGCTGCTGCTCAAGTGCGGGGCGGTGCCGATGCACCACTGGACGCCGGACACGTACTCGCGGGCGCCGCATCCGGTGTCGGCGTTCCTGCTGGTGTCGTCGCAGGCCAGTCTGTACGGACTGTTCCGGGTGGTGTTCACGATCTACGGCGGGGCGGAGGGCTTTCCGGCGCGGACGCTGGGGCTGGCGCTGCTGGCGGTGGCCGTGCTGTCGATGTTCATCGGCGTGACGATGGCGCTGCTGCAGCATGACGTGAAGCGGCTCATCGCGCACCACGCCGTCTCGCAGACCGGCTACATGATCCTAGGCGCGGCGACGTGCCTCTTCGTGCTGCCGGGGGCGGCCCAGGTGGCGGACTTCGGGCGCGACGCGCTGGCGGGCAGCTTCTTCCACATGATGAACTATGCGCTGTACAACGGGCTGCTCTTCGTGGGAGCGGGCGCGGTCATCTACCGGACGGGGCGGCGGAACCTCGACGCGATGGGCGGTCTGGCGCGGGCGATGCCGTGGACGGCGGTCTGCTTTGGCGTGGGGGCGCTGGCCATCGCGGGCATCCCGCCGCTGAGCGGCTTCGCGTCCAAGTGGGTGCTGTACGAGAGCAGCTTCCGGCTCAGTCCGTTCCTGGCACTGGTGGCGATGGTGGTGAGCCTGCTGACGCTGGCGTCCTTCGTGAAGGTGTTCCAGTCGATGTTCCTCGGGCCCGAGAAGGCGGGCTTTGCCGAGGTGCGCGACGTGCCGATGCCATGGGGGGTGGCGATGGTGTTCCTGGCGGTGCTGACGTTGCTCATCGGGCTCTTCCCGGGCGTGGTCATGGACCGCGTGCTACTGCCGGCGGCCGACGCCCTGCTACATCCTTCCGCCTATTGTGCCATTTTCGAGCCCGGAGTACCCTGACATGAGCGCGTTCTCCACCATGACCCTTCCGCTGGCCGCCATCAATCTTTTCGCGCGCAACGGCTATGCGCCGCTGGCCTGGGGGCTGGCCATTGTGCTGGCGCTGGCACTGGCGCTGCTGCTGCGGCGCTGCGGGCGCGCGGATCGTCCGACGGGGCGCGAGGCCGGGACGCCGTTCGTCTCCGGCAATCCGTGCCCCGATCCCGATGCCGCGCGCGTGACGGCCTCGCACCTGTACTGGGGGTTCTTCAAGGCGCTGGCCCCCTACTACGAGAAGATGCGCGCGTTCCATTCGGGCATTCTGACCGACTACGTCTTCTGGTTCGCGTTTTCCATCATGGCGCTCTTCCTGGCCATTGTCATCGCCGGGGCGGTTGGGGCGCCCTGAGGCGTTTTTTGGGGGAAGACCACGGGGAATCGGCGAGGGGAACTTGGGCCCATTGTCGGGACAACCGCAAAACACGTTTCCATTGTCTGCTCAAATGAGCGGAAGACCAAGCCCTACGGCGCAGGGCGCTCGCGTATTTGGAGCTTGTTCGCAGGACAAGAAACAATCGGAGGCTTGCCGACGCGAAGTGGGCCAAAACTCCCGGAAACATGGTTCCATTCCATGGAAAAGTGGCGAAACATACTTCCATTCCATGGAAAGAGGACGCGATGGCGAGGTCGCCATCGCCACAGCAAGGGGCTAGGGTGACGACGGCGACCCCGCCGTCGCGGGGCGGGGGCGAAATGGAGGGAAAGAGCTTGGTTTTGACGTAAACTCACAGCGGTTGAGGGGGCGAATGGGAGCGGGAAGGGTACGATTTGAGGCGGGGAATTGTTGTGGTTTTTCGGAAAAACAAAGGGGAATCTGCATATTATTGGGTTGGGGGGGGGCGAGGGGGCGCAGGGGGGGGGGGATTTTTCGGAAGGGGAGGATGTCGTTTTCACTCCCATTTCGGGGGGGGGGCGGTATAATGGAAGAACATAAAGATTGCAATGCGAGTCAAGCCCATGGTTTCAGTTTCCAGTGTCCATTCCAGCCGGTCGAACGATGCCGCCGTGGCGTCGTCCGCCCGCACCATCGCGGTCGTGGGGCGGCCGAACGTCGGGAAGTCGAGCCTGTTCAACGCGATTGCGGGGCGTCGCATTGCCATTGTGCACTCCGAGGAGGGAGTGACCCGCGACATCTTGTTTGCCTCGGCGGAGCACGCCGGCAAGCGGTTCCAGATTGTGGACACCGGGGGGCTGGCACTGATGGACCGGGCGCACACCGAGGACGCGATTACCGCGGCGGCGGCGGCGCAGGTCCATGCGGCGATTGCGGATGCCGCCGCAATCATCCTGGTGGTGGACATCCGGGCGGGCTTGCAGCCGCTGGACATCGAGGTGGCGCGGCTGCTGCGGGCGTCGTCGCGGCCGGTCTTCGTGGCGGCCAACAAGGCCGACAACCCGAGCGCGGACCTGCCGCCGGACGACTTCTACGAGCTGGGCTATCCGGTCTATCCGATTTCCGCGACGCATCACCTCGGGCTGGAGCCGTTGCTGGATGCCGCGACGGCCACGTTGCCGGCCGCGACGGCCGAGGACGAGCCGATGCGGCTGACGATCGCCGTCGTGGGACGGCCGAACGCCGGAAAGTCTTCGTATCTCAACCGGCTGCTGGGGCGGGAGCGGTTCATCGTCTCGGACATCCCGGGGACGACGCGGGACACCAATCGCGTGCCCTTCGACCTGGGCGGGCGCCACTACTGGCTGCTGGACACCGCCGGAATGCGCAAGAAGGGGCGCGTACACGCGTCGGTGGAGAAGTTCTCGCTGTTCCGGGCTGAGCAGGCCATCGCGGACGCCGATCTCGTGGTGCTGGTGCTGGACGCGGCGAAGGGGCCCGGCGACCAGGAGAAGAAGATCGCCGCACTCGTCCATGCCCACCACAAGGCGTGCGTGGTGCTGGTCAACAAGTGGGACCTGGCCCGCGAGCAAGGGGACGTCCGGCCGCGCGACTACGAGGCCGCCATGCGCGAGGAGATGTTCTTCCTGGGCGACATTCCGGTGCTGTTCATCTCGGCGAAGACGGGAGAGAACGTCAAGCGGTCGTTCGCGGTCATCGACGCGGTGGCGAGCCGCCTCGAGACGCGTCTGCCGACAGGGGTGCTCAACCGGGTGGTGCGGGACGCGTTTGCCTCGTCGCAGCCGCCATTCCGCAAGGGGCGCCAGCTCAAGTTCTACTATGCCACGCAGACGGGCCGCAATCCGCCCCGCGTGACGCTGTTCGTCAACGATCCGACGCTCTCAACCCCGTCGCACCAGGCCTTTCTAGCGGCCCGGCTGCGGACGGCGTTCAGTCTGGGGGGCGTGCCCATCGTCCTGCGCTACCGGTCCTCCCACGACGAGCATCCGAAGGACAAGGAATGAACGGAAGGTGCCATCCGCTCCATTGCCTGCTGGCGGCCGTGCTGGGCGTTTGGGGGATGGCGGCCGGAGCCGGGGCTGTGCCGCCGGGGCGGCTGGCGCTGGGCGGGGCTGGGGCAGGGGAGGAGGCGCTGGCCAGTGCAGGTGCCGAGACCTCGGTCAACACGAATTTACTTCTGCCGCCGGATGGGCCGTCGCTGGTCAACCTGCCCCTCCGCATCCGGGTGGCTGCCCTCGAGCCGTCGCAATCCACGACCGACGGGGGGAGGGCGGCGACGGGCGACGACAAGTCCGGTTTCGGAATCACGGCTCTGGAAGTGCGTACGCCGATTCCGAATCTCTGGATCGGGCTACGGGATCTTTCGCTGCCGCTTTCGTCATCGACACTGGAGCAGCTCGACCGCCCCTCGGACCTGATTGACACGTTTTCGTCATCGACGCCGGCCTTGCTCTATCGGTGGCAGTTTTGAGGAGGGGGCCAGACAAGCGAGGATTCTAGGATTCTAGAAGGGGAGGGGGCGTTGCACCCGGGGGGCGGAGCGAATGGGCTTGCGGAGGGTCGGGAGGGGGTGGTATAGAAAAGGAATAGCCGTGCGCGAGGTGGGCCTGTGAGGCCTGCAGCGGGGCATCGGTGGCCAGGAACAGGCCGGAAGACCAAGGAGAAGACAATGAAGTTCGTGCATTCGGCAGACTTGCGGAAGGCGGAGAGAACGCATTTGGAGTCGCTCGGGGACGGGGCGGAGGCCGTGCAGGCGACGTGGGTGCGGGAGGTCGGCGGCGGGGTGGCGGAAGTGGTGGCAACGGTGCTGGACGAGGTGGGGCCGCGGCGGAGTGCCGTGGTGGTGGCGGGGCCGGGCATGAATGGCTCAGATGGCCTCGCAGCGGCGCTGTCGTTGCATCGGGCCGGCTATCGGTGCGAGGTCTGGTCCGTCGCCGGAACGGGCGAACCGTCCGGGTTGCGGGCGAAGCTGGCCGAGGCTTGTCGGCAGGCCGGGATGGCGGTGGAGGAGGTCGTGGCCGGCGATGGGCGGCTTGCGCGGCGGGGGGGATTCCGTCCGGGCGTGCTGGTGGACGCGTTGTTCGGAACCGGATTTCATGGCGAGCCGGAGGGTGCGGCGGCGGAGGCGATGGCCTATCTGCGGGAGGCGTGGCCCGGCGTGACGCGCATCGCGGTGGACGTGCCGAGCGGCTGGGACGGAGAAACGGAGGAGATCCCGGCGTTCGTGCCGCGCGCGGACGTGACGGTGACGGCGGGCAGTCCCAAGGCGGGGATGGGATTCGAGACGGGGCTGGATGCCTGCGGGCGCGTGCTGGTGGCGCCGTTCTCGATGCCGACGGCGGAACGCGAGGCGGTGGAGCTGCCGGCCGCGCGGTCCAATGGCCCTACCGACCTGATCACGCGCGACGAGGTGGCGGCCCTGTTCCCGCGCCGACGGGTGGGCGATGCCCACAAGGGGAACTTTGGCCGCCTGCTCCTGCTGGGCGGGTGCGAGAGCTATCCGGGGGCGATCACGCTGTGTGCGCTGGGGGCGCTTCGCAGCGGGGCCGGAATGGTCTACGTGGGCACGAGCGCAACGGCACGAACCGCCATTGCCGCGCGGGTGCCGGGGGCCATTCCCGACGACGACCTGTTCTCGACGCGTGACTGGGATGCGTACACGGCCGCCGTCCTCGGTCCCGGTCTCGGACGTTCACCGGAGGCGCGGCGCATTGTCGCCTCGAGCCTCTATGGGTCGGGGAATCCCGTGGTCATCGACGCGGACGCGATCGGCCTGCTGGCGGGGCGGCCGGAGACGCTACGGAGCTGCGGGCGGCCCATCGTGATGACACCGCATGTCGCGGAGCTGTCGCGGCTGCTGGGCTACTCGATCGAGCAGATCCGGGCGGACCGGTGCGGGGCGGTGCGGCAGGCGGCCGACCGTTGCGGGGTGGTCGTGCTCCTGAAGGGGCAGGGGACGGTGATCGCCGCGCCAAACGATGACCGCATCTGGCTGAATCCGACGGGCAATCCGGGGATGGCCTGCGGCGGGAGCGGGGACGTGCTGGCGGGGCTGATCGGCGGCTTGCTGGCCCAGGGGCTGACGCCACTGGATGCCGCGCGGGCCGGGGCGTGGCTGCATGGCCTGGCGGGCGACTTGTGCGCACTTCGCCAGACGGCCCCCGCCATGAATGCGGAGGACATCACCGAGGCCTTGCCCCAGGCGTTTGCCATGCTGCGCGGCGTGGGGTGAGAAGGCGAAGGGGGGGGGCAAATCGTTGTGGCGTCCCTGGTGGCAGCCAGGCTTGTCAGCGGGGACGCGGTGGCGGGCGCAGGGCGGCCAGGGCGGGGCAGACCGAAAAGGAATTGGGGTTGCGCCACTCGTAGGGGAAGGTGCGGCAGCGGTCCGGCTTGACGGGGTGGATGCGACAGCGGTTGTCGGCGTCCAGAAACGCACAGCCCCCGTCGGGCCGGCTTTGGAGCATGAGACCGCGCCGATCCGGGGCCAGCAGGGTGTGGTCAGCGATGAAAGTGGCCTCTCCGACTCCCAGAAAACGCGCAATCCGGGCAATTTCCTCGTCGCCGATGCGCACGATCCCATCGGGAATCCGGCAGCAGGCCCCACAGCCTTGACAGCGAAATTGCGACCAGTCGTACATGGTTTTAGCGGACTATCCGGCTCGCTAGCGGAGTCGGAAGCACATGCACACTTGCGGACAGGAGTGGGTGGATGGTTTTCACGCAAGCCAAGCATACACGCTGTTCCCCTCTGGTTCCAGCATTCGTTGGCGATGCCCGACCTTCATCATGGAGGCGAGGTGCCTTACTCATGTTCAACCTTTCACTTTTTCAATCCACTACCATTCCATAGGCGTTCGCACCGCCGCGCGTTGAGTGCGGTTTGAGAGGGGGAGAGGAGGAGAGGGGGGCACACAAAAGGGGACTTCTTCCCGCCCGCCGCAACACCTTCTCGAACGCCAACCGCACGCGCGCCCCGGCAGTGGCGGAGACGTTGTTCTGGGAAAGGACCGGATGCTCTACAAAGTCGTGCGGCACGTGGCCAAGCGCAAGCTGCCGAAGAACGTGCTGTCGGACGAGACAATCCGCATTAGGGAACCCGCACGGCCAAATCGAATCCGGAGACGCTGCGTCGGATCCGTGCGAAGGTGGAGGAGGACGAGAAGAAGCGGGAGATGGTGTACCTGACGAACAACTTCGAGTGGTCGGCAGCGACGGTCGTGGAGCTGTACTGGGCGCGCTGGCAGGTGGAGCTGCTGAAGCGGTCGGATGGCCAAAATGAATTGACTTTTGGACGGTGGGGAGAGAGGATGGGGGAGGTGTTGCAGGAGAAATGAGGAAGACGGACCAACGGCAGCAGGCGGCGCGGGAAAGGCGTCGGGATGTCATCGGCGCGGAGGGCGCGGCGGTGGGGGGTAGGGGTGTCGTCGGGGGACGTTGGGCAAGCGCGTCAGGGGGGGCAGGAGTCAGGAGTCAGGGAGTATGGGGGAGGGGGCTTTGGGTTTGCGTGAACAGGTCGATTCAGGAGGAAGTGCAATGAAGATGCTCAGGAAACTGGCCGTTTTGCTGCTGTTGCCGGCGGCGGCGTGGGCGGCGCCGAATTTCCCCGTGGGGACGCACGTAGTGAAGGGGTCGGTGCGCGGCTTCGACGAGAACGGCCGGAACGTGCTGTTGCCGGCGTCGCGGGGCATTTCAATCCGCGCGGTGAACTCGAACGGGGTGGCCATCGCGGAGACGAAGGTTCGGGACGCGTCGGCGGGCGGGGTCAATTTCACGCTGCGGATTCCGCTTTCGACGGAGGCGACGGATTCGACGTGCGCGGTGGGCGACCAACTGGAGTGCGTGCTGGTGGAGCCGAGCGGGCTGATGGTGGGGTCGGAGCCGCTGACGGTGGGCGGGGCGCGCGAGGCGCAGTCGGTGACGCTGCGGCTGGTGGACGTGCAGCGCTACGTCTCGGCGGACGGCACGAAGACGAACGAGGTGGCGCAGGCCTACGTGGACGCGATCCAGGCGTGGATGGCCGACGAGGCGGAGTTCGGGGGGAAGGACTACGATCCGTTCGCGGACTACGACAAGGACGGGCAGTCGAATTACGCGGAGTATCTGGCGGGGACGAATCCGTTCGACGCGAGCGACCACCTCGCGATCCGGTCGATCGCGGTGGCGGAGGGGAAGGCGGCGCTGTCGTTCGAGTACGTGGGCGGGCACGTGTACGGGGTGAAGGCGGCGAAGGACTTGACGAATCCGGAGTGGCTGGCGCAGAAGGTGCGTACGGGCGCGGAGGGGGCGGAGCTGGAGCAGGTGGTGCCGTCGGCGGACCCGGACGGGGTTGGGGAGACCACGATTTGGATGACGCCCGCGGGCGACGCGGCGCAAGGGTTCTACGTTCTGGAGGCGAAGTGACATGAAAAAGCAGTTGTCGGTTGTCGGATTTTTGGCGGTGGCGGCGTTGCTGGCGGCGGGGACGGCGCAGGCGTCGCACGTGTCGCAGACGCTGAAGCTGTCGGCGGGCTGGAATGCGGTGTATCTGGAGGTGACGCCGGACGACGGGAACGAGGCGACGACGGACGACGCGTCGTGCGCGAAGGTGTTTTCTTCTGCGGCGGTGACGACGGTGATGGCCTACGCGGGGGATGCCTACGCCTCGACGCGGCAATACGCGGACGACGGGTCGGAAATCCTGCAGAAGCCGGTGTCCTACCAGACGTGGGTGCGCGGCGACGCGGAGGGCTCGACCTTGCAGGACCTGGCCGGGGGGCGGTGCTACCTGATCTATGTAGACGGCTCGAAGCTGGGGGGCCAGTCTGAGCTGTCGGTGAAGGTGACGGGGATTCCGCAGGCACCGTCGGCGACGTGGCGGGACACGCGGCAGGGCGATTTCATGAATCTGGTGGGCGTGTCGCTGTGGGAGGACCGGCAGGTGGCGGCGTCGGCCTACTTCGGCGAAGGACCCTACGGGGCGGACGGGGCGCTCTACCAAGTGAGCGGAGGGACGGGCGAAGTGCCGAATTTCAAGTCGGTGGCGTTCATGGGGCAGCCGAAGGTGGCATCGGGGCGCGCCTACGGGGCGACGGCGGAGCGGTCGGAGGACTGGGGCGGGGTCATCGGGTTCGTCGGCCCGGCGCGGGTGTCGTTCGGCACGGATTCGCAGGCGCCCGTTCAGGTGAAGAACGCGGGGACGCAGACGCGGACGCTGCGCTTCTGGGTGGGCAAGTCGGAGCTGGCGGGCGAGGCCTACCCGCCGGGGCTCAAGCGGCGCCTGGCGAGCACGGACCTGATGGCGGATCCGGAGTGGACGGAGCTGGCGCCGGGGACGACGTGGGAGGTGGAGCTGGCGCCCGGGGAGTCGGTGACGGAGATGTTTTCCGTGGACCGCCTAGCGATGGCGGAGGGGCGCGAATACGGGGCGGTGCTGGTGATCGACGACCTCTCGGGGTCGTGGATGCGCGTGCGGGTGCCCGTCACAGTGGCGGCGGCGGACGACGCGGAGTCGCCGGCGAAGTTCCCGGCGGGGCTCTGGTGCGGCACCATCCAGCTGGAGGCGGTTTCGCGGCTGGACGACCCGCTGCCGGTGCAGGCGGGCGGGACGCTGAAGATGTCGGTGATGATGCACGTGGCCCCGGACGGCTCGGTGAAGCTGCTGCAGCGCGTGGCCGCGGGCTACGACACGAACGGGACGCCGCGGCTGTTCCGCGAGCTGGAATCGGTCCCGGCGGAGGAGGTGCCCAACGCGCACCGCTTCTCGACGGTGATGATGAGCATCGACGAGCCGGTGGTGGAGAAAAAGGAGGGGGCGTTCGGCGACAGCGTGGCGTTCGAGTGGACCGTGGCGGAGCGCGCGAGCGACAATCCGTTCCGCCACGCGTGGCACCCGGACCACGACGGCAAGACCGCGGACTACTCGGGCGAAACGCCCAGCGGCGACGATTTCGGGAATTACGCGAACCCGGTGAAGCCGGAGCTGTGGAGCATTTCGAACCGCATGGTGTTCTCGTGGCACGAGAACAACGACCCGTCGAAGCCGGTGGCATTTGAACGGACGCCGGGAGAGAAGACGGCCGGATTCGTGGAGTGGACGGTGGGCGGGCTGACCGCGAAGGAGCCGATTCATTCGCTGGGGACGTTCGTGCTCCAGCGGGTGCTGGCGGCGGGAGAGATCGAGTGATTTTTGGCCACAAAGGCCACAAAGGGCACAAAGAGAGAAAGAGGGATTGAGCTGATGACGGATGAAGAGGCAAACAAAGTTTGCGACAGGATTCGGCAGGTGGCCTACGATCTCCATATGTATCTGGGGGTTGGGTTTCTGGAGAAGGTCTATGAAAACGCCCTTGCGCACCGGCTGGAAAAAGCCGGGATGGATGTCCAAACGCAGGTTCCAATCCAAGTGTCCGATGAGGATGGATTCGTCATCGGCGACTACATCGCGGACTTGCTGGTCGACGGGATTCTGGTGGAGTTGAAAGCCGTGTCCTCCCTGACGCAGGCGCATGTCGCGCAACTGTTGAATTATCTCAAAGCCACGGGCATCCGCCACGGGCTTTTGGTCAATTTCGGCTCCGAGAAGTTCCAGTGCAGGAAACTGGCGGGGAAGGATGACGGACGAGGGTTTGAAGAATGAAGATTTTGGCCACAAAGAGCACAAAGGACACAAAGAAGGAAAAGGAAATTTTGTGTGCTTTGTGTTCTTTGTGGCAAAAAAATCATTTGGAAAGGATTGGAACCATGAAGAGAATACTGAAAGTTTCGCTTTTGATTGCCTCCTTTGCGGCTGTTGCGTGGGGCGAAGTTCCGCAAGTGTTGACGTACAGGGGGGTGCTGGTGCGGCCGGCGGGGGTGGAGGCGACGGGGGCGATGGAGCTGACGTTCCGGCTCTACGACACGGCGAATCCCGAGGTGGCGCTGTGGGCGCGGACGTTGCGGGTGCCGGTCGACGAGGACGGGCTTTTCTACGCGGAGCTGTCGGACACGGAGGGGACCGACCCCGACGGCATCGGGCGGTCGCTCGCCGACGCGATGGGCGCGGTCAAGGGGACGGCGGAAATCGGCCTGACGCCGCCGGACGCGGAGGAACTTTCGCCCCGCCAGCGGATTTCGACGGGGGTGCGGGCGGCGCTCGCGGCCCGGACGCAGGCGGCGGACGTGGTGCTGGCGCCGGCGGGGGCGGTGGCGGACGGCGTCTCCATCGACGCGGCGGCGGTCGGCAGCGTGACGGTGCAGGAGGGCGCGACGCTCGCGGCGTTCCCGAAGGATTGCACGCTGACGAAGGTGCAGGACCGGGAGATCGGCGGCGGCTCGGGGTCGTCGATCACGGTGCGCGGCGTGACGGCGGCGCGGCCGAACTGGCCGGCGAGTTTCACGCAGGACGGGTTCAAGTATGCGCCGGATTCGGCGCCGTGCGACATGTTCCTGACCTACGACGGCCCCGACGGCGCGTTCACGGTGATCGTGCCGGCAGGGGGCCGCATCGAGGACGGCGGCAGCCAGGCGCAGACGATTTTCGGGACGGCGTTCGGGAACCCCTGAGGGGGAGTTGAAAAGTTGAAAGGTTGAAGGGTTGAAAGGTTCAACAAGATGAACAATTTGCAGAACATGAAGGTCAAAACGATGAAATCCACGGAAAAACTCTTTTCAACTTTTCAACTTTTCACCTTTTCAACTTTGTTCGCGGCCGCGGCGATGGCGGCCATGGATACAGGTACGATTAATAAGGACACGACGACGCTTTACGGCGGGACGGTTTACACGGTAGACGGGAATGTCCCCATCAAGGGCGCGGCGACGCGCGACGGGCTGACGGTGGTCCGCCGGGACGGCACGGCCGGCAACCGCGTGGTCATCAACATCCCGGAAGGGGCTTCGCTGACGGTGCAGGGCGGGGCGGCGTCGGGCCGTTCGAGCGCCGGGGCGGGCATCCGGCTTCCTTCGGACGTGACGCTCTACGTCACCGGCGCGGGGACGCTGACGGCGACAGGCGGCAATGCGGCGAGCGGCGGCAACGGCGCGGGCGGCGGCAATGCCGAGATTAGCGGGTGGAACTTCAAGAACGGCGGCGGCGGCGCGGGCGGCGGCGGTGGCGGCGGTGCGGGCGCCGG
>JAFTAH010000133.1 GCA_017458625.1 Kiritimatiellia bacterium | reverse complement strand
TACACGGTCAATAGGGCAGGTCTACACTACACGCCATTTCGCCCATTTCAGGACACTCAAACACAGAATTTCCTAGGAAATTCACATTCGCCCCCCCCGAAAAAAGTTCAAATCGAGGTCGAACGTGGAAATGCGGGCTAGAGGACGGCGAAGCGGGTGGCGGCGTCGTCGGGGGAGGCGGCGGAGCGGAGGGCGTCGCGGGCGGCGGGTCGGGACATGGCCCTGGCAATACGGGAAAGGATGGCGACGTGGTTGTCGGAGTCGCCGACGGGATCGACGAGGAAGAAGAGGAGGTCGGCGGGGCGGGAGTCGGGGGCGTCCCAGTCGATGGGGTAGCGGGGGCGGGCGAGGAGGAGGACGGGAGTGGGGATTTCGGGGAGGCGGACGTGGGGAATGGCGATGCCGTCGCCGAGACCCGTGCCCATGGCGCGTTCGCGGGCGAGGGCGGCGTCGAGAATCTTCTGGGCGAGCTCCGGGGCGGCCAGGCGGTCGGCGGCGGCGGCAGCCAGGAGGCGGAGGGCTTCGGGACGGTCGGCGGCGGGGAGGTCGAGGAGGACGTGGGCGGGGGGCAGCAGGGCTTCGGCTACACGGGAGAGGAAGACGGGGGCAGGCGCGGCGGCGGCCGCGGCGGCGGCCCGGGCGGCGACGCGGGCGGCCCGGGCGGCCAGCACCGCGTCGTGGGCGCGGGTGCGGAGGGTGAGGAAGAGGGAGAGCCAGGGGCCCATCAGGAGGCTGGTGAGCATGGCGGAGGCGAGAATCGCCACGTAGAGGGAGGCAGGGAGGAGGCCGGCATCATAGGCGAGCAGGGCGAGGACGATCTCCATCATGCCGCCCGGGGTGTGGGCGATGGCGACCAGGGCGCGGTTGGGGCGGGCGACGTGCGCGAGACGGGCCCCGAGGTCGGTGCCGAGGTAGCGGAGGGCCATCTCAAGGAGGGTCAGGAGCAGGACGAGCGGGAGGCTGAAGTCGGCGGCCAGGTCGGTGCGGAGGCCGATGGAGACGAAGAAGAGCGGGACGAAGATGGCGTGCACCATCTGGGTGATGGTGGTGCGGGTGCCTTCGGCGAGGGCCGGGGATTCGCCCATGAGGACGCCGGCCAGGAAGAAGCCGAAGAGGGCGTGTACACCGAGGCGCGCGGTGAGGGTGCCGAAGAGCAGGCCAAGGAGGAGGATGAGGGTCAGGGAGGTGGAGGGCTCCGGGCAGTGGTGGTCGCGGAGGAAGGTGAAGAGACGATTGGAGAGGGGGCGTCCCAGGACGAGGACAAGCGCGGTAAAGCCCAGGGTGGCGGCGAAGATGGCGGCGGCGCGGGGCAGGGGCGAGGCGCCGGGGTTGGTGGCGAGCGCCAGCAGGACGGCGAAGAGCACCCAGCAGAGGATGTCCTTGACGGCCAGCGCGGAAAGCGTGAGCAGGCCGGCATCGGTCTTGAGTAGACCGAGGTCGCGGAGGGCGCGGGCGGCGACGGGCATGGCGGAAATGGCGGCGGCGGTGGCCAGGAAGAAGGCGAGCAGGGTCAGGGAGGGGAGGCCCGGGGGCATGATGCGGGGCAGGAGGAGGCGGAAAAGGGGGTAGGCGACGGCGAGAGGCAGGACGAGACCACAGAGGGCGATGGCCAGGGCGGGGGTGCGGTGGCGCCAGGCCAGGGAGAAGTCGATCTCGAGGCCGGTGTCGAGCATGAGGAGGAAGACGCCAAGCCAGGAGGCGGTGCCGAGCATGATCTGGAGAGTTTCGTCCTGGGGGAAGAGCCAGACGTGGAAGGCGGGGCAGAAGCGGCCGAGGACGGTGGGACCTAGGAGAATGCCGACCAGCAGCTCGGCGGTGACGGCGGGGAGCTTCCAGCGCTTGAAGAGTTCGCCGGCCCCGCGCGCCAGAAGCAGGAGGAGGAAGAACTCGAGGAGGAACGTTCCGATGTGATGTTCGGCAATCATGGGGAATAGCAGCGAGGAAGAGGGATGGCTGACGGACGGAGCGTAGCAGAGGGAAGACGGGGATGACAAGCGGAACTGCGGGGGGGCGGAGAATTGGATTGCAAGGAAGGGCCGCAAGGGGTATGAAGAGAGTGTCATGGCGGAAGTACACGAGCAAGATCAGAAGTTGCAGCGAGGCATTGCGGAGGGGGCGGCGGCGGACGGGCCTCACGAGGGCGTGGTGCTGCTGCATCGGTATCGGCTGGACGCGGTGCTGTATCGGTCGGGGTGGGGCGACTTCTGGCTGGCGGAGGATCTCGGGGAGGGGGCGGAAGACGGTGCAGACGACGTGGCGGAGGAGCTGCCGCCGGTACGGATCCTGGCCCTGCGGCGTGATGTGCGGCGGTCGAAACGGACGCTGCGGGCGCTGCGGGACAGCGTGGCGAAGGCAAGCCGGCTGCATTTCAACGGGCTGTCGGCGGCACGGCAGCTGTTCACGGTGGGGGAGCAGTACTACGTGTTGTGCGACCCGATCGAGGGCTATCCGCTGTCCATCGTGCTGGCGCATTCGGCCGAGCACGGACGGCCGTACGAGGAGGCGACGCGGTTGGCCGCGTCGCTGGCCCAGGTATTGGACTACGCGCATGAGCGAGGCGTGGTGAACGCCAACATCCGTCCCGGGGCGGTGTCGGTGTGGGAGGACGGCTCCTTGGCGGATCTGGCCGGATTCGGCATCCGGGCGGACCTGGGCGGCGGTCGCCGGACGGTGCTGGGAGACGCAAGGGAGGGGAGCGGCAAGTGGCTGGGCTATCTGGCCCCGGAAATCGTGTCGCGGCAGTGGACGGAGGATGATGCGTCGGACCAATATGCACTGGCGGCGCTGATGTGGCAGGTGGTGTTCGGGGAACCGCCGCCAGCGGGAGGGGATCCGGTGCCGCCGGCGGGCGCGAAGGAGAGGCTCCCGGCCCGGGCCCTGGAGGCGTTGCGGCGGGGGTTGTCGAGGAAGCGGAGCGCCCGCTTTGCCTCGTGCGCGGACTTCGCACGGGCGTTCAGCGGGGAACGCGTGCTGCGGCGGCGGGGCATCGGAGTCATGGAGCGTCGGGTGTTCTGGCGGCGGATGGGGATGGTGGCGCTGGTGGTGCTGGCGATCGGTCTGGCGGCGGGGCTGGCGGCCGGCATCGTGTACGGAGTGAAGCTGCTGCATGACCACCAGGGCGGACGGATGGTAGTGCATGACGTGGCTCCGGCGGCGGCGGGCGGGCCCATCACGGAGGTGACGGTCGAAGTGGAGGAGGTGGCGGCGCTGACGGACTGCACGGAGACGCTGGAGGAGGGGCGGAACTATCGGGCGTCGGACGGGATGGAGTTCGTGTGGGTGCCGACGATGCATTGCTGGGTAGGGCGGTTCGAGGTGACGAACCGGGAGTACCGGGAGATGGAGCCGGAACACGACTCCGGAGAATACGAGGGGCTGACGCTCAACGAGGACGAGCAGCCGGTGGTGCGGGTGCGGTTCAAGGAGGCGGTGGCGTTCGCGGCGTGGTTCGATCGGCGGGAACACGAGGCGGGACGGATCCCGGCGGGCTACGAGGTGCGGTTGCCGGAGACCCGCGAGTTCGTGCGCTATGCGCAGGCGGGGACGGATCGCGAGTATCCTTGGGGTTCGCGCCTGCCGCCACGGTTCGGGAACTACGCGGACGCCGTGCTCAAGGAGCAGACGTCGGGACCGGTGCAGGTGCTGGAGAACTACCGGGACGGCTTCGTGGCGACGTGTCCGGTGACGGCTTCGGGGGAGAACGACTGGGGACTGTTCGGGGTGGGCGGCAACGTGTGGGAGACGACGGTGAAGCCGGGGGACCATGAGGCGTTCGGGGGATGGTTCGGGGGCGGATTCGACACGGGCGATCCCACGCGGGTCACGACGATGGCCTCGTATGGCTATCTGGGGAATGCACGAGGGGCCGTGAACGGTATCCGGCTCGTGATCGTGCCCCCGGCGGCCGCGACCGGAGGGGGCGAGTCGTGAACGCTTTCTTGTCGCTTGCCATGACTGTCGCAATCTTCGCCAGCGTCATCTTCCTGACGCGGGGGATGAAGTGACACGGGACGCGGGCGGGACGGCAGCATGAACGCGAGGACGGACGAGGGGGCCCTAGGCCCCGGGGAAGGTGCCGGGGGGGCGGGAACCATCGCACGGGTGCTGACGGAGATCGCCCTCAACCGGGAGTTCGACTATGCGATTCCGGCGGAGCTGCGGGAAAAGGTGCGCGTCGGGTCGGTCGTCCGGATTCCGTTCGGGCGGCGGATGACGCGGGGATTCGTGACGGCATTGGCGGAGACGTCGGCGTATGCGGCGGCCAAGGGGATGACGCTGAAGCCGCTGGCGGGGCTGGAGTCGGACGCGCCGCTCTTCGACGAACGGATGGTGCGGCTGACGCGATGGATCGCGGCGTACTACGCGGCCCCGTTCGAGCGGGCCTTGGCGGCCGCGATTCCGGCCCCGGTGCGGCGCGAGGGGGCGGGGTTCGAGAAGCGCATCATGGTGCGGGCGAACCCGGATGTTCCTGCGGCGGGCCTTGCGGCGGCTGTCGAGGCGTTGCAAAAGCGTGCCCCGAGACAGGCGGCGGTGCTCCGGCAGTTGCTGGCGGAAACGGCCGCGTCAGACCATGGCGAGGGCGGCGACAGGGGAAAAACGGCGGACGCACAACCGAATTCTCTTGACTTGCCGGCAGGCGTGGCCAGAGGCGAAACGGAACCCTCGCGGTGGCTGGAGGCAACGGCATTGTTGCGGGAGACGGGGGCGACCATGGCCGCGCTCCGGACGCTGGCGGGACGAGGGTTGCTCCTGCTCGACCAGGGCATCCGCTGGCGGGGAGTGGACGCGTCCAAGGTCGTCAGGACGGAACCCAAGTCGCTGGAAGCCGACCAGCAGCTCGCGCTGGCCGCCATCGGTGAGGAGATGGACAAGCCCAAGCCCGGCGTGGTGTTGCTGCACGGCGTGACGGGCTCGGGAAAGACCGAGGTGTACTTGCAGGCGATCGCGCGGGCACTGGAACGCGGGCAGGGGGCTATCGCGCTGGTCCCGGAGATTTCGCTGACGCCGCAGACGATGGAACGGTTCATCGGGCGGTTTGGGGAGACGGTGGCGGTGCTGCATTCGCATCTGTCGGACGGAGAGCGCTACGACGAATGGCAGCGGATTGCCAGCGGGCGGGCGCGGGTGGTGGTCGGGGCACGGAGTGCGCTGTTCGCGCCAGTGAAGGACCTGGGGCTGCTGGTGGTCGACGAGGAGCACGAGCCCGCCTACAAGCAGGACGAGGCTCCCCGCTACAACGCCCGGGACGTCGCCGTGATGCGGGGAAGCATGGAGGGCTGCTGCGTGCTGCTCGGGTCGGCGACCCCGTCGCTGGAGTCGTACCGCAATGCGCAGACGGGCCGCTACCGGCTGGTGGCGATGCCGCGGCGGGTGGACGGCTGCCTCCTGCCGTGCGTCCATGTCGTCGACATGCGCGCGGAACAGGAGAAGAACCAGGCGTTGCGGGTGTTCTCCGCCGAACTCGAGGAGGCCGTCCGCTCCCGGCTGGACCGCGCCGAGCAGACCATCCTGTTCCTGAATCGGCGGGGATTCGCCACCAATGTCATGTGCCCCGTCTGCGGGCATGTCGAGGAGTGCCCGGACTGCGCGGTCAAGATGACGTATCACCGTACGACCGGAATGCTGGTGTGCCATGTCTGTGGGCGCATGCGCCCGGCACCGGCGCGGTGCACCAATCCGGATTGCGGGGCGCTGACCATCAAGATGAAGGGGCTCGGCACCCAGAAGGTGGAGCTGATGGCGCGGAAGTTGTTCCCGGGGGCGCGGATTCAGCGGATGGACGCCGACACAACCGCCGCCAAGCATGCGCACGAGGACATTCTGGGGCGGTTTCGGCGGGGGGACATCGACATCTTGATTGGCACGCAGATGATTGCGAAGGGGCTGGACTTCCCGAACGTCACGCTGGTGGGAGTGATTGGTGCCGACACGTCGTTGCAGTTGCCGGACTTCCGGGCGGCGGAGCGGACGTTTCAGTTGCTGACGCAGGTGGCGGGGCGTGCCGGGCGAGGGGATACGCCCGGGGACGTCTTCTTCCAGACGTTCAATCCGGTGCACTATGCCATCACGGCCGCGCGGCACAACGACTATGCGACCTTCTATGACCAGGAGGTCGAGTTCCGGCGCCAGCTGGGCTATCCGCCCTTTGCGCGGCTGACCCTGCTCACGCTGTCGGGGCCGGACGAAAAGCGACTGAACGAGCTCGCGGCAGCCTTGGCCCAGCGCCTGCGGGCCACCCCTCATCCCGAAGCCCTGGAAATCGACGGGCCCGCCCCCGCGCCGCTGGCGAAGGCGAAAACGAAATACCGCATCCACATCACCTTGCGCGGCCCCTCGCCAAGAGACATCCCCATCCTGCTCCGCCAGGTTCTTCCCACGTTCCGCCTGCCCAAGGCCGACAGCCTGTCCATCAACGTGGACGCCCTCTCGATGATCTGAGATGGCGTGTGCTTCCTGCTCCAGCACGGGGCGATGCAAATAGATATGAGTTTACGTGAAAACCGTTGTCCTTTTGCCTTTTTCATCCCAGCCCTAACTGATTTGACCGGAGCACTCCAGTTCGCGCCGGAGCACCTTGCCCAAGCTGCGCTGGCTGGGGTGGAACTCGAGCAACTTGTCCACGCAAGCCCGGACCTTGGCGATTTCCGATGCCGTTTTGCGTTGCTTGCGGGCAAGAGGGCACGTGTGCCCCTCTTCCGGGAGCACCCAGGCCATTGCCGCGCCCGCCCCTTCGCCCTTGAGGGACAATAGCAGCAGCAGTTGTTCCGCCAGACGCTTGTAGCGCGTCGCCGTCGAATAGGGGATGGTGGGGCAATAGGCCTTCAGCCAGCCCTTGAGGCCGGTGCCGCGCCCGACCAGCTTGCCGTTCTGGTCCAGCTTAATGGCGTTGGAGGTGGTGTCCGCGATGAGCATGAGCATGGCCCCGAGCCGGAGGGCTTCCTTGAGCGACTTGCGCCGGGTGCGATGCCAGCGGGCTTCCAGTGCGTCGGGCGTGGGCAGATGGATCTTGGCCATCTGGCGGGTCATGGCGGCCCGGCGTTGCTTGGCCTGGTGCGACTGGAGGGCATGGATGCCCAGCTGGCAGATGCTGCGGATGAGAATCCAGGCGCCCCCGACAACAAGTTCGGCCGTGGCCGTCGCCAGGTCGCCGCCGAGGCCGAAGTGGAAGGTCTTGCAGACGTATTCGGCCTCGGCGCGGGCTTGGGCGCGGCGGCGGCGGTAGTATTCGGGGGTATGGCGGTAGGGGGCGCGGATCTGGGGC
>JAFTAH010000132.1 GCA_017458625.1 Kiritimatiellia bacterium | reverse complement strand
TACACGGTCAATAGGGCAGGTCTACACTACACGCCATTTCGCCCATTTCAGGACACTCAAACACAGAATTTCCTAGGAAATTCACATTCGCCCCCCCCGAAAAAAGTTCAAATCGAGGTCGAACGTGGAAATGCGGGCTAGTTTTCTACGATTATTATGTGATCAGAGGAAGTCCCCCCTGAGGCGCGGGTTGGATTCCACTTCGCGCAGCATTTCGCCGGATTCGCGGTCGATGCGGGGGAGTTCGCAGGCTTTCCACCAAAGGTGTTCGAGGTCTTCGAAGGTGGCATGGGGCAGGTTGGCGAGGCGCGCTTCCCAGACATAGGGGGGATTCGGGAGGAAGAAGATGGCTTCGGGATAAGGTGCGTCACCGGGGAGAAATGCGATGGCGGCGTGCGTGGAGCGACCGGGATATGGGGCATCGGTGGGGAAAACGGGGTCTTGCTTGGCGGTCGGCGGGGTGTTGTCGGCGTTGACAGGCACGAGGGGAACGAGTTGCCAAGGGGCGGGACCGGTCCAGTTGTCTGAGGTGGCAAAAGCGGGGTCGTCCGGTGGCAGGACGAGGAGCAGGGCGGCATCGTCGGTGGTGAACCCGCGGAGGGGGAGGCCGACGCGGATGCGGTCGGTGTAGAGCTGGAGGAAGGCCCCGGCGTCGGCCATGTCGCTGGAGATATAGAGGAGCGGGCGGTTCGTCGCGGGAAGGGGAGCCGGAGGAGGGAGCGAGGGGCGGGCGACGGAATCGACAGAGACGACGGAATCGACAGAATCGACGGAGGTTCCGGGGTGCGCTTCCGCGCCTCCTGTCCCTCCAGTCTCTGTCGTCTCTGTCTCTGTCGTTTCTGTCGAATCCCTCGCAGGCAGGGGTGCCGGTTCGGCTTCGGGTGAAACGTCGGCCGGGGGCTCGTCCTCGCCCCCGGCAGGGGCTGGAGCGAGTGGGCGGTGCGAAAGCAGGAAGATGACCGCGAGGAAGGCGGCGGCGAGAGCAAGAAGAAGCCAGGACAAGATGCGGTGACGCCGCGGCGGCGCCGCGGAAAGGGCTCGGAGCTCCTTCAGGAAGGCGGCGGCGGTCTGCGGGCGGCGCGCTGGATTGGGGTCGGTGACGCGCCGGAGCAGGGCGAGAAATCGCGCGTAGAGGGGGTGGCCGGTGTCGGCTTCCTCGACAGGCGCGTAGCCGAGTTCGGTGGCGCTGCGGCCGGTGGCGGCCTCGGAGAGGAGGACGCCGAGCGAAAAAAGGTCGGCGGGGAAGCGTCCGTGCTGCTCGCCGGGAACATACCCCGGGGTGCCGACGACGGAGGAGGCCTCGCGCGTGTCGGCGAGCAGGCCGGGGTCGGCGAGGACCGGCTTCCCGTCGAGGTAGAGGACGTTGGAAGGCTTGATGTCGCGGTGGACGAGGCAGTGGCGCTGGAGGAAGTCGAGGGCGGAGGCGAGGCGTTCGGCGAGTTCGAGGCATTCGGGGAGCGGGAGCGCGCGGCGGGCGAGGAGTTCGGCGGAGAGCGTCCGCGGGGCGTAGTCGGCGGGGGAGGCGACCCAGTTGGGGCGCAGGGAATCCGCAAGCGGCATGACGACGCCAAAGGCGTCCGGGGTTTCGCGGAGGTCGAGAAGCGGCACCAGCGCGGGGTGGATCGGGACGAGCGGGTCGGCGGGGGCCGCCAGCGAGCGGAGGAGCCGCCAGGCGTGATGTTCGCGGGCGGCGGAATCGGGGCGGGCGGGATCGGCGGCGACGAGCTTGACGGCGCGGCAGACCTCGCCGGGGAAGCGGGCGAGCCAGATCTCACCGTAGGCCCCGGCACCGATTCGCGCGAGGAAATCGACACCCGGAAAGAGGTCGGCGAGCACGGCGGGGGCTGTCACGGCTCGGACGGGGTGGAAGGCGGGGCTTCGAGCTCGTCCACGACCGCGCGGAGGAGTTCGCGGTAGCGGGGGAGGATGCGATGCTTGGCCTGGTAGACGGCGGCGCGGGAGGCGTCGAACACCTGCATGGCCTTCTCGGTGGGCCATTCCTCGATGACGACCGCGTGGAAGAGCTCGAACTGGCGGCGGGAGACCTCCTCGCGGAGCCGTTCGAGGGCGCGCTGGCGGACGAGGGCGAGCCATTCCTCCTCGGCGAGGGCGGCGAAGGCGTCCGGGGCGGCGACATCCGGGGCCGGGCAGGAGATTTCGTGGGCGTCGAGGCGGACATTGCGGCGTAGGGCGTCTTCGACGCGGTAGCGGGTGGCCTCGGCGAGCCACACGTGGAAGCGGCCCTTTTGGCGGTCGTAGTCGAACTCGCGCATCTTGCCAACGATTTCGGAAAGGACCGTTTGGACGACGTCCTCGGCGTCGGCGTGCCGCAGTCCGCGGCGCCGGGCGAGCGCGTGGATGTAGGGGGCGTACTGGTCGAAGAAGCGCTCCCACGCCGTGCGGTTCCCAGGGTCGCGGATGCCTTCGAGGACGCTGGAATGGGTGGAGCCGGGGTTGCAAGGGAAACGTGTCATGCCGGGAGGATACGGCGCGGGAGAAGAGGCGGCAAGGGGAAAGTGGGGGCGACAGACACGACAGAAACGACAAAGACGCCGCCGGGTATCCCGGCGGCAGAATCGGTCGACTTCTGTCGATTCTGTCGTCTCTGTCGAAAAAACCCTTGTTCACAAACATCCGTTCTGTTATGGTCTTGCCCGATGCAACCTCTCCTTGATCCATGCGGCGGATACCGCAAACTTGATGCGTTCCTGATGGCTTCCCTCATCCAGCTGGAGACGCGGGCCTGGTGCGAGCGGTTCCTGAACCACGGCAATGACCCCAAAGGCCGCCAGTACGACCAAATGACGCAGGCCGCCCGCTCCGGCCGGGCCAACATCATGGAGGGGTCTCAGCGCGCCGCCACGTCGAAAGCCGACGAAATGAGGCTCATGGACGTGGCGCGGGCAAGCCTCGTGGAGCTGATGGGCGACTACGAGATGGCCCTGCTTTCGC
Source organism: Kiritimatiellia bacterium (assembly GCA_017458625.1). Taxonomy (GTDB): domain Bacteria; phylum Verrucomicrobiota; class Kiritimatiellia; order CAIQIC01; family Lenti-01; genus RGIG3636. The sequence goes on along the minus strand of JAFTAH010000132.1, from coordinate 9,314 downwards.
GTGGAAAAGCGCCGTGGGCGCTTGACTCGCCGGAGGCGCGCGCCGTGGCAGACTGGCGGTTCGCCCCCCACGGCGACTGGCCAGATCCCGTGCACGATTCGTGCACCTACTTGCTGGAACAACGCCGCCGCCTGGCTCCGCTTATCTCCGAGGATGAGGCGCGCGCCGCGAACGTGTTGCTGATCCTTTGCCGACGGACCGTCGGCATGCTGACGCATCTGCTTCGGCGGCTGGGAGAGATGTTTGCCCAGTCGGGTGGTTTCCGTGAGCGCATGACCGCGACCCGGCTCGCCGTTCGCGATGCGGAGGCACCGATGTGTCCGAAATGCGGCGCGGCAATGCGAAAACGCACTGCCCGTTCCGGCCCTCGCAGCGGGATGCCCTTCTGGGGCTGTTCGCGCTGGCCCACCTGCGACGGACGGCGCGAAGAGGGGAATGCGGAGCCGCCACCCTAGCCCCGGCGGAGCGGCAGAGACGACAGAATCGACTGAAACGACGAAGACGCCACCGGGCATCCCGGCGGCAAACTCTGTCGACTTCTGTCGTTTCTGTCGTCTCTGTTGAAAAAATTGCCCCTTTTTGTCAGATTCCCCTCCCTCCATACGGATATACGGATGAAGGGAAGAAATCATGAGACGATTGTTCGAAAAATGCCTCCCGTGCTCCGGCGGCAAGAATTCCGCCGCGCATCCGCGTTTGAGGCTTGCCATCCTTCATCCCCCCGTGCATTATTGCCGAGGGGCGACTGGAATGCGTTCCCGCCCGCCCTTCGGAGACTATCAACGACCACTACTGACGCTTCCATTTGAAATCCCGCTTTCGCAAGCGGCGTCGAGCCCGAAATTACCACATTCATTCGACGAAACAGTACCCCATGCGAGGGACGCGCCTCGGCGCGTGCTTTCCTGTGTTCTGTTTCGGGGTGTGGTAACCCCAGGGCTCGGCATGAGAGAAGGCCGCGCCTTTTTTGTTGCCGTCATCCGGCAGCCATCGGTTCAAGCAATCAACAAAACACCCAACCCAAGGAGTCGAAAATGGAAAACAGTCCAACCCCCGAAACCAACCAAACCCCCGGCGCACCCGTGCAAGCCGTTCCCGGGAAGAAGAGCTTCCTGAAAAAAATGGCGGACAAGCTTCCCGGATGGATGTTCCCGAAGCTGAATCCGAAATCCGCGCATACCGCCTCGATCATCGGTCTGGTGGTGAGCGCATTTGCCCTGTTGCTGTCCCTTGTTCCGTGCGTGGGGGGAAATGCGTGGCTGTTCGCGATTCCCGCCCTGTATGTTTGCCTGATGGCAATCCGGTTCACCCCGTCCGACGAAAGCACGACCCTGGCGACAGTGGGCACCATCCTGTCCCTTATCGCCCTTGTCGTGGCCCTTTACTGGATTGCGTTCGTCAACGCGGCCGCGGATGCCGCCGCCGAGGCCTCGCGTGACTTCGAGCGGTCGTTCGGCAGCGGCGACTTCAGCTTCTGAAGTCCCTGGCGCCGTTTACAGGCTTGTCAACCGCCTCGCGGCGGCATTGCTGCTTGTTTCGCTGGCAATCGTCGTCGCGAGGGCCTGTTTTTTCCCGTCGGAATGCCCGTTCGCCAAAGCGTTCGCCCGTCCGTGCGTGGCCTGTGGCGTGACGCGGGATGTCTTGCTGATGGCCCAAGGTTGCCGCCCATGCCACAATCCCTGCACAATCTTGTACCTCGCCTGGTTTGTGTTCGAGGTGTTCTTTCGGATCGCGGGCGGCTTTCTGACTCATCCACGCCTCTTTGCCGGCGTAGATGTTGCGCTTCATGTCGCTTGGCTCTCCATTTGGCTTTTTCTCATTCTCCCCTACGTCCTATGAGAGGCCTTCTCTCCCGATGCCGGACCGACCGCGCCCGTCGAGTGGCAAGTCCATCTTGGGTCAGATTTTCCACTCTTCTTACGGATATACGGATGATAAGGAAGAGATTGTGAGACGATTGCTACAAAAATGCCCCCCCTGCCTCGGTGGCAAGGATTCCGCCCCAAGCCCGCGTTTGAGGCTTGCCACCCTCCTTTCCCCCGTGCATTATTGCCACGGGGCGGTCGGAATGCGTTTCCGCCTGCCCTTCGGAGACAATCAACGACCAGTACTGACGCTTCCATTTGAAATCCCGCTTTCGCAAGCGGCGTCGAGCCCGAATTCACTACATTCTTTCGACGAAACAACATCCCACGCGAGGGACGCGCCTCGGCGCGTGCTTTCCCATGTGTTGTTTCGGGGAGTAGTGACCCCAGGGCTCGGCATGAATGAAAGCCGCGCCTTTTTTGTTGCCCGATGGCCCCACGGTTTTGAAAGATACAATCCAAGACAGGAGAATGAAATGACGCATTCACAAATCATTTGGCAGTTTGCCAGAATTGCTTTTTTAGGATTTTTCATCGCATCCGTTGCGGCTGCCCAGTCGCGCGATGTTCCCAGGCCGATGGACGGGCAGGATAATGCCTTTGCCGTGGACTTCGGCGGGAGCGCGGCTCCGACCACGTCGCGCGCCGCGGCCCCGGCGCAGGGCGGAGAAACCGTGACGGTCAAGGGGCGCGGCATGGGGACGAACCGCGAGGAGGCGCTCAAGGACGCCTACCGGGATGCCATCGAGCGGGCAGTGGGGCTGTATGTCGACGCCGAGCAGATGATGAAGAACGAAAAGTTGGTCCAAGACCAGATCCTCACCCACTCCAACGCCTACATCGAGCGCTACGACATCAAGAAGGAAGAGACCCGGCCCAACGGCCTCACGGAAATCCAGATTCTCGCGGTCGTCAACCGTTCGGCGCTCACCAAGAAGCTTTCCGAAGTGATGCCTTCGCAGACCTTCCAGATTGGCAGCACCCTGCAAAATCTCCACGCGCAGAGCGTCACCACCCAGAAGCGCGGCGAGGATGCCGAGGCGCTCCTTGAAAACGTCCTCAAGGACGCGAACCCCATCACCCAGCTGATGAAAGTGTCGCTGTCGCCGGTGAAGCCGCAAATCAGAAAGGCCTACATCCATGGCGGTGACAAAAACTTGATGTATTTGCGTTTCAATGTCAGCGTGGATGAACAAAAATACTTTGGAGAGTTTCTGCCGTCGTTACTGGCCGTATTCGACCAGATTGCGCTGGAACGTCCCAAAACCGTTCTCTTGCAGGCACGCTTCGAGAACGATGCGGAAGACGACGAGAAAATGGAATATTTGCAGGGCAAATACGAGGAATACATTGGCAGTGGCGACCCGGGCAACAATACCAATACGCAAGACTATTCCAATCGGGACGGTGCGCCCGTTGGCGAGGTCATGCTCGGGAACGCCGATTACGACATGACCTCTGGCCTTTCCGGGAGTGATGTCTATTGGTTGGAGCATTTGGAGGAACAAGGTTGTGTCCATGTCGTGGTCATTGTCAAGATGAATGCCGCCCGGAGTGTCGTCCAGGCCCGGCACTATCGCCTTCCCGTGGAGTGCGGAAAGGCGTTCAAAGAGTGGAAACAAAGGATTATCGGTTCCAGTGGCTACGATTCGAACACGACCATTTACAACGTCATGTTCACCGACAGGACGGGCGAGCTGCTTGCCGCCTATCCCATCACATTTGAGAATGAGGTTCTCTGCAATTTCGAGTTGGGAAGCTCGTATCAATTGTTTGGGACAAAGCAACATCACTCCGATGACATTCAAGGCGTGTACCTGACGCCGATGGTGTCGATGAAAGCGAAAGCGCGGGAGCGCTGGGTCGGCTTTGACATTCCGCGCGAAGAATTGCCCAACATCCAGTCGGTGAAAATCGAACTGGCGGAATGAAACCAGGAGGAAAAGCCATGATGAAGAAGTTGTTCGCAGTGTTTGCAAGCGTGCTGGTCCTGGCGGTCGTCGCGTTCGCAGCGGAAGGCGAGACGGTGACGGTCATGGGCCGCGGGACGGGGACGAACCGGACGAAGGCGCTGGAAGACGCCTACCGGGACGCCATCGAGCGGGCGGTCGGACTGTACGCCGACGCCGAACAGCTGATGGAGAACCAGGAACTGGTGAAAGACCAGATTCTGACCCACTCCAACGCCTACATCGAACGCTACGACATCGAGAAGGAAACCGACCTGGGGCGAGGGCTGCTGGAAGTCCAGATTCTCGCGGTGGTGAAGAAAACGGTGCTGACCCGAAAACTCGAAGGGTTGATGCCCGCCCAGACGTTCAAGCTCAAGCAGACATTCACCCACAAGGACACAACGGAGATCAACGCGAAAACGACCACAATCCGGAAACGGGACAAGGACGCGGCGGCGCTTGTGCACAACGCCCTCGACGGCGTCAATCCCATCACCCAGATGATGACGGTCAAGCTCGTGGGCGCCACTCCAATGGCTGCGGAAGCGAAACCGTGGGGAGGAGCCAAGAAGAAAACCATGTACTATCTGCCTGTCCGCGTCAAGCTGGACGAGCAAAAATACTACGAGCAGTTCCTCCCGTCGCTCCTCGCCGTGTTCGAACAAGTCGCCCTTGAACCGCCGAAAGTCCTGTTTTTCAACAAAACCAAGCTTTCCAGCCGTTGGCCAATCGCCTGGCCCAGCCGCGAGGCCAAAGAATACGGCGTCCAACCGCAGGATCAAGAGCAGCTTGTCTTCATCGACGCCGTGGGGCTGGGGAACGGCGATTACCAGATGGACATTTCTTCGGGGTTCGCTTGGTGGTTGAGCGCCACCCGGACCAACGACTGGCGGATCAGTCTCGCCAAAGGAGTACTCCAACAGCAAGGCTGTTTCCACGTTCTGGCCATCACGGAGATGAACGGAGACCGGAGCATCGTGAAAGCCAGGCACTACCGGATTCCCGTGGAATGCGCCTCTGTTGTGACCCAGTGGTACAACGAACTTGCCGCGAACGGCCAAATCACCCGTTACCGGGCCATCCTCGCCGACGCCTCCGGCCGCGAAATCGCGGCGGCCTCCTTCGCTTTCGACAACTGGGCGCTGCTCAACTGCGCCGTCGGGCTGTCCGGCGACGGTTTCGGCCCGAAGGACCCCAAGCTGAACCTTTACCAGTTTGGCTTCTATGTGACACCGATGGTTGGCGGCCGGGCGAGAGCGTGCGAGCGGCGCGTGTGGTTCGACATCCCCGCCAAGGAGCTGCCTAACGTCCAGTCGGTGAAAATCGAGTTGGCGGAGTGCCCCTTTAGAAAAACATAACCGAAAGGCAAAAAACAATGAAGAGAAAACTGAGTTGGATCATGGCGGCGGCGATGGCCGCGGGCAGCTGCGCGGCCCTGGCGCAGGAGGCGGAAGAACCCGTCGTGGTGAACGACGGCGGCGTGGAAGCGGTGCGCGTGTACGAGGAGACGGCCCCCGCCGAGCGGGCGGCTCCGGCTCCACGCGACGCCGCCGAAGAGGTGCGGACGTGGATAAAGGACAAGGGCTGGAAGATCGGCCGCTGGGACAAGGAGAAGAAACGCCTCATCGTCGTGACGAAAGAGGAATTCGACTGCAAGGACCCGGCCACCATGCCGGACGTGATGACGCAGCGCGATTTGGCGGCGAAACGCGCGGTCTTGCAGGCCAAGGCCGAGATGATCGAGTACGTGAAGTCGGAAGTCAGCGCGGAAGACCTCGTCGAGTCCATGGGCGGCTACGCGAAGGAGGCGAGCGCGGAAGAAAAAGCGGCCGTCGAGGCGCAAGTCGAGAAGTTCAAATCCCAGACGCAGGTTTCGAGCATGGCGACGGCCGCGGAAATGCCCTTGTTCGGCGTGACCTGCATCCGGCAGAGCGAATCGTGGAACCGCGGCAAGTACCAGATTGCCGTCGCGATGGTCTGGTCCCCGGCGCTGGAACGCTCCGCGCGCGCGGTGCTGACGGGCGACAAGGTCGTCTGCAAGCCGAAGGCCAACGGACAGAGCCTCGAGGACTGGCTCGAGTCCGTGAACGTCGCGGTCATGTCCGGTCCGATGCAGTTCGTCGACGCGGACGGCACGCGCTGGTTCCTGGGCATTTCCGCCGGTGCCGCGGACGACGATCTCGATGCGCTGGAATTGAAGACCAACCGCCGGATTGCCGACCTCTCGGCCAAGCAGATGCTCGTGTTCTCGCTTTTTGCCGACGTGAAGGCAAACGAGGTCATGAAGCAGGCGGGCGCCATGAAGTCGGTGGGCGGCAAGAGCACGGTCGAGAGCGCCCAATGGATGGAGAGCGCGATTTCACAGTCCGTCAAGGATTTGCCCGTGCGCGGCATGGGGCAACTGTTCGGCGAGGAAGTGGAACACCCGGTGACGGGAGGGCGCATCTACGTCTCCATTTACGGGTTGAACCAGGACGACGCCGAAGCCGCGATAGAGATGGAGGCCAAAAGCTATCTGGCACGCGCCGGGTTGGAACGGGCCAAGACCGTCGAGCGCGGGCGTGCCGCCGCCAACAAGGCCTTGGTGGAATCCGCGACGAACGACCCGAAGGACTTCCAGCGCGGGTACGAAGCGCAGAACGCCGTCATCCGAGGGACGCAGAGCCTGCAGCAGCGCGAGGACGCTCCGGCGCGCGTCAAGCAGTCGCAGGCAGGCGTGTTCAACAGCGGTGCCGACGTGGATGACGACGACTTGTAAGGGAACAGGAGACACGACATGACGATTCGATCCATCATCTTTTGCGTTGTGTCGTGGACGGCGGCGGTGGCGGCGGCAATGCCGCCACCCGCCGCCGCCAGTTTCGTTGACATCCGTTCGCGAATCGATGCGCTTGCCAAGGGCGGGGGCCATTCCGACGGCGAGGGGGCCGAATCGGCAATGCCGGGCGGCGACGAGGACGAAGGAGAAGCGCAAGCGGTCGAGGGGGCGGAAGAGAAGAGTGTGGCGGAGGGGGAGGAACAGCCCGAAGAAAACGCTGCAGGGGCGGTCACCGAGGAGGAAAAGTCTGCCGACGGGGCGGGGGAAGCGGCGCAAGCGGAAGACAAGGGGCCAATGGCGGGACAAGAGAATGAAGAAGAACCGCCGCCGTCGGCGGGGCCGCAAAGCGTCCGCGTGATTTATCCCGACATGGCACCGGATGCGTTCCGCGTGGAAGAATGGGCCGCCGAGTTGGCCGAGTCGGGAGCGGAAGAAGGGGAACACGTCCGCAACGGATGGACGTTGGTCGTCGTCCGCATGGAATGGGACGGGAACCCGACGTTCCGCCGCCTGACGGCCAAGCGGCGCGCCATGGACATTTTGCGGGAACACCATCCCGAGTTGCCGGGGAAATTCAAGGCTTCCAGCCGCATTCTCGCGGACGTGCAGGAGGCCGACGGGACGTTCACGTTCGTTCAGGGGTTCAAGTTGCAGGACGGACGAACGACAGAATCCCAAGTGGACGAACCGGAGGGGGTCCCATGAAAGTGTTTGTGGCAAAAGGAGAAAACAACACGTGGAAAACAACGAGAATCCGGGCTTTTGCCAGAAAACTGGACGAATATCTAAGTTCTCAAAAAGACGAGTACAAGCTTCTGTCCCGGAAATACCCAAGGCTCAAGGAGGAAACCCACGGCCCACTTGTGCGGAAGTATGAAATAGCGAGCAGGACGACGGGGAATGTGGTGCGGGTGACGATTGTCAGCGAAGGGGACAGCGAAGCAAGCGTCAAAAAGTCGATTCAGCTTGCGGAAGAGTATAATTCGGACATCCATGTCATGGCATCCCGCCCGAAATGCTGGAATGTCGAATGGAATCAAAAATTCGATGTCGAGCCATTGGAAACGACCAAAGACAGACCATCGCCGACTGATATCCAGTCCATGATGAATGGCATCATCAACGCCATCCAACAGAAATTGATGTGAGGCATAAGGGAAAACCGGCAGGGAGCAAAACATGTTGCGAATACTACTCTGGTGCTTGGCCATCAAAATCACCATCAGCATTCCGTGGAACCTCGCGTGTTTGTTGAGCGAACTCAACGGAAAACGGAAGGGAGCATAGGGACATGAGCGGTCTCGCTTGGTATGTTACCGTCGGAATCGCTATTGACGTGGCGCTCTACATTGCGCGTTTTGTCGTGAAAATGGCCAAGAAGGCAAAAGAACAACCGCAATAAGGGGGCGTTGGGGTTTGGAACGGTTCTGCCGCCTCTTCGGGACTGGATGGACTTCTTCGAGATGCCGGGGGTTCCATTGCGCTTCACCCCCGTCTGTGTTCTGCCGCCGCTTTGCGGCTTGGGCAGCTTCTTCCTTTGCCGGGGCACGGCCGTTGGCTTGTGGACACGGGCTGAGCCCGTGCTCCTGATGCCAAGGGGGGGCGAAAACACTCGCATCATCGAAAGTGCCATGAAACAAAATCGCACCCTTTCCGGGGGGGGACAACGCGGGGCGATGGCAAACCGGATGCTTGTGGTAGAGTGAAAGGGAGATGAAGAACGGCATGAGATGGACGAAGACGCTGGGGGGGATATTGGCGATGGGGGTGGCGATGGCGGTTGTTGCGACGACGGAGGCGGAAGAAATGTGGGTGCAGTGCAAGTATTGCGGGCACAAGGCGAGGGACGTGCGGAGTTTGACGGGGAACGCGTGCATGAGGCACCCTGAGGGGGCGGGGAAGAGGCGGCATGCGGTGTACGAAGGGGGGGAGAAGAGCCAGTATACGTGCAAGCGGTGCGGGAAGCGGGCGGGAGACATCGGGTCGCTGACGGCGTCGCGGTGCCAGCGGCATCCTGCGGGGCCGGGGAAGGGGTGGCACGAGCCGGCGCTGTAGGCCGAAAGGGGCATGCAAGGACGGGATAAGGGGGATAAGGGGACAGGCTATTAGCGGTGACAAAAGGGTGATGGGAAGCTGGCGGCAATCCATTCGCCCATCTCTCGCCTTCCTCTCGCCTCCGCGCCCTCCGCGTCTCCGCGTCTGCTTTTGAGGGACTTCCGACCTCAGACTTGCGACTTCCGACTTGCGACATCCGGATTGCGACGGGGATAAGGGGAAAGGCTATTAGCGGTGACAAAAGGGCGATGGGAAGCTGGCGGCAATCCATTCGCCCATCTCTCGCTTTCCTCTCGCCTCCGCGCCCTCCGCGTCTGCTTTTGAGGGACTTCCGACCTCAGACTTGCGACTTCCGACTTGCGACGTCCGGATTGCGACGGTCGACGGTCGGGGTTTGCGAGGGGCCAATGTGGAAAGCATCAACTGCTGCTTCCCTCCTGTCCAAACCCGTTTCGGCCATGCCGACGAAATCGAAGGCTGTCGATGGCAAGCGACTCAGCCCTTCAGCTTTTCACCCCCTAACCTGTCACTTGGCACGATGTTTCCGCCCAGTTTGTCAAATAGAAAGGACACTCTTCAGGAAGGGCGGTGGTTTTTGGTTGGTCAAGTACTGGACACTCCTTT
>JAFTAH010000131.1 GCA_017458625.1 Kiritimatiellia bacterium | reverse complement strand
CGAAGGGCTGGACATCCTGCGCAAAATCAACCCGGCAAGACGCGCATTGGGCCTTCCGCCGCACCCCTTGGTTCCCCCTTGCGCCACCGAAGGGGACCAGAACGGTAAAGTTATTTGCAATTCAGTAGACTAGAATCCTAGAAGCCTAGAAGCCTAGGTTTCTAGATATCTAGGCCTCTTCGTCCTTGGCGGGGGGTGTATCGTTCGCGCCCTCGAGGTCGAAGAGGGCCAGCTGGCGGACGGCGGCGGCGGGATCGGGACGACGGACGCGCGGATTGGTGCGGGCGAGACGGGGCGAGGCATCGGGCTCCAGCTCGTTTTCCTCGAGATTCGCCAAAATCTCCTTGGCGCGCTGGACGACGGTCCGGGGCAGGCCGGCCAGATGGGCGACCTGGATGCCGTAGGACTTGTCGGCGGCACCGGGGGCGATCTTGCGGAGGAACGAGATGTGGCCACCGCGCTCGCTGACGAGGATGTTGTAGTTCTTGACGCCGGGCAGGGTGAGGGCGATGTCCGTCAGCTCGTGGTAGTGGGTGGCGAACAGCGTCTTGGCACGGAGGACGTTGTGGATGTACTCGGCGACGGACCAGGCAATGGAGATGCCGTCGAAGGTGCTGGTGCCGCGGCCGATCTCGTCCAGGACGATGAGGGAGGCGGCGGTGGCGTTGTTCAGGATGTTGGCGGTCTCCTGCATCTCGACCATGAAGGTGGAGCGGCCGCGGGCGATGTCGTCGCCGGCGCCCACGCGGGTAAAGACGCGGTCGGTGAGGGCGATGCGGGCCGACTTCGCCGGAATGAAGCAGCCGATATGGGCCATGATGACGAGAAGGGCTACCTGCTTGATGAAGGTGGACTTGCCCGCCATGTTGGGACCGGTGATGATGAGCAGGCGGTTCGAGTCGTTGTCGAGCAGCGTGTCGTTGGGAACAAACCGCTCGGACTCGGGCATGCGCTCCACGACGGGATGGCGGCCGTCGACGATGTGGATGGGGCCGCCATCCTCGATGTCCGGGCGGACGTAGCGATAGGTGGCGGAAACGTGGGAGAGGGCGGCGAGGACGTCGGCGGCGGCGATGGCGCGGGCGGCGGACTGGATGGGATCGGCCAGCGCGGCGGCGCGGGCGCGAAGGTCGAGGAAAAGCTGAGTTTCGAGGGCAATGGCGCGCTCGTCTGCGTTGAGGATGCGGCTTTCGTAGTCCTTGAGCTCCGGCGTGACGAAGCGCTCGCAGGTGACAAGGGTCTGCTTGCGCTCGTAGTCGGGGGGGACCTGGGCGAGATTGGCCTTGGTGACCTCGATGAAGTAGCCGAAGGGGCCCGTGTGCTTGATCTTGAGGGACTTGATGCCGGTTCGCTGGATTTCGCGCGCCTGCATGTCGGCAATCCATTGGCGGCCGGAGGTGGCGGCGGAGCGGAGGTCGTCGAGTTCCAGCGAATAGCCCGCCCGGATGAGGCCGCCCTCCTTGATGGCGATGGGCGGGTCGTCCACGAGGGCGCGATCCAGCAGCTCGACCAGCTCGGTCTGGGGATGGATGTCCGCAGCCAGGGCGGCCAAGAGGCGGGAGGGGCGGGGCGGCGGCACGGACTCGGGCGCAACGGCCGGCGGAACCGCAGGGATCCCCGCCATGTCCGTCAGGGCCTGTCGAAGCGTCGGCAGGGGCGCGAGGGAAGTGGCCAGTGCGCGCAGGTCGCGGGCATTCCCGGAGCCGGCCGACAGGCGGGCGATCAGCCTTTCGATGTCGCGCACGGGGCCCAGGGACGCCCGAAAGGCGGCCAGCCCGTGCCGGTCCCGCAACAAGGCCTCGATGGCGTCCAGGCGGTCCACGATGGCCTCGCGCGCCCGCAGAGGACGGACGATCCAGTCGCGCAACAGACGCGAGCCCATCGGGGTCTTGGTTTCGTCAAGGGCCTGGAGGAGCGACGTGGGGGCGTCGGAACGGGGGCCGGAACGCGACTTGAGCAGATCGAGGTTGGCGAGCGTGGACTCGTCGAGGATCATGGCATCCGCCGGGGCCCGGAACTGGAGACGGCGGACGTGATCGGCGTTGCGGCGCAGATCCTGCGTGACATAGTGGAGCAGCGCTCCCGCCGCCCCCGACGCCGCTGGATGGCCGGCACAGCCGAAGCCCTCCAGCGAAGAGACGCCGAAGTGGCGGCAGAGACCGTCATCGGCCGTGGCGGGCTCGAAGGTCCAGTCATCGCGGACGGTCACCGGACACGCCGGCAGGGCGGCGCGAAGGCCCTCCATGAAGGCGGCATCGCCGGCCAAGGACTCCGAAACCAGCACCTCGGCAGGCGCCTGAAGTGCCAAATCCTCGCAGATGGCCGCCGGAGAGGGGGCATCCTCCATCCAGAACTCGCCCGTGGACAGTTCCAGAAAGGCCAGGCCGCAAAGGCCGCCCGCGCGATGTATGCCGGCGAGGTAGTTGGCCTGCTGCGACTGGAGCATGTTCTCCTCCAGTAGCGTACCGGGCGTCAGCACGGCCGTGATGCCACGCTGGACAAGCTTGTTCGTGAGTTTCGGGTCTTCGAGCTGGTCGCAGAGGGCCACCTTGAAGCCCGACTTGAGCAATTTGGCCGCGTAGAGGTTGACCGCATGGAAGGGGACACCGCACATGGGAATGCCCTGGCGCTTGGTCAAGGCCACGTCGAGCAGCGGCGCGGCCGTCAGCGCATCGTCGAAGAACATCTCGAAGAAGTCCCCTAGCCGAAAGAACAGAATCGTTCCCTTGTCGAGTTCCGCCTTGGCCCGGCGGTACTGGAGCATCATGGGTGTATTCGTGTCGGTCATGACTGGAAAAATGGCGTGGAAACGTACTTTTGTGGCGCAGAAGATAGCACGAAACCGGGGAGGGGGAAAGGGAAAGAAATTGAGCGCCCCATCCTTGCCACGGTCTTTTCGCCAGTCTTCTCACTCGTACCGCAGCGCCTCGATCGGGTCCAGCCCCGCCGCCTTCCGCGCCGGATAGAACCCGAAAAACACCCCGATCGCCGCGCTGAACAAAAACGCCAGCGCCACCGACTCCGCCGATACCAGCGTCGGCCACCCGAACTGCGCGCTCACCACCTTCGCCGCCACCACCCCCAGCACGATTCCCAGCACCCCGCCCCCCACGCTCAGCACCACCGACTCCACCAGGAACTGCGTCAAGATGTCCCGCCCCCGCGCCCCCACCGCCATCCGCACCCCGATTTCGCGCGTCCGCTCCGTCACGCTCACCAGCATGATGTTCATGATTCCGATGCCCCCCACCAGCAGCGACACCCCGGCAATCGCCCCCAGCAGCACCGTCATCGTGCTCGCGGTGCTCGTCGCCATTTCCACCATGTCCTGCTGGTTGCGGATGTTGAAATCGTCCTCCTTGCCCTCGCCGATGCGGTGGCGCTCGCGCAGCAGCTCCGTGAGCTGGGCGACCACGGCGTCGCTCTGCTCGGCGCTTTCGGCCTGCACCGTGATGCTCCGGAAGCTCGTCCCCCCGGTGATCCGCACCATCGCGCTCGTCCACGGAACGAGGATCATGTCGTCCTGGTCGTCGCCCATCATGTTGGCGCCCTTGGGCTTGAGCACGCCGACCACCTCGTAGGGCGCGTTCTTGATCCGCACCACCTGCCCGACGGCGGCCTCGGCGGACCCGAACAAATTGCTCGCCACCGTGTTCCCGAGCACCGCCACCTTGGCCGCGCGGTTCACGTCGCCGCCGCCGAAATTCTCCCCGGCGGCGACCGTCCACGACCGCACCCCGACGTAGTCCTCGCTCACCCCGTACACCGTCGTGCTGACGTTCTCCCCGCCGGCCGCCGCCTGCGCCGTCCCGCGCAGCTCGGGCGTGGCCCCGGTGATGCCCGCCACCTCGCTGCGGATCGCCTCGTAATCCTTCTTCGTCAGCGTCGGCGCGCTGCCGAACCCCATGTGGACCCTTCCGCTGCGGGCGGCCCCGCTGAACACCATCAGCATGTTCTGCCCCATCTGCGACATGTTGCGCGCCACCTGCGCCTTCGCCCCCACCCCGATCGCCACCATCGCGATCACCGCCCCCACCCCGATGATGATCCCCAGCATCGTCAGCCCCGTCCGCATCGGATTCCGCCTCAGCGCCCGCAGCGCCATCATCCACGTCGAAGAAAACTTCATCGCCTAACCTCCGTTTCTGTCTCTCTTGTCTCTGTTGTCATTGCAAAGCGCCCCATCCCCCCGTCTCCCCGTCTCGTCGTTTCGTCGGCTCCTCCCCCGTCCCCGTTTTGCCGGGCGGCCTTCGTGCCCCCCTCCCCGCCCGAACACCCGCCTGGCCACATCCTCCGCCGCCGCCAACCCAATCATCCACATCCCCGGGTCCAGCACCACCACCGCCACCGCGACGCCCCGCCAAACGCTCCCCTCCGGCGCCGCCCACCAAGCGAAGCCCCCCAAAAGCAACCCGACCACCGGCACCAGGCTTGCCCGCGTCTTCCCCTTCCAGTTGCCCACCACTAGCACCCAGTTGGCAACCGCGCACCACCCCGCCAACCACAACGCCACGGCCCCCGCCACCCGAATCACCGGCCGCACCACCGCCGCCACCCCCTCCGCCCCCCTCGCCACCGCCTCCACCCGTCCCCCGCCGTCCTGAATCGCGAACGCCACCCCCCACGCCACCAGAAACGCCGCCAGCACCACCCCCGCCACCCACGCCATCCCGCGCCCCACACGCCCCCACGCACTCTCCCTCCGCCTCTTCGTCCTCATGACTCCCGCTTCCTTTCCCCGTCCCCGTCTTGCCGGGCGGCCTCCGTGCCGCTCTCCCCGTCCTGCGCGTCCTGCCGCCCTCCTTCTCCCGTCCTGCCGTCCCCGTCGGCCCTTTTTTTCCTCATCCTCGCCCGTGCAACCGCCCACCCCGCCGTCACCGCCGAAAAGACAACCATGGCCGCCATCAAGCCAATGCCCAAGGCGTCCCTCGTCCACTCCGCCCGCAGACACATCAGCGCAATCAGGACCAGCGTCAAGGCAGCCGCGAAAAACGCTCCGCAAATCGCCACGAACTCCGTCTCTTCCGCGTCCTCCTCCTCCCAGCTTTTCAGCGTCTCCCACGGGAACCGGCATTTCCATCCCTGCCCCCCGGCGAAATACTCCAGCAGCGCCCTCTCCGCCTCCGCGCGCGAAACCGGCCGCGTGCAATGGAAAATCGGCGTCCCCGCCCCCTCGCGGTACTCCAGATCGATGCCGTCCGGATGGTCGTCGAACGCGACTTGCACGAACGCCTCCTCGTCGCCGTCCTGCATCAAAATCATGTACGCCCCGCGCTTCCCGTCGTCCGCCATCAACTCGCGGATGTCCTCCGCGCTCGCCTCCCTCTCCGCAAAATTGGCCCCTTCGATTTTCATGCCCCTCCGCCCCTCCGCGCGATTTTTCCACTCTCATCTCACCCTCCTCCGCCGTTCAAAATTTGACCACCCTCCCGCCCCCCCACGAACCTCTCGCTTGCCCTCGCGCTCATCTCCCGCCCTCCTCCACCAGCCCCCCGTCCCTTCCGTCCCTTGGGTCCCTGTCGTCCCTTTTTCCAACCGCCCCTGCGGTGTCTTCCCCCTCCCGTGGCCACTGCAAAATGGACAGCCATGCTGTCATCCGCTTCGGCGGGTCCAACCAGACCACGCCGTCCCGGTTCCGGTCGAACACCATCTCCACGCTCGCCCCGACAGCCGGGGTTGGGGGCACCCGTTCGTCCATTCCGCCCACCCACACCTCCACCCGCTCGCCCGCCCCGACGGCGCATCCTTCCTCGGCGTCCAGCACCGTCCCCCGGACGACGGCACGCCCCTGGACGCTCTTGACCCGCGCGGGCCGGGCCTCGACCTCCTCCACTCGCATTGTCGCGGACACTCGGTCGGCCTCCGCCGGCAATCCGGCCAACGCAGGAGCGTCCCTCAACACCACCCCCGGCATCCCCCGCGCGCAACTACCGCCCCCCGCCGCCAGAAGCGCAAGGGCAAGCCCCCCCGCCGCCATCCACCTCGTTCCCTTCATCTCACCCTCCTCCGCCGTTCAAAATTTGACCACCCGCCAAAAATTTGACCTCCATCCCGACTCCTCCCGAACCTCTCATTTGCCCTCGCGCTCATCTTCCGCCCTCCTCCACCAGCCGCATCCCCCAGCCACTGTAGTCCCGTTGGAACACCCATCCCTTGCCGTCCGCTTCCAACCCCATGCGGAATCCCCACACCTTCCCCAGATAGAGCGCGACGTTCCGCACCGGCACGTCCGTCAAGTCCGCCGTCACCGGCGGCAACCCCGCCATCGCCTCTGGCGGCACGACGCGCACGCGCTTTGCCGCCTCGCGCAGGGTCTTTTCGCGCTCCGCCCCGGCGTTTTCGGCGGAATAATCCCCGAAACACGACACCCCGCAATCCTCCGGGTGCGCCGCCAGCATGGCCTGCGCGAGCCAAACCAGCACATCGGCCGGGGCCGCGTTCCTGAACTCCAACCGCGGCACGCGGATTTCGCCCAGTTTCCGCCACGCTTCCAGCCGCGCCGTCTCGTCGAGCCCCTCCAGCACCACCCGCGCGGGGAACTTGCGCGGGTGCGGACGGAACGTGTCCCAAAAACCGCCCTTGCGCCCCGCCAGCGTCCAAAACTCCTCGCTCGCCACCGACCGGTCCTCCGGCACGCCCAGCGACCGCACTTCGCCCGTCTTCGCATTGACCGCCCACCCCTTCATGCGTATCGTGCAATACGCCTTTGCGCTGCCTAGCTCAAACCAATACCAATCCCCGATTTGCAACCGGCAATACGGCTCGCACATCATGTCGGCTCCACTGGCCGTCGCGCACTCCAGCACGAGCGCCCGGGCCTCGTCGATGGACACCGCCGCCCCCGGCGGCATCCCGAATCCGGCCTCATGACAATACTTCAGCGGCCACATCTCCTCCTTCTCCGCGCCCTTCCATCCCGCGCACCCCGCCGCCGCCAGCGCCATTGCCAGCACAACCGCCGCCGTCCTCCAATTCGTTCCCTTCATCTCACTCTCCTCCGCCGTTCAAAATTTGACCACCCGCCCAAAATTTGACCACCCTCCCGCCCCCCGCAGGGGGAGTCGTCGTTTTCGCCCCGCCCCCGGCAGCCGTCCGCCCCCACTCGGGGGCTTCCACGCCATGGAACCCGAATTCGCCGTTTTTCCACGCCATGGAACCCAAATTGTGCCGTTTTTCCATGGCATGGAACCCAAATTCCGGAAATTTTCCACGCCATGGAACCCACTTTTGTCCCCGTTGCCCGCCGCTCATCCTTGCCTTGCGACGGCAACAACCAAGGCCGTCAAGGCCGCAACCACCCACGACGCCGACGCCGCGACGGCGCCCAACACGGCCATGCACGCGCACCCCCCCTGTCTTTTCATGCGCGCGAGTTCCGGCGGGTCGTCTTCGCGCTCCTCCCCAACCCACTTTCGGAGCCCCGGCGCGTAGTAGTGGTAAATGCCCAACCATTTGTCCCAAGCCAGGCTTTTCCACATCTCCGGGTCGAGTTTCCTGAGCCGTTTGTACAACCGGCAACCCATCGCCGCCACCACCAAAAGGAACGCCCACGAGATGCCAAGCCCAACGGGCCCCGCCGTCAGTGCCGCCTCCGCCAGCGCCATCCCCACGCCATTCCCGTCGGCCGGGTTCGCGGCATAAGCCACCGCGGTCCCCGCCGCCAGCAACCCCGCCGCTGCGCCGTACCCAACGAAAAACCACCTCGTTTTCTTCAGCTTTCCGCTTCCCATGCTGGTTTTCCTTTCTCGCATCCCTCCCGCCCCCCGCAGGGGGAGTCGTCGTTTTCGCCCCGCGCCGGGGGTCCGGGGACTCGCCCCCGGCAGTCGTCCGCCCCCACTCGGGGGCTTCCACGCCATGGAACCCGAATTCGCCGTTTTTCCACGCCATGGAAGCCACTTTCCGGAAAACTTCCATGCCATGGAAGCCATTTTCGCCGTTTTTCCACGCCATGGAACCCAGTTTTCCACACCATGGAAGCCGTTTTTCCCGCCCCGTCGCCGCCCTCCCCCGACTGGGGGATGCTGCATCCTGCCGCGTTCCCCCGCGCAAGGGGAGCGGAAGGAAAGAGGAAAGAACGAGCTGGATGGAAATGGCCATGGCTTACTTCCCTCCCCAAAAGGCAGCGGCAATCCGCCCAAACTCCCAAAGGGAGCAAATGATCCCGCCTGACCCGATGAACGCGAAAAACAAGCCCAGCAGCTCCGGGTCTTCCACCCACCGTTCAGGAGCCTTCCACCAAACGGGCTCCTTGGGTTTATCCCCGCATGGCCGGTTTTTCTTCGCCTTCCGGAGGAGGTGCAATCCCCCGCAGAAGAAGACAATCGCAACAAGCGCCTTGGCAACTGCCCACATCATTTGCCAGTCCTTCATTTGCCGGCCTTTCCGGCGGGAGGTTTCCTGATCACGGGATTCATGGAAGGCCTTGGGGGTGCGGAATGGGCCCTGCGGGAGAACGGGGAGAGGAGAAAATGAAGCAGGGGGGAAAGGGCCAAGTTCGGGCGGCTATTTGCCAAATGTCGAATAGTCGCCCGGGATGTGGACTGGAAGGAAGGGGTCATGTTCAGAGTCCGAAAAGGCGTTCAATGGGGACCAGGAAGTCGATGTAGCGGTTTTCCGCGAGCTCGGGAGCGGCGTCGCCGTCGTGCACCAGGGCCATCCGAATGGAAAGGCTGCGGGGCAGTCGGAGCGCGGCGATCTTGCGGCGCATGTCGTCTTCGAAGGAGGCGGGCACGAACTTCTGGCGGCGGATTTCGACCAGGCAGACCGATTTGGACGTCTGGAGCAACAGGTCGATCTGGGCCCCCTCGCCGCGTTTCGTGCCGCGGACGGCGTAGGGGGCGGCGGAGACGAGCAGGGCCCCGTCCATCCCGACGAGCGGCAACAGCGTGCGCAGGTTGTTGCGGACCAGCGTTTCGAACTGCAACCCCATGACGGTGTCCCATCCCGGAAGCCGCGCGGGCGAAACAAGACGCAGGGAGCCGTCGGCGACGGCTTTCCGGCGAGGCTCGACGAACTTCAGGTAGAAGCGCGCGTAATTGTCGCGGACCCGGTAGCGTACTTCGCGGACGTTCCGCCCCGTGGCGGGGTTGAGGCCGGAATCGGCGGAAAGGAAGCCCGCTTCGACGAGGTCGGCCAGGGAGTCCGAAACATGCCCGTTGGAGGCGAGGCCCAGCGCGGACGCGATGTCCTTGGCGCTGCGCGGCGCGTCGGCGAGCAGACGCAGGATGGACGCCTTTTCGCCGGAGGTCCGGCGGAAGACGTCCGTGAAAATCACGTCGAAATCGCGGAAAAGGTAGCCCTCCGGCGTGAAGCAGAGCCGCCGGACGTTCTCCGCCGTCGGCAGGGCGGGCCGCCATTCGGCTAGGTATTTCGGGATGCCGCCCGTGACGCAGAGCGCATCCACCACGTCGCGCACGGACGTGCGCCCCGCCGCCGCGCCCCAGAACGCCAGGCAGTCCCGGAGCGGCATCTCCTCCAAGTGCAGCGCGAGCGACACGCGGCCCACGAATGCCCGCGACCGGAGGATATTGTCGCGCAACCAGGCGGAAACCGAGCCGCAAACCACGAACACGAGGTTGTCGCGCCGGGCGAAGTGCGTGTCCCAAGCCTCCTTGAGAAGGGCCGGGAACGTCTTGTCGAACGCCCCCATCCAGGAGATTTCGTCGAGGAACACGACCGTCCGGCCCCGTCCCTTGAGGGCGGCGGCCAGCGCGTCGAATGCCTTTGCCCATCCATCCGCCCGGGCTTCACGCTGGCCGGTCTGCGCGGCGAGGCGCTCGCAGAAGTGCCGCAACTGCCTCTCGTTCGTGACGCCTTCGTCCGGCGCAAGCCCCGTGATTTCGATGAACCGGCACTTCGACCGCGCCGCGAACTCCTCGACAAGCGTGGATTTCCCCACGCGCCGCCGTCCCGAGCAGACGACGAACGAGGACGCAGCCTTTCCCCACAGCCCGTCCAAGGCTTCCAATTCTTCCCGTCTTCCGTAAAACATCACCGAATCCTTTCCCTTGTTTGCCCGTGTTCTATCACGCAATGATGCCTCGGGCAAGACAATTCCGGGCGGCTATTTGCAAAATGTCGAATAGCCGCCATATTTTGGCAAGGACAAGAGGCATAAATTTGCAGTACTGCAAATATATCCAGCCTTCGGGCGGGAGGGCGGCGGAAGGAAAAGGCTGAAAGGGGGGCGGCCATGGGTGCTCCGAGGGCTCCCGGTTTTCCACGCAATGGAAGCAAGTTTCAGCCACTTTTCCACACAATGGAAGCCTGTTTTCCACGCCGTGGAAAACGACGGGTGGGGCGAGCCGTCCCCGGCGAGCCGCGGGCCCGCGGCCCTTTCGACGGCCACCGATTGCAATCGACGGCAATCGACCAAGCGCGGCTGGAAGCCGCATCTCCCAGCTTCCGGGGGTGCGGCATCCTGCCGCGCCGCGGGCGGGGAAAACGGCCCTCTCCCGCGCCATTTCCCGTCTGCACTCACGTCCACGCTCATTCCTCTTCCCCTTCCGCCATCCTTCCACCCTCTTCCTTCCGCCTTTTGCGTTCTTTGCGGCTGAAACCCTCCGCGCCTCCGCGTCTCCGCGTGAGCTTTTTCCTCCCGCCCTCCTCTCCGCTCTTCCGCCCGCGTTCATTCCGCTTCCCCTTCCGCTCCGACATCCCCCGCCTCACTGACGGGCGTCTTGCCGTAATCCGGCCCGTAAACCTCCTCCGGGGACGGGCCGACCACGCAAAGGATCGTAAACCCCATCGGCATTGCCAACAACAAGGCCAGTGTCGCCGCCGCCCGCTTCCACTTCCGTCTGAACAGCGAATACCCTGCCGACACTAGCGACAAGAGGGCAAAAGCCAGCGCCAACCCCAACGCGCCCACAAATACCGCCTTCAGCAGAGCTTCCGGAAATTCCTTCACCGCTCCGGCCTTCTCCAATCCCATCGCCAACAGCCCGCAAACCATGAGGAGACTGAATCCGCCCATCGGCATCGCCGCGAAACACGTCGGCGCCAGCCACCACGATTCGACGAATTTCTTGAAAACCCGCCTCATTTTGCCCCCTCCGTTTGTGTTTCCGCGTCTGGGCGGCATGTTCGCCGCGCATCCAACAGCATCGCGCGAACGGCCTTGTCGCGGGGCGTCGCCCTGCGCCGATACTGCCTCCACGCCTCTTCCTCCCGCTTGTCCATCACGAGGACGGATTCCTCGTAGCAATAGACCTTCACCTTCTCGAAATCAACCGTCACCCCCGGCATGTAGGTCACAAAGTCGAAGGAAAGCCCTTCGTGCAAGTGTGCGCTCCAATCCTTCAACGCCGCAATGCTTTCCGCCGGAAGCGCCTTGACGGAAATCTCCGCCAGCGGAATCTCGTCTTGAAAGAAGACGCATCCCTCCTGCACTTCCCCGTCGCCCAAGACAAAAGGCTCTGGGCCGCGGAAACTATGCAAAATCAAACACCCGCCCGCGACCACGACAAGGCACGCTCCCGCTCCAATCGCGGCCCAAACGGCTCTATTTTTCACGACCCGCTCCTTTTTCCATGGGGGGTGCGGCTTCAGCCGCGCCTTCCTCTTCGCCACGCAACCACCGCCACCACCGCCCCCGCCAGCGCCAT
>JAFTAH010000130.1 GCA_017458625.1 Kiritimatiellia bacterium | reverse complement strand
CGGCAAGGACGTCGGCGCGGGCGGCGGCCAGGGCGGCGGCGGCCTGGGGGGGGGCGGGGGCGCCGGAGGCGTCGAGGGGGCAGTCGCAGAGGAGGGTGGCCGGGGCGGCGCGGACGCTTTTTGCGAGGAGAAGGCGGCCCGGGGCGAGGTCGAGGCCGTAGGCGAGGGGGACGGGGGCGGAGGCAGGCTGGCGGGAGGTGGTCATGGCGGAAGGGAAAACGGGTCAGGAGACGCCCTCGAGCCACTGGAGGAGGTGGACGGTGCCATCGGGGTCGCGGCGGGCATAGGCGAGGATGGAGCGGCGGCGTCCGTCGTGCTCGGCGGTGGCGCGGACACGGTAGTAGGCGGACTTGACGTCGATGGCTCCCTCGAGGGTGGAAGCGAGGTCGGGGGAGGCGGCGGCGAGGAGGGTGGTGGACTGGAAGGGGTGGAGGGCGCGGAGGGACATGGCGGAGCGGACGGTGGCGGCGTGCTCGATGCCGGCGACGGCCAGCAGGGCCTCGCGGGTGGCGGTGTTGAGGTTGACGGGGACGGGGGCGTCGGGGGCGTCGGGGAGGAGGACGGTGGCCTGGCGGAAGTCGCCGCCGAAGAGCTCGTCGCGGTGGTGGCGGGCGTCTGGGGCGGGGGCGGGTGGGGCGAAGAGGGCCGGGGAGAAGCCGTGGACGTGGAGGAGTTCGGCCGGGGCCCAGAGTTCGCGGTCGGGGGGGAGGAGGGGGGCGTCGGCGTGGCGGTAGAAGGCGGCTTCGTAGTCGCCGGTGGTGTCGGCGTCGACGTAGTCGGCGAGGGCGTCGACGGGGGCGTCGGCCTCGAAGTGGCCGCAGGCGGTGAAGGCGTTGCGCAGAATCGCGGAGAAGGGGCGTCCGGGCTGGTTGGAGCAGGCGAGGTTGTTGAGGTCGACATAGGCGGCGGCGTCCTCGACGCGGGCCCAGGCGTGGATGCCGCCGGGCCAGTCGCGCTCGAGGGGCTGGGCCCAGTCCTCGCCGGGGTGGTCGACGGAGAGGTCGGGGTCGGCGGCGAGGACGTAGAGGGCGGCGCGGGCGGTCTCGGCGGCGGCGACGCGGAGGTGCTCGGTCTCGAGGGCGGCGTAGGCGGAGGTGCCGCGGTGGAGGGCGCGGGCCTGGAGCCAGAGGAGGAGCCCGGAGGCCGTCACGATGGCCGCAAGAGCGAGGATGAGGGCGACGCCGGCGTTACGCGGAAGGGGGCTGGCGTTTCCAGAGAATGGAAGCATGTTGCGGCAGTTTTTCCAGACAATGGAAGTATGTTTTCGTGGTTTTTCCAGAGAATGGAACCATGTTTTCAAGGGGCGGGAGGCGGCGGGGCATCCTGCTGCTGGCGGCTCTGGGCGAGGCGTTCGCGTTCGCGGCGGAGCTCCTCGGCCTGGCGCTGGTACTTGATCTCGCGGTTGCGGCGGGAGATCTCGTGGCGGCGCTGGCGGTTGGCGCGGGCGATGGCGTAGAAGAAGAGGGCGACCATGCCGGCGGCGAGGAAGAGGAGGGCGAGGCGGTAGGGCTGGGCGCGCTGGGGGGGCTCGAGGGTGAACCAGGCCATGAGGAAGATGAAGAGGGCGCCGAGGGGGAACATGGCGGACATGACGGCCAGGACGTGGCGGAACTGGGCGCGCCGCTTGGAGTGGCTGTGGCCGCGATGGGTGTCGGCGTGGAAGTTGGCGTCCTGGACGGGGAAGGTGGAGTGGGGGGTATGGGGCATGGGCGGTACGGTTGGCGGCGGGGATGGTGGCGGGGCGGGGCGGAGGCGTCAGGGGGTGGCGTAGCCGTGGGGGTGGCGCTGGTGCCAGGCCCAGGCGTCGCGGACGACGGTGTGGACATCGGAGCGGGCGGGCATCCAGCCGAGGACCTGGGCGGCCTTGTCGGCGCCGGCGACGAGGGCGGCCGGGTCGCCGGGGCGGCGCGGGGACATCTTGACGGGGATGGGGTGGCCGGTGACGTCGCGGCAGGCCTGGACGATCTGCATGACGCTGAAGCCGGTGCCGGTGCCGAGGTTGAAGGGGCCGAGGGCGTGCTTGTCGAGGGCGAGGATATGGGCGCGGGCGAGGTCGACGATGTGGATGTAGTCGCGCACGCAGGTGCCGTCGGGGGTGGCGTAGTCGTCGCCGAAGACGGGGACGGCGTCGGCCTGGCCGAGGGCGACGCGGAGGACGTTGGGGATGATGTGGGTTTCGGGGTCGTGGTCCTCGCCGTGCTTCTCGGTGGCGCCGCAGGCGTTGAAGTAGCGGAGGAAGGTGGGTTCGAGGCCGGAGCGCTCCTGCTGCCAGCGCATGACGGTCTCGAGCATGAGCTTGCTTTCGCCGTAGGGGTTGGTGGGGTGCTGGGGGAGGTCCTCGGTCATGGGCAGGTGGTCGGGCTGGCCGTAGGTGGCGCAGGTGGAGGAGAAGATGATGCGCTTGACGCCGACCTTGAGCATGGCGTCGACGAGGTTGATGCCGCCGCCGACGTTGTTCTGGAAGTACATCATGGGGTCGGCCATGGACTCGCCGACGAGGGCGTAGGCGGCGAAATGGAAGACGGCGTCGGGGCGGACGGCCTGCATGGCGGCGTCGATGTCGCCGGGATTGCGGAGGTCGCCGCGGATGAGCTGCGCACGGGGGTCGACCGCCTCGATGTGGCCGCGCTCGAGGTTGTCGAAGACGGTCACCTGGTTGCCGGCGTCGCAAAGCATTTCCGTTGTCACGCTACCGATGTAGCCCGATCCACCTGTCACAAGTATTTTCATGGCGCGGGCAAGGATAGCAGAGGGGGAAAGCCGCCGCAACCTCCAAAGCGGGGGAAAAACGCGGGGTCGGCGGGGGGCGGCGAGGGGGGGGCGGCGCGCGGGGAGTTTTCGTTTCGCGCTTGCGGCGGAGGAGGGAGTGTGGCAAGGTTGGGGCGTCATGAGCAACCAGTCACCTGAACAGGTCGCCGCCCGCGTGCGAGAGCTGCGCGACATCCTCGGCATTTCCGTGGCCGAGGCCGCCGCCAAATGCGGGGTCGGCGAGGCCACCTATCGGGGCTACGAGGACGGCTCCGTCCCGATGCCCATCAACGACCTCTACGGGCTCGCGGAGCTCTTCGGGGTGGACGTCACCGTGCTGCTGACCGGCGAGCAGCCGCGGATGAACGCCTACACGGTGGTGAGGGCCGGGACCGGGACGCATGTGGACCGCTACGAGGGGTACCAGTTCGAGTCGCTGGCGTCGAACTTCAAGGGCCGCGTGATCGAGCCGATGATCGTGACGCTGGAGCCGCATGGCGACGAGGCGCACGAGCCGGCGCTGGTCACCCACTTCGGGCAGGAGTTCAACCTGGTGCTCGAAGGGCATGTGCGGGTCGTGGTGGGGCGTTCGAGCTTCGTGCTGGGCCCCGGGGACTCGATCTATTTTGACGCGACGTTGCGCCATGGCCAGCGGGCCGTGGGCGGTTCCGCGAGGTTTCTGACCATCATCCAGACGGAGAAGTAGTTCCATGACGGAGAAAACGATGCGCAAGGTCGCCGTCCTCGTGGGCGACGGCATGGGCGACGACCCCGTGCCGGCGCTGGGCGGCCGCACGCCGCTGCAGGTCGCCGACATTCCGTGGATGCGACGCGTGGCGGGGGCGGGCCACAGTCTGCTGATCAAGACGGTTCCGGACGGTCTGGCGCCGGGGTCCGACGTGGCCAACATGGGGCTGCTGGGCTATGACGCGCGGACGAACTACACGGGGCGCGCCGCCATCGAGGCCGCCGGGCAGGGGCTGTCGCTTGAGCCGGGCGACGTCGCCTACCGGACGAACCTCGTGACGATCGGGGCGGATGGCACGATGGAGGACTACTCGGCGGGCGACATGCCCACGGAGGACGGGCGGGCGCTCATCGCCAGCCTCGGCGAGGCCGCGAGCGCGGCCAATCCGGCCATCCGCTTTCACGGCGGGGTCTCCTACCGCCATCTGCTCGTGTGGCATGACGGCCCCGGGCAGCTGGTGTTCAATCCGCCGCACGAGATCTCCGGACGGCCCGTCGCCGACTATCTGCCGACGGGACCGCGCGCGGAGGAGTTCCTGGCGCTGATGGAGCTTTCGCGGCAGGTGTTCGCCGACCATCCCGTCAACCGCGCGCGCCGCGCCAAGGGGCTGCGGCCCGCGACGCAGATCTGGCCGTGGGGCGCAGGTGCCGCCATGGCCCTCCAGCCCTATGCCGGGCGCTACGGCCGGCACGGGGCCATCATCACCGCCGTCGACCTGGTGCGGGGGCTGGCCAACCTGGCCGGGCTCGAGCCTGTCGCCGTGCCCGGGGCCACGGGCTGGATCGATACCAACTACGCGGGGAAGGGCGAGGCCGCCATCAAGGCGTTCGCGGAAGGCGCGGACTTCGTCTATGTGCACGTCGAGGCGCCCGACGAATGCGGTCACAAGGGGCTGCCCGAGGAAAAGGTGAAAGCCATCGAGACCATCGACCGCCTCATCATCGGGCCTGTCTGGCAGGCGCTGGAGCAGGCGGGCGAGCCCTATCGCCTGGTGATGGCCACGGACCACCGCACGCCCGTCGCCCGGCGCGGGCATACGGCGGACCCGGTACCTTTCGCGTGGGTCGACGGGCCGCTCGGGCTGGCGAAGCTCGCGGAGGCCGCGCAGTCGCGCTTCGACGAGACGATTCCTCCTGCCTCCTCGCCGCTGCCGCTGGCCTGCGAGCTGATGGACGGCTTCCTGCGGGCTCCCTGACGGGGCGGTGGCGGCAGCGGTCCTTTCCGAGGCTTTTCCGGAATTTCCCGCATGAATGCCGACGGTCTTCCGATGCCCCCGCCGATGCCGGCCACGGCTCCTGCGGCGCTGCCGCCCCTGCCCCCGCCGGAACCCCGGGCGCTGCTGGGCGTGCAGTACGACCACTACGCGATGCCCGACGGGGCCGACCTCTACGTGACGGCGTTCGGGCGGCCCTTCGTGCAGCAGCTGCGGCCGGAGAGCTGGTATGCGCCGGACTGGTTCAAGGCGTCCCGGGAGAAGCTGCGCGGCACGTCCCGGGTCTATCGCGTCCAGACGCGTCCGTTCCCCGGTGTTCCGGCGAAGAATCTCGTCGTCAAGTGGTGCCGCGTGGGCGAGGAGGTGCCGATGGACACCTTCACGCTCAACAAGTTCATCGAGGCGGAATTCAACTCGCCCTACGAGGAGTTCTCGCTGCTGATGGAGATGCGGGCGGCGGCGCGGCCGGGGACGATCCGGACGCACAAGCCGCTGGCCATCTATGTGCCTGCCAAGCGGTTCGAGCTCTGGCAGACGGGCCGGTCGCAGTCGAAGATGGCGCGCAAGAAGGCGAAGTACCGCGACGTGGAGCTCGACATCTATCGGCAGTACATCCTGATCTACGAGTGGATCAAGGGGGCCGATGCGACCTCGCCGGAGGCCCTCGCGGCGGCGGCGGCCGATCCGCTGGTGCCCGATTCGCCGCCGTTCCCGGACCAGATGCTCCACCGCTCGGTCGCCGACATGTGGCAGGCGGGCTACCGGGTGCTGGACGTCAAGCCGCAGCACGTCATCGTGCGGCCGAAGACCGGCCGGGAAGGGGAAGGGGAGGGGACGGAGGGTGCCAAGCTCGCCGACCCCGCCGATGCGTTGCCCTCGCCGGGCCGGGGACTGCTCCATGACCGCGCGGGCAACATCGTGTATGCGCTGGTCGACTTCGAATTGCTGGCGCGTACGCCGGTCCGCGAGGCCGAGGTGCTCGCCAGCCGCCGGCAGGACTATCTGGAACGCCAGCGGGACCGCTTTGCCGCGCAGCCGCCGGCCGTGCCCTTCCCCGCCCACCTTCACGCCATGACCGTCTGGGGGGTCGACTATGTGCACGGGGACTGCGAGTCCACCAACGGCAAGCTGTGGGTCGTCGGGCACGACCCGGCCCTTTTCGACTACTTCCAGCCGGAGCGCTGGCGGCGCACGCCCCGGGAGTCGCTGTCCGACACGGCCCGGGTCTACCGCACGACGACGAAGGACAACATCCATCTCGTCTGGAAGGTGGCGCACGTGGGGGATATGCCGGACAATGACGATCCGCTGGCCTTCTGCGGCTACAACTCGCCCTTCGAGGAGGTGGCCTACGCGCTGCGGCTGTCGGCGGCCGGCGTGCCGACGACGTATCCGCGGGCAATCTACATGCTGGGGCATTTGTCCACGCTGCCGCCCGAGATCCTCGACCCTCGCCGCTATGCCTCCCACGCCCATCTGCGGATGCCCGACGGCTCGCCCATCCTCCAGAAGGCGCGCAACTACATCGTCATCTGGGGCTACTGGAACGGACTCGACGAGGAACTCGCCGCCTCGGGACAGCGCCCCTACTGCCACGGCATCAACGCGCAGGAGGCCCTGGAGCAGGGACGCATCACCGCCGCCGAGGCCGAACTGCTGGAACACAAGACGGCCCGCCTGCTGGCCTCGGGCGGGTTCCGCGACGCCCGGCCCTCGCCCACGCATTACCTCCTGACCGTGCTGCCCGACGGCGAGCTCGACCGCGATCCCGACGCCTCGCCCACCGTCCGGTTCTGCACCTTCGAGACGTTGCAGCCGCTGGCCTGAGGGGATGGGCCAACGGGGACGGAGAGGCGGGCGCCCCCCCCGATCCGAGATGGCCAAGATTGCCGATAATTGCGAGATTCTCGAAGGTATCCCCGAAACTGACACGGCCTTCCGGGGCCGTTCCGGGGGAGCCGGGGGGCGCGAACGGACTTCCATCCGGCCGGCCGGAATCAATTTTCGGCCGGCCCACGATTTGGAGTGCAACCGGGGCGGGAGGAGAGTAGGATTCGCGCGTCCAACAGAGATTCAACTCATCACAGAAAGGTATATGGACATGGCTACGAAGAAGACGGCGAAGAAGGCCGACATCGCGCGCCCGAAGGGGCCCCTGTTCACCTCGGAATCGGTATCGGAAGGACATCCCGACAAGCTTTGCGACGCGGTGTCCGACGCAATCCTGGACGCCTGCCTCGCGCAGGATCCGCTCAGCCGCGTGGCGTGCGAGACGCTCGCGCAGACCGGACTCATCGTCGTGGCCGGGGAAATCACCACCACCGCCGTCGTCGACTATGCCGCCGTGGCCCGCAAGGCCATCTGCAAGATCGGCTACGACAGCGACGCGGCCGGCTTCAACGGCAACACCTGCGCCATCGTCGTGGCCCTCGAAAAGCAGTCCCCCGACATCCAGCAGGGCGTCGATGCTCGCTCCGCCGAAGGCAAGGCGACCGCCGAGCAGGGCGCGGGCGACCAGGGCATGATGTTCGGCTATGCCTGCGACGAGTCCGCCGAGCTGATGCCGCTGCCGGTGCTGCTGGCGCATCGCATCATGCGGAAGGTGACCGCCTTGCGCCGGGCCCATGCCCTCAAGTGGGCGCGCCCCGACGCCAAGAGCCAGGTGACCGTCGAGTATGGCGCGGATGGCAAGCCCCTGCGCGTCGACACGGTGGTCGTCTCCGTGCAGCACGATCCGAAGGTCACGCATGCGCAGATTCGCAAGGACATCATCGAGAAGGTGGTCAAGAAGGTCATCCCGGCCAAGCTGCTCGATGCCGACACCGTCTACCATATCAATCCGACCGGCCGGTTCGTCGTGGGCGGGCCGACGGGCGATGCCGGCCTGACGGGCCGCAAGGTCATCGTCGACTCCTACGGCGGGATGGGCCGCCACGGGGGCGGGGCGTTCAGCGGCAAGGATCCGAGCAAGGTCGACCGCAGCGCCGCCTACATGGCGCGCTACATCGCCAAGAACATCGTGGCCGCCAAGCTCGCGAACCGCTGCGAAGTGCAGCTGGCCTACGCCATCGGCTATCCCGACCCCGTCAGCGTCCGCGTCGACACCTTTGGCACTGGCAAGGTCCCCGAGGCCGACATCGCCGCCGCCGTGCGGAAGGTGTTTGGGCTCAAGCCGGCCCAGATCATCAAGCAGCTGCAGCTGTTGCGCCCGATCTACTCCAAGACCAACCAGTACGGGCATTTCGGCCGCAAAGCCTCGGATCCGGACTTCGACGCCTTCACCTGGGAGCATACCGACAAGGTGGAAGCCCTGCGCCAGGCGGTGGGCAAGTAGCGGCGTAGCCCCATCGACCCGACGCGCGCTCGTCCAAGGTGGCGGGCGCGCGGTTCAGAAAAAAATCACCGGGATGTAACGTTCAGGAGAAGTCGGGCGACTACAAAGCCAACTGCATGAAGGCCCTCGCGGGCTGGGAAGGAGCAAACACAATGAAGAAGAGCATGAAATGGTTGGTGACCCTGGCGGTCGCGGTGGCAGTGATTGGCGCGGGAGCGACGACCGCTTCGGCACGTCCCCACGGTCCTCCGCATCATCACCACCACCACGGATTTGGCCCGGTTGAGTTCATTGGCGCGATGGCGCTGGGTGGACTCGCGGTGGGCGTCGCGGATGCCTGCTACCGGGCTTCGTACGCGCCGCCTCCTCCCCCGCCGGGACCGGTCGTGGTGCAGCGCACGGTCGTGACGCAGCCTGTCGTCACCCAGCCAGTCGTTGTCCAGCAGGTCGCCGCGGATGGCCAGGTGGTCGGCACGACAACCACGACCGGACAGCCCGTCGTCCAGACGGTCACCCAGCCGGTCGTCGTCCAGCAGACCTATCCGGCCCCCGTCCGGACGGTCACCACCTACCGTTACGTCTACTAGGGGCGGAGCGGCTGACCGGAAAGGACCCCGCGGGCTCGTCTCGCGGGGTCCTTGCGTTTTCTTTTCCTGTGACGACGATGGTGACGGCATGAGCGTTGCGTGGCGACAACTGGCCGGATGCGTGGTGGACTGGCTGGCGGGGCTGGTGCCGTTCCTCTTCGCGCGGCGGCTGGCCCGGCAGGCGGCGGCGCGGATGGAGCAGATGCCGAAACCGCGCCGAAAGCGCCGCCGGAAGCTCGCGGACAGCTCCCTGATCGTCCCGCCCCCCCGGAAGCGGCGGCAAAAGACGCCGCTCCTGCCCGAGGCCGCCGCCCGCGCGGAAGCCGCCAAGACCGCCCGTCAGGCTGCGGCCGAGGCCGCTCGCCGCGAGGGGGAATGGGGCGAGGCACAGGCCGCCGCCTTCCTGCAGGACACGCTCCACTGGAAGATTCTCGGGCGGAACGTGCGCTATGGTCCACGGCTGGAACTGGACATCGTGGCGCGCCAGCCCGACCCCGCCGTGCTCGTATTCGTCGAGGTCAAGGCCTCCCGCGACGAGGCGTTTGGCCGGCCCTACGCCCGGATCGACGCCGCCAAGCGCCGGGCGCAGTCCCGGGCCGCGCTCAAGTATCTCCGCTCGTTGCATGCGCCGGTGCCGGCCTTCCGCTTCGACGTCGTGGAAGTCGTCGGGGAGCCCGAGGCACCGAACCCACCTGTCATCCGCCACATCACCAACGCCTTCCCGATGGATTTCAAGGCGCCGCGGCGGCGGTGACGAGGGGGCTGAAACTAGAAATTTCTAGAAATCTCTAGAAAACTAGGATTCTAGAAGTCTAGAATTCTAGGGGGCGGCAGGGGCATTGGCGGGGGCGGGGGCGACCGCCCAGTACTTTTCGGTGCCCCAGGCAAAGTCGAAGATGCGGTCGTTGCGGAGGCGCGACTGGGAAAGCACCGTCGAGACGGGGTAGCTCGTCAGAATCCAGGGGGCGTCCTCCATGATGCGGTGGGCGCAGGCTCCGCAGATGGCATTGCGCGCGGGGCCGTCGGGCATGGTCATGAGCTGTTCGTAGAGGGCGTCGACCTCGGGGCAGACGTAGTTGCAGTGGTTGGGGCCGGGCGAGACGTTCTGGCTGTAGAAGAGCTGGAGGAAGTTCTGGGCGTCGGGGTAGTCGCCGAGCCAGGCCAGGCCGAAGATCTGCGCTTGGCGGCGGTCGAGCTTCTGGAGGAACGTCGGCCAGTTGTTGTAGGAGAGGTCCAGGACAATGCCGATTTCGGCCATCATCGAGGCGAACAGCTCGGCGGACTGGCGGGACTCCTCGTCGGTGGCGTTGCCGATCTCGAGGGTGAGGTGGAGGCGGCGGCCCGTGGCGGGGTCGATGCCGCCGGGGTAGCCCGCCTCCTCCATGAGCCGGCGGGCGCGGCCGAGATCGAAGGGGTACTGGGCGCCGCCGGCCTCGTCGTGTCCCGCGACGCCACGCGGGATGACGCAGTCGGCAACCTGGATGCGGCCCTGCATGAACTGCCGCCAGGCCTCGCCGTCGAAGGCAGAGTTCATGGCCTGGCGGAGGGCGCGGTTGTGGCCGAGGAGGGGGTCGTCCATGTTGAAGGCGTAGTAGCCGGTCCACATGCGCTGGGCGTGGCGGATGCGGATGCCCCGGGCGGCGATGGCGGGGTTGAGGGAGCCGTCGCGCTCGACGACGCTTTCCCACTGGGCCCGGGCGATGCCGGTGCGGTCGATCTGGCCCGCCAGGAACATGAGCCAGGCGGTGGAGGCGTCATCGATGACGAGGTCGACGACGCGGTCGGTGAGGGGCAGGGCGCGGCCGGCATCGGGGGTGGGGGCGTCGTCGGGAATGCGGTCGACGCGATGGTGGGCGGCCCAGGCGGGGTTGCGATGGTAGGCGTAGCGGTAGTTGGCCTGGGCGCGTTCGAGCACGTAGGGCCCCGTGCCGACGGGGTGGCTGGCGAACTCGCTGCCATAGGTTTCGACGGCCTCGCGGGGCACGACGACCATGTAGGGCATGGCGAGAATCCACTTCAGCTGGCCG
Source organism: Kiritimatiellia bacterium (assembly GCA_017458625.1). Lineage (GTDB taxonomy): Bacteria > Verrucomicrobiota > Kiritimatiellia > CAIQIC01 > Lenti-01 > RGIG3636. Next base: position 807 of record JAFTAH010000130.1, on the reverse strand, counting down.
TAGAACTGCGTCAGGCGGAGCTCGAGCTCGTAGCGGCCCGTGGCGCGCAGGCCGGCGACCTCCACATCGTAGTCGGTCGGCCCCTCGGCGGCGGAGGAGGCGGCCCGGAAGTCGTCGAGGCCCACGATCTTGCCCCGGAGCGTCCAGAAGCCGCTGGAGCCGACCTTGGCATCGGCGATGCGCTTGAGCGAATAGACGAAGTCGTCGGCGGTCACCTCGCGACCGCGCCCGTCCGGGAAGCATGGGTCGTCCGAGAAGTAGATGCCCTGGCGGATGCGGATCTTCCAGGTGAGGCCGTCCTCGGAGACCTCCGGCATGCCATCGGCGAGGAGCGGGACGATGCGAAACTCCTCCGACCAGTAGTCGTACTGGTAGAGAGACTCGTAGACCTTGGCGACGGCGTTGATGGTGGCGGCATCCCCGGCAAACGCGGGGTCATAGCCACGGAAGCGGGTCGAAGCCTGGTAGATGGTGTCACTCCGGACGGCGCTGGCCGCCGCCCTGCCGCAGCCCGTGGCCGCCATCAACAGCCCCGCCGCCACCAGCCCGGCGAGGAAAGAGCCCCAAAAAGTTGTCCCAAGAGATGTCATCAACGTGCGCATGTCCAGAAACTATCCCCCGGACAGTGAAGCGGCGTCAAGCAAAAGTGGAGGGCAGAGATGCGGGGCGCAGTTGGTCATAGTAACGGACACTCTTTGGCGAATGGGTCGGAAGTGAGACGGGGCCCGTTGGTCAAATACTGGACACTCTGTTAGAATGGAGGAATGAGCAACATGTCGAGAATGGCCACGGCCGAATACATCGGCG
>JAFTAH010000129.1 GCA_017458625.1 Kiritimatiellia bacterium | reverse complement strand
CTCCTACGACGATTTCGCATTCCCCGTGTAATGTGCTGGCCGGGCGTGTGGTGGATGTGATAGGCTCTGGACATGGAGGTCTCCTTTCTTGGGTTGGTTGGTTGTAGAGACCCAGGATAACACAAGGAGCCTCCACTTTTTTTTTGTTGGATGGTTCGGGAAGGAGGGCCCGGGGTCGTCCCCCGGGGGACGACCTCGGCCTCCCCCTCCCCCGCTGGGGGGGGGCTCCGACTGTCCGGGCTCATTGTGCAATTTACCGCCACGCGCAATCCGGCGGAATTGGATTGCGAACCCGCCCTTCCGCCGCTACACTTCGCCCGCCATGGCAACCACCGGAACATTCGAGATTCTCCACGAAGACCCCGCCAGCAAGGCTCGTCTGGGCCGCCTCTGGACCGCGCACGGGCCCGTCGACACCCCTGTCTTCATGCCCGTCGGCACCCAGGCCACCGTCAAGGCCCTCGCCCCCTGGGAGCTCGAAGACCTCAACTGCCAGATCCTCCTCGGCAACACCTACCACCTCAACGTCCGCCCCGGCATGGAGGTCATCGAAAAGCTCGGCGGCCTCCACCGCTTCGAGGACTGGCACAACGCCATCCTCACCGACAGCGGCGGCTACCAGGTCTTCTCCCTCACCAACCTCCGCAAGATGACCCCGGACGGCGTCGAGTTCCAGTCCCACGTCGACGGCACGAAGATGTTCATGGGCCCCCGCGAGTCCATGGCCATCCAGCGCATTCTCGGCAGCGATATCGCCATGGCCTTCGACGAATGCCCCCCCTGCCCCTGCACGAAAAAGTACGCCGAGGAGGCCATCGACCGCACCCTCCGCTGGGCCGCCATCGCCAGCGGCGAGCCCCGTGCCGAGGGCCAGCTCCGCTTCGGCATCGTCCAGGGCGGCGTCTATCCCGACCTCCGCCAGAAGTGCGCCGAGGGCATCCTCGCCCTCCCCGGCTACGAGGGCTACGCCATCGGCGGCGTCTCCGTCGGCGAACCCGACGAACTGATCATGCCCGGCGTCCAGATGACCGTCGACCTCCTTCCGCGCGACCGCCCCCGCTACCTCATGGGCGTCGGACAGTGGTGGCAGATCGCCGAGTCCGTCGCCGCCGGCGTCGACATGTTCGACTGCGTCATGCCCACGCGCCTCGCCCGCCACGGCATGGTCTTCACCCGCCGCGGCCGCTACTCCGTCAAGGCCGCCCGCCACCGCCTCGACGACCGCCCCATCGAGGAGGGCTGCACCTGCCCCGCCTGCCGCCGCTTCTCCCGCGCCTACGTCCGCCACCTCCTCAACGTCAACGAGATCCTCGGCGCCCGCCTCACCGCCCTCCACAACATGTACGCCTACTTCGACTTCATCCGCCGCCTCCGCACCGCCATCGCCGATGGCACCCTCGACGCCTTCCGCGCCGAAACCACCGCCGCCTACGGCCCCTCCGCCCCCAAGTCCTTCCCCGACCTCTAGCCCCTCCCTCTCCCCTTCCCTCTCCCCCAAAAGCTCACGCGCAAACTGCTGCGAGTTTACGTGAAACATTGACTGCTTGCCATTTGCGCCTTCCCTCCACCCGACCACGCCCGGACCGCTCGCGGCCCGTCTCGCTTCTCCCTCGCCCCTCCTCTCCCCACCACTCCCATCGCTGTGGCAACGGCATCCCAGCCGTTCCCCCCCTCGCTTCCGCTCGCCTCCCCGGGAGGAGCGCCCTGTCGCGTCCGGGTTGGCCCTCCTCCTTTTCCTGGCCCTGGCCTCGCACCAAAAGCAAAAAATGCCCCTTCGGCAAAAAATGGTGTGGAAGCGGACGGTTCACTGTGATATGGTGACGCTTCACGCACGACCCAGAGCGGTCGGGAAAGGATATCGTTATGAAAGTAGTGGTGACAGGCGGAACCGGGTTCACGGGCAGCCATCTGACGCGGCGCATGCTCGACCGCGGCTATGACGTGACCGTCCTCGACAACCAGAAGGGCCTCTTCGACGACGAGTTCAAGGCCCGCGGCGCCAAGATCATCTATGGCAGCGTCACCGACGAGAAGGTGCTCGACGAAGCCCTCGAAGGTGCCGACACCGTCCATCACCTCGCCGCCGCCTTCCGCAAGGTCAACATGGCCAACAAGGTCTATTCCGAGGTCAACCAGGGCGGCATGCGCAAGCTCCTCGAGGTCGCCAAGCGCCGCAACGTCCGCAAGATCGTCTACTGCTCCACCCAGGGCGTCCACGGCAACGTCGCCTCCCTCTCGCAGAACCCGCCCGTCCCCGGCGACGAGAACTCTCCCATCAAGCCCGAGGACTACTACCAGTTCTCCAAGCACCAGGGCGAAATCGTCGCCAAGGAGTTCGTCGAGAAGGAAGGCATGGACATCACGGTCCTCCGCCCGACCGCCCTCTACGGCCCCGGCGACCCCGGCCGCTTCCTCATGCTCTACAAGTGGGTCGCCCGCGGCTACTTCCCCTTCTTCGGCAACGGCAAGGTCTTCTACCACCCGGTCTACGTCGAGAACTTCGTCGACGCCCACGAGCTCGCCGCCGCCCGCCCCGAGGCCAAGGGCCAGACCTACATCATCGCCGACGACAAGTACTACTACATCAAGGACATTGTCGCCATGATCTCCGAGGTCATGAACATGCCCTGCAAGTTCGTCCGCCTCCCCTTCGCCCCCATGTATGCCGTGGCCGCCCTGGTCGAGCTCCTCTACAAGCCCCTCCCCTGGGATCCCCCCATCTTCCGCCGCCGCGCCGACTGGTACCGCCAGAACCGCGGCTTCAAGATCGACAAGGCACGCCGCGAGCTCGGCTACGAGCCCAAGGTCGCCCTCCGCGAAGGCCTCAAGATCACCGGCCAGTGGTATCTCGACAACGGCTACCTCAAGACCCGCTAGACGCTCCGTGCCGCAGCCGCCGTCCGTCTCGCGACGGCGGTTCGCCCCCCACGGCCCCGCGATTCTGCCTGTCACCGTATAACAATGCCCTTCTTCCGCCGCATCAAGGCTGAAATCTCCCGCCTCAAGCCCGGCGGCGCACGCACCGATGGCCTCTGGCTAAAGTGCTCCGCCTGCAACGAGCTCGTCCTGCGCGAGGAGTGGCTCAAGCAGTACCGCACCTGTCCCCTCTGCCACCACCACGATCCGCTCCCGACGCCCGAGCGCATCGCCCTGCTCTCCGACCCCGACACCTTCGTCGAGTGGGATGCCGACCTCCATTCCGTCGACTTCCTCCACTTTTCCGGCCCGGCTCCCTACCCCCAGAAGCTTGAGGACAACCGCCGCAAGACCGGCGAAACCGATGCCGTCACCACCGGCGGCGCCGCCCTCGGCGGCCACCCCATCGCCCTCGGCGTCATGGACTTCGCCTTCCTGGGGGCCTCCATGGGCTCCGTCGTCGGCGAAAAGGTCACTCGCCTCATCGAGCGCGCCACCACCGAACAACGTGCCGTCCTCATGGTTTGCGCCTCCGGCGGTGCCCGCATGTACGAGGGCATGATGTCCCTTGTGCAGATGGCCAAGACCTCCGGCGCCCTCGCCCGCCTCTCCGCCGCCGGCCTGCCCTATATTTCCATCCTCACCAACCCCACCACCGCCGGCGTCATGGCCTCCTACGCCACCCTCGGCGATGTCATCCTCGCTGAACCCGGCGCTCTCATCGGCTTCGCCGGCGCCCGCGTCATCAAGGAAACCATTCAGCAGGACCTCCCCGAAGGCTTCCAGCGCCCCCCCTTCCTCCTCCAGCACGGCCTCCTCGATGCCATTGTCCCCCGCACCGAACTCCGCCCCACCATCAAACGTCTCCTTGATGCCCTCGCCTCCTGACGTACCAGTTGGCCTTTTTTTCGTTTTTACTAACTTTGTGCTTGCACCCCCATTAAAAATACAATACAACTCCCGTGTTCTGACGAAAGGACAGGATAGAATATGAGTACGTTGCAACGTGTTTTCGTGAATGAAATTGGCAAGATTGTCCATGCCGAGGTCAAGGGCGTGTTAAAGGATCTCAAGAAGAAGGTCGCCGACCAGGCCCTCGAGATCAAGGCCCTGACCGCCGCCATCAAGGCCCTCGGCGGCGCCATCCAGGCTCCTCCCGCCAAGCCCAAGGCGGCTGCGTTGAACCTTGACCTGACCCCCGAACGCCAGGATCTCGCCGCGAAGTATGACAAGAATACCTTGGTCGATTTGGTTCGCAAGACGGGCCTCACCCAGCGCCAGCTCGCCATCCTCTTTGATACCAGCTTGGTTTCCATCTCCAAATGGATGTCCACGAAGGCCCTTCCCCGCGACGCCATGAAGGCGGCCATTGTTGAGGTCGCCAATCTCGACAAGGCCGACATCATCGCCCGTCTGCCCGAGGACGCCCGCGAAAATCGCCGCAGCCGCCACCAGAAGACGGTCCATCGCCGCGCCGTGGCCAAGGCTGCCAAGACCCGCAAGCGCAATGCCCAGAAGGATGGCAAGATTCGCAAGGCCCGCGTCAAGAAGGTCCCCTCCACCGCCTCCATCAGCGCCGACGATGCCGCCAAGGCCGTCGCCAACCTCATGACCGCGCCGGTATCCGAATAAGCGGACTTTCCCAAAAAACTCACCCCTGACGGCCTCCGGGCCGTCTTTTTTTATTCCCTCCCCATCGACTTTTCGCCTCGTCTTGTTTCCCTACGCGAAAGCGCACCTTTTTGGCAACCGCTCTATACGGACTATTCTGCATCCCTGACCCCAGCACGCCTGCGAATCTCGAAACGCCCTAGTTTCTTGCCAAATAATCTAATGTTTTCGAGTTTTTCATTGACAACTACATTCTGTTGGCACAAAATGTTCAAGTCATGATTGCACCCGTCAATCTCCCTTCTGCCTCCCCATCTGCCACCAATCGCCCTCCCTTCGACGCCCATGGCCGCCGACTCGGTATTTTCGTCATTTCCTACAACGCCGAACTCCTCATCCAGGAAACCCTCTCGCGCATTCCCGATGACATCTGGCGCGCCGTCGAGGTCGTCTACGTCGTCGACGACTGCTCCACTGACGAAACCACCCGCAAGGCCCTCGCCTACCCCGACCCCTATCACAAGCTCAAGGTCTTCCGCAACCGCACCAATCGCCGCTACGGCGGCAATCAGAAGTTCGGCTACCAGTATGCCATCGACCACGGTCTCGACGCCGTCGTCATGCTCCATGGCGATGGACAGTACGCCCCCGAGCTCCTCCCCGATATGTTCCGTCCCCTCATCGAGCAGGATGCCGACGTCGTCATCGGCTCGCGCATGATTAACCGCCGCGACGCCCTCGCCGGCGGCATGCCCAAGTACAAGTTCGTCGCCAACATCTTCCTCACCGGGGTCGAGAATGCCCTTTCCGGCATGCACATGAGCGAGTTCCACTCCGGCTACCGCGCCTACTCCACCCGCTTCCTCCGACGCATCCCCCTCTGGTCCAATAGCGATGAGTGGCACTTCGACACCCATATCCTCTTCCAGGCCCACGAGGCCGGGGCCAAGATTGTCGAGTTCCCCATTCCCACCCACTACGGCGAGGAAGTCTGCAACGTCAACGGCATCTCCTACGGCCTCAACTGCCTCTGGAGTGCCTTCGTCTACCGCCTCCACCGCTGGCACATCATCCACCTCGACCGCTACGACATCGTCCCCCGCACCCCTCTCGACGCCCGCAAGCTTTCCGACCCCTATTCCTCCCACTCCCTCATCCTCCGCTTCCTCCAATCCCAGTCCCATCTCCCCCTCGCCGGCGCCCGCGTCCTCGACCTCGGCTTCGGGTGCGCCGCCATCGTCTCCGTCCTCCACGATGCCGGGGCTTCCATCGATGGCATCGATATCGATCCGAGCGCCCTCGAGGCCGCCCGTCCCCTCTTCGCCCACACCTACCAGGCCGACCTCAACGACTTCGCCTCCATCCCCCTCCAGGGCCCCTACGACATCATTCTCGCCACCGACATCCTCCAGACCCTCGTCGCCCCCGCCGACCTCCTCTCCCGGCTCAAGACCCAGCTCCGCAAGTGTGGCCTCCTCATCGTCTCCCTCCCCAACATCGCGAACATCCAGCCTCGTCTGGCCCACCTGTTCGGCAACTTCAACCTCCACCACCGCGGTATTTTGGAACAGAACGCCCTCCACTTCTACACCTTGAAGTCCATGCGCAGTCTTGTGGCCCGCGCGGGCTGGAAAATCCAAGATACCGAAGTCACCTCTGTGCCGCTCCCGCTCCTCGTCCCAGCCCTCCGCCGCCACTGGGCGCGCCCCTTCCTCTGGCTCTTGCGCGGCCTGACAAGACTCATGCCCGGGCTCTTCGCCTTCCAGGGCATCCTCTACTGCACCAATCCCAACGAGGCCGACCTGCTCTAGCCTCCTCCTCTCCCCCCTTCAACGTAGTCAAGCCCTGCCATCCAACCCTATCACCCCCGAGGACCAAGCCATCCCATGACCACTAACACCGCCCCATCCCCGTCCGCCCGTCCCCGCCATCCCGGCGGCCGCCCCGCCAAGTTCAAGGAACCTTGCAAGGTCGTCACTGTCACCCTCCCCGCCCGCATCCTCGACCTCCTGGGCACGGTCGACGCCGACCGCGCCAAGGCCATCACCAAGGTCGTCGAGGCCCTGCTCGCCTCGCCTGGCAACAGCCACAAGCCCATCGACTTCATCGAGCTTCCCGATGCCAAGAAGCTCATCCTCATCGCCGACTCCCCCTCCCTTCGCACCCTCCCTTGGCTCCACCTCGTCGAGCTGGCCCCTGCCCGTCACCTCATTTGCCTCGACCACGGCATTCCCTCGGAAAAGCTCGAACTCGCCATCTTCGACCTCCTCGAAGCTTCCCCCCAGGCCCCCGACGCCCGCCTGCTGGCTGAACTCCTCTCCAGCCTCCGCATTCCCCGCCGCTCCCAGGCCATCGCCCGCGGCGATATCCTCTTCATTGACGCCTAGACTCGTCTTCCTTCATCCTCTCGTCCGGATTCTGTTTTCAACCTCCCTCCTCCCCTACCCCTCTTCGCCTCGCCCCGGGGAAGTGCGGGGGGCCTCCTCCGTCCTTTGCCCTCCGCGCCCCCTTGCCACCCCCCTCTTCTTGGGCCTCGGGCCGTCGCGCCCTCCCTCCCCTCCTGCGCTCTCTCCTTCTCCCCTTTGCTGAAACGTTTCACCCGTTCCTCTTCTTTCCTGCTTCCCTTCCTCCTTTTTTCTGCCATACTGTTCCCCGTTCCATTCTATTCATTCCTCCATGCCTCCTGCTCTCCCCAGAATCGCCATCGGCTCTGATCACGGCGGCTTCGACGTCAAAACCGCTCTCGCCGACTGGTTGCGTTCCCGTTCTTTCCCCGTCTCCGACCTCGGTACCCGCTCCAAGGCCTCCGTCGACTACCCTGTCTACGCCGCCGCCGTCGCCCGCGCCGTCGCCTCCGGCCGCTGCGACATCGGCATCATGATCGACGGCGCCGGCATCGGCTCCGCCATGGCGGCCAACAAGATTCCCGGCGTCCGCGCCGCCGCCTGCTACAACGTCAAGCTCGCGACCAACTCCCGCCAGCACAACGGCGCCAACCTCCTGACCCTTGGCGCCGGCCAGAACACTCTCGACGAAATGAAGGCCATCATCGACGCCTTCCTCGCCAATTCCTGCACCGAGGACCGGCACCTCCGCCGCGTCCAGATGATCAAAGACCTCGAATCCGGCCGCGCGAACGCACCCGTCCTCGCCGCCCTCAAGGAGATGAACATGGACCTCACCCAATCCGACGTCGCCCGCATCGCCTCCCGCGTCAAGGAACTCATCGGTTCCTCCCCCGCCCGTCCCGGCTTCGGCCCCTGCCGTCGCGACCCCGCCTCCACGCCCGACCTCGGCCCCGCCGCCCTCGCCCACATGATCGACCACACCCTCCTCAAGCCCGAGGCCACCGAGGCCGACATCCGCAAGCTCTGCGGCGAAGCGCTCAAATACAACTTCTGGTCTTGCTGTGTCAACTCCGCCATGGTGCCCGTCGCCGCCCAGGCCCTCCGCGGCTCCCCCGTCAAGGTCTGCTGCGTCGTCGGCTTCCCCCTCGGCGCCTGCCCCTCCCAGATCAAGGCCATGGAAGCCCGCCGCGCCATCCGCGAAGGCGCCCGCGAAGTCGACATGGTCATCGACGTCGGCCTCGCCAAGTCAGGCAACTGGGAAGCGGTCTACCGCGACATCCGCACCGTCGCCGAATCCGTCAAGGACGGCGGCGCCCTCCTCAAGGTCATCCTCGAAACCTGCCTCCTCACCCCCGACGAGATTGTCAAGGCCTGCGAAGCCTCCCTCCGCGCCCGCGCCGACTACGTCAAGACCTCCACCGGCTTCAACAAGGGCGGCGCCAAGGTTCCCGACGTGGCCCTCATGTCCCAGACCGTCGGCCACAAGCTCGGCGTCAAGGCCTCCGGCGGCATCCACACCTACGACGAGGCCATGTCCATGGTCCGCGCCGGCGCCACCCGCCTCGGCGTCTCCGCCTCCGTCAAGATCATCGAGGAAGCCATCGCCAAGGGCCTCCGCTAACCGCCTCCCCTCCCCCGATGCCCACCCTTCGGACATACGTCTTCCTCGACAGCCTCCAGCCCCAGCTGGCGGCCTACTTCGCGAGCACCGCCGACGGCTTCCTCCCCGTCTCCGGCCAGGCCGCGCTTTTCGTCGAAATCTCCCCCGCCATCGCCATTAACACGCTCACCGACATTGCCATCAAGGCCACCGGCGTCACTCCGGGCGTCCAGAACGTCGAACGCCTCTACGGCCTCCTCGAAGTCCACTCCGACAGCCAGGCCGACGTCCGCCAGGCCGGTGCCGCCATCCTCGCCCACCTCAACGCCACCCCCGCCGACCGCATCCGCCCCCGCATCTACTCCTCCCAGGTCATCCGCAACATCGACGACCACCAGGCCATGCTCATCAACCGCATGCGCCGCGGCAACCTCCTCGTCCGCGGCCAGTCCCTCTACATCCTCGAGCTTGCCCCCGCCGCCTACGCCCCTCTTGCCGCCAACGAAGCCGAAAAGGCCGCCCCCATCAACATCCTCGACATCTCCGCCGCCGGCGCCTACGGCCGCGTCTACCTTGGCGGAGAAGAACGCGACATCGATGTCGCCTACCGCGCCGCCGAAGCCGCCATCCTCGCCCTCGACGGCCGCCCCTGCGACCCCAACCCCACCCCCCAGTAGGCCCCGCCCCGCCCCAAACCCTTTGGAATTTAAAAACACATACCACCCCCCAACGAAAGAGGTATCATTATGGCAGATGCACTCGGAATGATCGAAACCCGCTCCTTCCCCGCAACCGTCGAGGCCGCCGATGCGATGGTCAAGGCCGCCAAGGTTGAACTGGTGACCTACGAAAAGACTGGCGGCGGCTTCACCACCGTCATCGTCCGCGGCGATGTCGCCGCCGTCAAGGCCGCCTGCGACGCCGGGCAGATCGCCGCCGGCCGCGTTGGCGAGGTCGTCTCCGTCCACGTCATCGCGCGTCCGCACGCCAACGTCGACGCCGTGCTGCCCCTCGGCCGCGCCCCCGAAGCCGAAAAGTAGTCTTTCCGGCCCCAACCCGCCGCCCCCGGCCCTTCCCGGCTCCGGGCGGCGGCCCCCCCCTTTTCCTCTAGCCTTCTAGAACCCTAGAAATCTAGATACCTGGAAAATCTAGAAACTATTTCCCATTTTTCGAGGAGTCCCCCATGAACCTAGGCAAAGTCGTCGGCACCGTTGTCTCCACCCGCAAGGAAGCTAGCTTGAGCGGCATCCGGTTCCTCCTCGTCCGCCTCTGCGACACCGATGGCAAGGAGACCGGCGCCTTCGTCGTCTCCGCCGATGCCATCGGCGCGGGCCCCGGCGAATACGTCCTGACCGCCGCCGGCTCCTCCGCCCGCCAGACCACCCTCACCAAGGACCGTCCCGTCGACAACGTCATCCTCGCCATCGTCGACGAATGGGAAATCCTCGGCACCACAAAATACCTCAAGGACTAGCCCCCTTCTCCAACGCTTCCGGCGCAGCCCTCCCCGGGCTGCGCCTTTTTGTGCCAAAAATTCGAAAACCTTTGCAGACGGCGGGAAGTCGCGGTATGGTGGCTCGACCATGAACACGCACATGAACGAGACACCCCGGGGAACGCGCACACGCATTGTACTGGTCGGACGCCGCAATGCCGGCAAAAGCCGTCTGCTGAACGCCCTCGCCGGACAGGAGGTCGCCGTCGTGTCGGATGTGCCCGGAACCACGACCGATCCCGTGTCCAAAGCCATGGAAATGCTCCCCCTCGGCCCCGTCACCCTCGTGGACACCGCCGGACTCGATGAGGCAGAGGGCAGCGAACTCGGCGGCAAGCGCGTCCGGCGCACACTCGACGCCCTGTCTGGGGCCGACGTGGTTGTCCTCGTGACATGCCCGACCACCGGCTGGGGCGATTGGGAACAGGCGGTCGTCGCCGAAGCCCAATCCCGAAGCTTGCCCTTCGTGCCCGTCTGGAATAAGGCGGACGAAGCCCTTCCCGGCGATTCCGCTCGCAAGACGCTCCAAGTGCTGTCGGCCACGGGCATCGCCCACGTCGTCTCCGCCGCCACCGGCCAAGGCGTGGATGTCCTCAGGTCGGCCTTGGCACACCTCCAGCTCGACGACGACACTGCCCCCCGCCGCCTTCTGTCCGACCTGCTCCCCGAGCAGGACGCCCTCGTGCTCCTCGTGGCCCCCATCGACTCCGCCGCCCCCAAGGGACGCCTCATCCTGCCACAGCAGCAAGCTGTTCGCGAAGCCCTCGACGCTCATGCCCTCTCCCTCGTCGTCCAACCCCAGGAAGTTCCCACCGCTCTGGCAACTCTTCGCCGCCCGCCTGATCTCGTAGTCACCGACTCCCAGGCCTTCGAGCAGGTGGCCGCCGCCGTCCCGACCACCATCCCCCTCACCTCCTTCTCCGTGCTTTTCGCGCGCCTCAAGGGCGACCTCGCCACGCTCGCCGCAGGTGCCGCCGTCGTTGACCAGCTCCAAGATGGAGACCGTATCCTCGTCGCGGAGGCCTGCACCCACCACCGCCAAGACGATGACATCGGCACCGTGAAGATTCCCCGTTGGCTCCGTGCCAAAACTGGCAAACGCCTCCTTTTCGAGCATTGCGCCGGCAACGGCTGGCCGGAAGATCTCGCCGCCTACGCCCTGGTGGTCCATTGCGGTGCCTGCATGCTGACCCGCCGTGAAATGCTGTCCCGGTTGGAGACCATTCGCACCCTCGGTGTCCCCGTCGTGAACTACGGCATCCTCATCGCCGCCCTCAAGGGCATCCTTCCCCGCGCCCTTGCTGGTGCCGGCGTACATCCGTAGCCCCTTCACCTCGTCTCCTTGTCACTTCACGAGCCCCCCGTCCGGTTTCGGAACGCGCGCCCCACGCCTTTTCTTGGTTTTGGAGTTGCGCCCCGCCCTCCAAGCGACTAGTCTAGCCTCTGTCATGACCATCGACACCCTAGTCATCATCCCCACCTATAACGAAATCGAGAACGTCGAGGCCATCTCCCGCGCCGTCACGAACGCCTGCCCCGAGGCCGACATCCTCTTCGTCGACGATGGCTCCCCCGACGGCACCGGCGAGGCCGCCGACCGTCTGGCCGCCGCCTCCCCACGCATCCACGTCCTCCACCGCACCAAGAAGCAAGGCCTCGGCCGCGCCTACATCGCCGGCTTCACCTGGGCCCTCGAACACCCCTGCTACCGTTTCGTGATGGAGATGGACGCCGACTTCTCCCACGACCCCAAGGCCGTCCCCGCCCTCCGCCGCCGCGCCCTCGGCGCCGATCTCGTGCTCGGCTCGCGCTACATCGGCGGCATCCGCGTCATCAACTGGCCCATGAACCGCCTGATTCTCTCCACCGGCGCCGCTCTCTACGTCCGCCTCATCACGGGCATGCCCTTCTCCGACCCCACCGGCGGCTTCAAGTGCTACCGCCGCGAGGTCCTCCAGGCCCTCAACCTCCCCGCCATCCGTTCCAACGGCTACTCCTTCCAGATTGAGACCACCCATACCGCTTGGCACCTCGGCTTCAAGATCGTCGAGGAGCCCATCGTCTTCGAGGAACGCCGCTCCGGCAAGTCCAAGATGTCTGGCGGCATCGTCCGCGAGGCCCTCTGGATGGTCTGGAAGCTTTGGGCCAGAGCCGGCTTCCGCCGCTCCCCAAAGGTCAAGACCCGCCCCACCCCCACCTAGCTCCTCGCTTCGACATTCGCGCCCTCTCGAACGTCTCGCCTCCTCCGATGTCCTCCCGCCTCTTCACCTTCTTCCGTCTCTTCCGCGTCAAGCAATGGACCAAGAACGCCGTTGTCCTGGCCGCCTTCGTCTTCGCCCTGGGCGACCAGTCCCAGGACCTCTCCGCCTGGCTCTTCTGGAAAGTCCTCCTGGCCGCCCTTGCCTTCAGCTTCGTCTCCAGCGCCATCTATATCATGAACGACTGGCGCGACCGCGCGCAGGACGCCCTCCATCCCACGAAGCGTCATCGCCCCATCGCCGCCGGACTCGTCTCCGGCCCCGTCGCCCTGACCACGGCCCTCCTCCTCCTCGCGGCGGGCCTCTACGGCGGATGGCGTCTCCATCCCGCCGCCCCGCCGCTCCTGCTCATCGTCCTGCTCGCCTATGTTCTGCTTCAGGTGCTCTACACGTTCGCCCTCAAGCGCATCCCCCTCCTTGATGTCATGGTGATCGCCATCGGCTTCATCCTCCGAGCCATCGCCGGCTCCGTCGTCGTGGACGTGGCCATTTCCCCGTGGCTCATCCTCTGCGCCTTCTGGCTGGCCCTTTTCCTGGCTCTCTGCAAGCGCCGCCACGAAAAAGTCAACCTCTCCGGCGCCGGTACTCGCGATGTCATCGGCGCCTACTCCTCCAAGCTCCTCGACCTGCTCATCGCCCTCACCGCCGGCACCACCCTCACCACCTACTCCATCTACACCCTCTGGCCCGAAACCGTCGCCAAGTTCGGCACCCGTTGGCTCTCCGTCACCATCCCCTTCGTCGTCTTCGGCCTCTTCCGCTACCTCGACCTCGTCTACCGCCTCGACCGCGGCGACCGCCCCGAGCACATCCTCCTCACCGACATCCCCCTCGTCATCGACGTCCTTCTCTTCGCCGCCACCGCCCTATGCGTCTTCTTCTGGCCCTTCTAGCCCTCGCGCTGACGCTCCCCCTCGCGGCCTGTGACCGCGCTCCTGTCCCGTCCCCTTCCCCTGCTCCATCGTCGACGACGCACCCCCCGCCACCCCCGATGCTCCCATCCGACGAGCTCGCCCCATCCCCCGCCAACGCCCCCGATGCCATTGCCCCGGCCCCAAATGCCCCGGCCGTCACCGATGACGACGTCCCCGACCCTGCCTGCGACGCCTTCTCCATCACCTTTGGCCTCCCCTCCCCCCCGGCCCCCCGCCCCTACAGCTTCCGCCCCGACTTTCGCGTCCTTGCCGACCACCAGGTCTGGGATGCCGCCGCCACCGCCGCCACCAAGCTCATCCCCTGGCCCCGCCGCGCACCTCCGTCCGTCCTCCACCTCGACTGGCTTCCCCCCGCCGCCCCCGGGACCTCCCGCCCCGATGCCCTCGGCGAAGCCCATGGCCCCCACGTCCGCCTCCGCCGCGCCACCCCCGACCCCGACGACCCCACCGCCGCCCCCCTCCGCGACGCCTTCCGTGCCGGCCACGAGCTTGCCCACTTCCTTTTCGCCGCCCGTTACGGCCCCGACTTCCCCTTGTGGCTCGACGAAGGACTCGCCCAGCTCGTCGGCTACCGCGCCGCCGAAACCTACGCCCGCCGCAACCATCTCACCACCCACCGCACCCCGCCCCCCGACTGGACCAACGCCGTCTACACCCTCTCCGGCCTCACCGCCCTCGCCGACTATCCGGAAGCCCCGGCCGCCGTGGCCGCCTTCTACTGGCAGTCCGCCCTGCTCGTCCGTGCCCTCCACGCCCGCCTCGGCCCCGACGCCTTCGACGCCTACCTCCACGCCCTCGCCGCCCAGAACCCACCCTGCGCCGACTGGACCGCCCCCCTCCGCGCCACCTACTACTTCAACCCCGATGACCTCGACTGGTTCGCCCAGCAGATCCTCCCCTCCCCCCCTCCCTCCCCCCACTACGCCTCCCCCTGGGTGCTCTGACCGCCCCCCGCCCCCGTCTGCGCCTGCTCCCCCCCATTGTGGCACCTGCGTCCTCGCCGATGCCCCATCCATCTCCTGGCCCTCCCCCCTCCCCCGCGCGTCGCAAGTCACCCGTCGCCCCTCCCGCAAGTCGCAAGTCCCTCCCCCCCCGCAAGTCGCAAGTCGCGCGTCACAAGTCGTCCCCCGCCCTCAAAACGCCGTGATTTTACGTCAAAACCAGCCCTTCTTGCGCATTTTTGGCCCAATCCCCCTCCGTCCCTCCTCCCCCCGTCCGCATCCCTCCCTCCTCCCAGCATCCCCCATGCCCCGCCCAATTCCCCCCCAAAAAATCTGTAATTCTGAAAAAACTCCCCCGCACGTCCCCCCTCAGCGCCGCCAGACGTGCAAGATTTCGCCCACGTAGAGGGTGTGGGGACCGGTTCCGGTGCGATACATCTGCGCGGCGTCCTCGGGCAGCTGCGCATGGTCGTCCAGCACAGTCTGATAGAGACGGCGGCACTCGAAGACGGCATCGGCCTCCAGAAAGTAGGGATTGCCGGATGGCGTGAAGCCGATAGTCAGACCGGAAGGACCGATCTTGTCCCCGTCGCGCCCGGAATGGTGGCCGAGATACATCACGCCCTCGTGGCAGGCGTCCGGGAAGGAGCAAACCGTGAAATACTCGTTCGCCTCCATGAATTCCCACGTGTAGCGACTGGAGGAAACGTAGACGGACAACACGGGACGGCGCCAGAGAATGCCGGTGCCCCACCAGCCGATGGTCATGGCGTTGAAGGTGCCCTCGCGGCCCGCCGCCAGCACCATCGTGTCGCGGATGCCCGCCTCGGCAGGATCGAGAATCGCCGCCCGGGGCTTGATTTGCTTCCATGCCGTCAGCGGGCGCACCGCGCCATCCTTGGCGGCCGGGGCTTCGGCGGACACCGGCGAGGCCGCACCCAGCGCGGCAAGCGCGAAATCGGCAGCGGAAACGACTTCCTCGCGCTCCTCAGGCGAGACGGCCGAGACCGGCGAAGCGGCAGGCACGACTTCCGGAGCGGGCGCCGGAGCGGGCGCGGTCGTGAAGGTTGCCGGTTCCGGCGACCGCCAGACGAGCTTGAGGCTCAGCAACACGAGCGCCACGGCAAGCAAAACATTAAGAAGGGCATCTTTTCTCATGGTAGCACCTGGTTTTGGGGATTATGGAGCGGAGGTCGGGGCTAGCACCCAGACGGCGCGGGCCCCTTGCGGTAGCCAGCGGTCGCCTGCCTCCTGGCCAAGAACAAACAGCGTAGTGGAAAAAAGGTCGGCCCGCAAGGCATCGGGGGCGAGCACGGTCACCTGCAAGACCTCCGACTCGACCGGCTTCCCCGTGCGCGGGTCGAAAAGATGCGAGACCTGCGTTCCATCGGGGGCAGTCACAAACCGCTCGTAGCTACCCGAGGTGGCGATGGCCTCCCCCGCCCGCAGCGAAAGGGACCGCAGAGGCGGCGCGGACAGCGCAGCGCCCGGATTGCGAATGCCAATCGTCCACGTGCCGCCGCCCGACCTCATGTTGCCGCCCAGATTGACAAGAAACTCCACGTTCCAGCCCTGTTCGCGCTGCACGGCAATCGCCTCGCAAACGGCACAATCCACGGCGTAGCCCTTGGCGCAGCCGCCGAGGTCGAGCGCCATGCCGGGACGGGTCAGGCGGCATCGCATCCGCGCCCGGTCGAAGTCGATGGCCTCCAGGTCAAGCAGCTTTGACGATGGCGGCGCCCCGGGTACCGATACCAACGGGCCAGGACGTCGGCGGAAGCCATAGGCTTCCAGCAAAGGCGCCACCAGCGGATTGAAGGCCCCACCGCTGGCCCGGACGGTTTCGAGCGCCGCCTGGAGGGTATCGCCCAGTTCGGGGCCAATATCCACCCATTCGCCCTTTCCGGCGGCGGCATTCAGCCGGGCGACATCGCTTTCGGGCGCAAACACGCTCAGGGCGGCCTCGACCCGGGCTATGGCCGCATGGACGACATCGCCCAAGGACGGCACGGAGGCCTCGGCATCGGGACCGCGCACCTGCAGCTCGGCGCACGTGCCCATGGCCTTCCAGGCAAGACGCAAGGGCGCATCGTCCTCGGCCAAGGCCCCCGCCGCACCCCAAACGAGTCCGGTCCAAGCCATAATGGCCGCAAACAAACGAGCACGAACGCGGGCAAGGGGCTTCATGGCGTCAGGTCTCGGGATCGAGGAGGCGCAGCAGTGTCCCCGTCGGGCAGACGAATCGGCAATAGGGACGCGGCACGAACACCGCCAAGACCAGCGACACGCCCGCTAGCGCCAGCAACAGCGGCGGCGCGACCCGCCACGCAAAAGCGACAAATAGCTCCCAATCCGTCCACCCGGCCCCCACCCCAGCCACCAGCCCCACCATCAGCACTCCCCACAGCACCTGCCGGGCCAGGGATAGCCGTCGGAGGAGCGTCGGCGACAGGTGCCACCGGGGCGCGGGAATCCGCCCCGCCAGCTCCTGGAGCGAGCCAAACGGGCAGACCTGGGCGCAGTAGTGCGCGGGGCGGCCGAACAACGGGAACAGCAGGGCCACCGCCAGCAACAGCAGGACGGGAAGGCCCTCCCAGAAGTCGCGCGGCAGCCCGCCCCCGACCACTCCGAGCAGGCCCCCGTGCGAGAGGAGCAGGCCGCACCACAGCCCCAGCACCGCGACGTTGCACAGCTGCTGGACCATCCGGTAGCGGTACGAACGAATCCACAGCGGCAACAGCGCCGCCGCCAGCAACACCGCCAAGGCGGCAATTTCCTTGAGGGTGGGCGGCCGCAACCCGTTCCGCGCCGTCTCCGCCCCGTCCGTCGATGCCAACGCCCCCGCTTCCGATGCCGATGCCGCCGCCGTCACGGTGGCCAGTGCCGCCCGGACGTTTTCGCTGGCGGCCAGCGACGAGTAGGTGGCGCTGGTCACGGCATCGACGCGCGTCGTGGCGGCGACCTCGGCAGGCAGCCCATCCCACGAATGCCAGAACCCCGAGGTTTCCAGCGTGCGGAAGATAAACGGCGTCTCCAGGTTAGGCAGCGGCTCCACCGCCTCGACCCGGTTGTCCGCGTCCAGCCACACCCGCACGGGCACGGGACCGGCATAGCCGACGGTGTCTAGCGCGAGCCCCGTCGACTCGATGATGCGCAAGCCCGCGCCCGCCTGACCACCGCCAGCTGTCGCCCCCGCCGCCGCCTCCCCATCCCCCGCCGGCTGCCCGCGCACCGTCAGCCCGAACAACCGCCCGTCGCGCTGCACCGCCGCCGCCCCCAGCAGCAGCACGCACGCCACCAGCCGCGCCAGCTGCCCCAGGCGGACGCGACGGGACGACCTCACCGGCCAAAGATGGGCATTCATGCAGCGTCGCGCGCCTTACTCGGCCGGCTTGCCCACCGTCTGCGCAAACAGCGGCACGCAAGTGGTCGGCAACCCGAGCGCACGGGACAGCCCGGCAGGGTCGAGGGAGCCCAGAAACACCGTGGACAGCCCGTTGGCCGCGCAATAGAGGTAGACGTTCTGCCCGATGAAGCCACAGTCGACAGCGGCGTAGCGCAAGGCATCGTTCGGGCGATCCTGCATCGCCTGACGCTCGAAGTCCACGACATAGATGAGCGCCACCGGCGCCGTCAGCGCGAAGTTGCCCGGCCCCTGGCGTCCCGTCAGGCCGCGCAAGTCGCCGTCGGCCACGTGCCGGAGCATGTTTTCCGCCGCGTCATAGAGATACGCGCCATCCGCAAGGCAGACGTAGAGGTCGACCTCCTGACGGTTGATGGCGGTCGGGGCCGTACGCTTCCGCGCCTCGGGACGATTGAAGCCGTTGGCCGCCCAGAGCAGGTCCGAAAGGGTCTGCGCCGAGAGCGCCTCGGCCGAGAACTCGCGGTGGGTCGCCCGCGCGGCGAGGGCATCGGCCAGCGGCAGGCCGCCGCTCTTGGCAGGGACGGGCAGCGCGATGTCCCGGGTTTCCGCGTTTTCGGCAGTTTCCGCCCAGCCCAGCGATGCGGACAGGGCGATCAGCAGGAGGATGGCAAGTTTCTTCATAGCTTTCGGTTCCTTGGGTTGGGGAGGTTTTTCAATCGACGTTTGAAGCGGCAAAAGGTGCGGCCCTAGTGCAGGAAATGTCGGCAGTGGGTGAACACCATGGCGATGCCGGCGGCATTGGCGGCGGCGATGCACTCCTCGTCGCGCTTGGAGCCGCCTGGAGCCACGATGTAGCGCACGCCGCTGGCGGCAGCGGCCTCGATGTTGTCCGCGAACGGGAAGAAGGCATCCGACACCAGCACCGTCCGGGCGGCGGCCGCCTCCAGCGACAACCCCAGTCGTTCACGGTTCTCGCGGGCCTTTGTGAGGGCCAGCTTGCGCATGGAGTCGACGCGGTTGGGCTGGCCCGCCCCCATCCCCAGAATCGAGGCGTGGCGCAGGTCCGGCGTCGCCAGCGCCAGCAGGATTGCGTTGGACTTGAGATGCGCGCACATCCTGATGCCAAACGCCGCCGCCGGGCGGAGCTCGTCGGGAATGCGCGCCTCGGTGACCGCCTCCCACTGCTCGGGTGCCTCGGCATCCGACTCCTGCCAGAGCGTCGCCCCGAAGATGCGCTTGGAGACCAGCCGCTTCCGGGGTGCCGCCAACGGCCGGTCGAGGGAAACCAACCGAATGTTCTTGGACTTGGCGCACAGGAAGTCCAGCGCCTCCGGCTCGAAGCCCGGGGCCACCAGGGCCTCGACGAAGCGCCCCTTGAGCACCTCGGCGGTCGCCAGGTCCACGGGACGGCTCAGCGCAATCACGGAACCGTACGCCGAAACCACATCCCCCTCCCAGGCGGCGGCCAGCGCGGCGGCCAGCGTGTCGGCCGTGGCCGCGCCGCACGGGTTGTTGTGCTTGATGACGACGGCGGCCGGCTCGTTCCAGAGCTCGCGCACGCTTTCCAGCGCGGCATCGGTGTCGACATAGTTGTTGTAGCTCATCTCCTTGCCGTGGAGAATGCGGGCGGAGGCCAGGTTGGCCACGGCAGGCGCGGGCACGTCGGCCACGAAGACCGCGCGCTGGTGGGGATTCTCGCCATAGCGGAGAGGCACGCCGGCGGGTAGCGAAGGCTCCTCCTCCTTCTCCTCGCGGGCGGCAAACCAGGCAGCGATGGCGCGATCGTAGGCGGCCGTCTGCTCGAACACCTTGCGCGCCAACGCCCGCCGCTCGGCCAACGCCAGCCCGTCGGATGCCTCCAGCCCCTCCAGCACGCGCGAATAGTCCGCCGGATCGCAGACCACCACCACTGACTCGCAATTCTTGGCAGCCGCGCGCAGCAACGTCGGCCCGCCAATGTCGATCTGCTCGATGGACGGCTGCTGCGCAAAGGCGTACAGGTTGACGCAGACCACGTCGATGGGCGGATAGTCCTTCGCCGCACAGACGGCCTCGTCATCGGCCTTGCCGCGTCGCTGGAGAATCCCCGCGTGCACCTTCGGATGCAAGGTCTTGACGCGACCGCCCAGGATTTCGGGCTCCCCCGTGAACGCGGACACGTCCGTGACCTCCACCCCGCCCTCCCGCAACGTGCGCGCCGTGCCACCGGTGGACAGCACCTCGTAGCCCAGCGCCACCAGCCCCCGCGCAAACTCCACCACCCCCGTCTTGTCCGTCACCGAAATCAATGCATATCTCTTCATTATTCCTACTCTTTCTCCTCGCTCGGCAAGACCGCCACCGCCAACCGCACCCCCGCCAAACCGCGAAGTGGCCAGCAAAACCTCAAGGCAATAACCTTACGCAAAGAATGATTGACTATATCTCACCGCCGCCGCCCTTGTCACGGCGATTTCCCAGGGGCCCGGGACGCATCTTCGTTGTTTGCAAAAGAGGAAACACACACCTGGGTTGCGTGGAATCGCTTTTTGTCCCGTTGCCCCTTCAGTTTCCGGCTCCTCGCCAGGAAGGCCTTCCCGGACCCGACCGCCGGGCGGGCCGAGCCCAGAGGTCCGCACTGCCCATCTGGTCATGCCGAAGCCACCCCCCTCCGTTTCCCCTTTTTCCTCGCCACGCGCGTTTCCCCTATTGCGCCAAGGCGGCAGCAATGGAGTCGCACACGTAGGGCAACTGGCCAGGCAGCAAGCCGGCCACGTTGATGCGCCCCCCCTTGACCATGTAGACGGCCTTCTGCTCGCGCAGCCATGCGACCTGGGCATCATTGAGTCCGCAATAGGAGAACATGCCCTTTTGCCGCAACAGATAGGAGAAGTCATGGTCGGGGACCCGGGCGCGAAGCCCGTCGACCAGCGCGGCACGGCTGGAGACGATTCGCGTGCGCATGGCCTCGAGTTCGCGGAGCCAGTCCGCACGTAGCACGGGATCGGCCAGCACCTTGAGGGCGATGGAGCCGCCATGCCGCTGGGCGTTGGACGCGATTTCGCGGACGACGCGCCGCAACTGGGACAGGCCCGCCTCGGCGGCGGCCGCCGAGCCCGCCACCAGCGTCAACGCTCCCACGCGTTCGCTGTAGAGCCCCATGTTCTTGGAGAAGGAGGACGCGACCAGCGCCTCGGGCACGGCGCGCAACACGGACAGCAGCCCGGCCCGGTCGGCCTCCGCACCATCGCCAAAGCCCTGGTAGGCGAAATCGAAGAACGGCAGCCAGCCCGCCTGCGCGGCGGTGGCGGCAACGCGCGCCCAGATGGCGGCATCGAGATCCGCCCCCGTCGGGTTGTGGCAGCAGGCATGGAGTAGCACGACGTCGCCTGCCGGAATGGTGGCCAACGCCTCGGCCAGCGCCTCTGGATCGACGCGGCGGAGGTCGGTCGCATAGTACGGATAGTCGCGGACAGCCAGCCCTGCCCCGGAGAAGATGGCGCGGTGATTGCCCCAGGTGGGCGTCGGCAGCCAGACGGTCGCGCCGGGCCGGAACCGACGGAGCAGCTGCGCCCCCAGCTGGAGCGCACCGGTGCCGCCCAGGGATTGCGCAGTCGCCAGGCCATGCGCTCCGTCGTCGCAAAACGCATCGCCCAGGACGAACCGGCGGACGGCCTCGCCAAACTCGGGCAACCCGGCGATGGGCAGATAGGTCTTGCTCGTCTCCTCGTCCAGCAGCATGCGTTCCGCGCGCTTGACCACGTCGAGGATGGGTGTGCGTCCGGTTTCGTCCATGAAGACGCCCACGCCCAGGTTGGCCTTGGTTGCACGCGGGTCCGCCTTGAAGGCGGCCGTCAGGCCGAGAATCGCATCCGCCGGGGCCACCGGCATTTCATCGAAGAACATGTTTGCCTCCGCCAGCAGTCAAAAAAAAGACCCGCGCGAGCAGTGCTAAAAGGAGAAAAAGGCACCACCCGGCGGGTCAAGAAGCCCGTCAACTAGGGATAATAGGCCTCCACCCAGGGGATGATGGTCTCCGCGCCGACCTTGGTGATTCGCATCTCGCGCTGGGCGTTCTCGACGGAATCGGAGGCGTGGGCGGCATTGACCATGATGTCGCTGCCGAATTCGCGCCGCACGCTGCCCGGGAGGGCCTTGCTGGGATCGGTCGGGCCCAGAATCGAACGGATGCGCTCGATAGCGTGGGGGCCGGCGTAGACCAGCAACAGCACCTTGACCATGCCCGGCTTGGCCTTCTCGGCATCGGTCAGGCCTTCGCCCCAGCGCCCGGTCATGAACTGGATGATCTGATAGAACTGGTTGTCTCCGTAGAGGGGGCCCAGCAGCTCGCCCAGGGCGGCCTTGGTCTCCTCGTTCAGCTCCATGCCGAGCTCGGCGGAAATGGCGCGGGTCGAGCGTTCGGCGACCTTGCCCTTGAGCTTCTCGCGGAGGGCGTTGCGAACAGGACCGTAGAACTCCTCGGCCTCCGCGACGGACATGCGATGGACGTTGGCACCGACAATGCGCAGCCCGGAACGCGAGAAGATGTCGATGATGAGCCCCGGACGCGCGCTCGCAAAGCGGAAGTTGTCGGGCTTGAGAATGACGAGGGCTTCCTCGCGGGCCTCGCCCTGCACGACATCCCCGGCATCGTCGACCAGACCGCCACAGGCCTCGCTGAACTTCGCCCAGAGGCGGAGCGTGGCCCCGGTGGACTCGAGGTCGCGGCCGACAAAGACCGCCGGCTCGAGATAGGCCACCTCGCCGGACGGGGAAAGCACATAGTCCCCATAGGTGTCACGGACGCTCTCTCCGCTGACGGAAGGCCGGACGGGCCCGGTGACATCCTTGACCACCTCAATCGCGTTCTCGCCCTCGAAGAGCAGCATCATGACGCGGCGCTTGGCCCCGCTGGCCGCCTCGGGCGCATATTCGCGCTCGACGTAGCGGGCCAGCTCCTCGCGGACGGCGGCATCGCTCGTGGCATTTTCGCGGATGAGGGCGGCAAAGCCGTTGGCGAGCTCGGCACTCGGCTCGAACATCCGCGCCGCCACCAGATCCAGCCCCGTACGGCTGATGTAGCGGGCGATGATGCCGCCCGTGCGCGACTTGGCAATCGAGTGGGGATTGATGAGTACGACTGCGAGTTCCTTGGCCATTGCGAAAAGCTCCTAAGTGTCCTGCCTCCTATGCAGAACGCGGATAAGGCTACGCCCCCCGAAAACCCTTTTCAACCCCAAAATGCAAAAAAACGATATTTCACCGTTTTGTCAACCCGCCCCGACGTTTTGCATCTGACTATTCGGCCTCTTCGCAGACCTCGCCCAGACCGAGGATGGCATCGTAGGAGACATCCCAGTCCTCGTCCTCCCCGTCATCGAGCGTCAACTCGGGAGGGCGCGCAGGCGCGGCGGAAATCTGCGCCGTCTCTTCGGGCGCAGGCGGCTCCTCCAGCTCGCGGATGCGTGGTAGCATGGCCTCGATGCGGTCGAGCGGTTCCTCGGCCTCGACATCCCAGTCGCCCTCGGGCTCGCGGGCGGCAGCCAGATAACTGGCGATGAGGCGCGACGCCCCGGCCTCGATCCGCGCCTGGGTGAGCAGTGTCCACTCCATGAGCAGGGCGAGGTCGCGGGCGGTGTAGACATAGGTGTTGGCGACAAGGAAGACCAGTTCGCCCCGGGTGAGGGTGGAGTCCGTCACCAGCGTTTCGCCATCGTCCCCGTGCGCGCGGTCGTTGTAGAATTCCATGGCCTCGGCCCACGGCTCCGCCGCATCGTCCTCCAGGGCCTGCGCCCCGGCGTCGACCACGATGTCCGCGAGCTCATTGTCGAAGTCCTCGGGATCTGCCGCAGCGCGCCAAAGCTGCAGCGCACGCATCCGGGTGTCGTAGGCGAGACCGGCATCGGCCACCAGGTCCGGCATCCGTTCCAGGCCGTCGGGCGTAGCGGCAAGCAGTTCCGCCGCCAGACGCCCTCCCCCGTAGAAGGTCGCCTCGCCGCCCAGGAAGGCCATCAACGACTCTGGCGTCTCGCCACGGGCGTCAAGCTCCTTGCGGTAGACTGCCCAGGCCTCGGCACCCGCGTAGTCGCGGATCCATTCGCCGGCCGGCAGCGCGACGCCCAAGTCGGCATCCGCCGCCAAGGCCGCCAGCTCCGCCGCGGAAACGCTCCCCAGCCGCGCCAGCACCGCCGCCCCGACAAGCCGCAGGAGCGCATCGTCCGATGCGAGCAGCTGGCGGGCGATGGCTTCCGGCTGGTCGCCTTCCTGCAGCTCGGCCACGCGCCGGGAAAGACGCGTCGGCCCCGTCAGGTTGCCATCGTCGGGATTGTCCGGTCCATCGTCGACCAGCTCCGCCCCGCTGGCCATGTCGTCGGCAAAGGCCGCCTCCTCCTCGGCCGTGGCATACTCGTCGTATTCCGGCCAGGGGGAGTTCAGCCAGGCCTCGTATTCAGGCGTGCCGCGCGCCGGAATCGACGCATCCGGGGACGCCCCTGCGGCGGCAGATCGCGACACCGGGGCGGAGGATTCCGCAGCACGCACGGCAACCGGCCGCTGCCTGGAAGCCTCCGCGAGGCCCGCCACGTCAGACAGCGCTTCCGCCTCGCTTCCGGGAGCCGTGCGCCCACAAGAACAACGCGACACGCCCACCCCCACCGCAAGCGCCAGCACGGCCAAGAGCAGGCCCGAGAAGAGTTTTCTGCCCTTCAATCGGGCCATGGCAAAAGCCCCAACGCGCTATTGGCCGCGGACCACGAAGGTCTTCCAGCTGCTCCAGCCGCCGGAGACCCCCTTCTTCCCCCCCTTGGCCAAGCGCTGGGCGCGCACCCGGAAGCGATAGGTCCCATTGGGAAGGTTCGTCCGCTGGGTGTAGTGGCGGACGGCCGTACGATGGGTCCAAAGCAACTTCCCCGAGGAAACACGGACCAGCTGGACTTGATAGTGGGTGGCCCCGGACACCTTGCTCCACGTGAACCGCGGCCTGCGGCTGCCCACGAGCGTGGAGGTAGACCCGGCCAGCACGCCAGATGAGGGCGAAACCGCCAACTTGGCGACCTTGGCGAGCCGCACGCGGATAGCGCTCATCTTCTTCAGCAAGCTCGGATTCTTCGTCTGCATCCGCTGCGAGTAGCCTGCGGCAGGAACCTGGTGGCGGGCATAGAGGAAGCCTTCCCGGAAGGAGACATAGCCATTGCGCGGAACCGCATCCGTTGCCGTCCGGCGCAGGGCGCGGCAATAAAAATAGGTGAAAACGCCACGCGAGGCGCCCAGGGAGCTAAACCAGGCGTCCTCGCTCGTCTGGCTGACCGTGCACGCGGAAATGTAGCCAATGCGGGCCCCACTCTTCGCGACGCTCTTCAGCGTGGCCCCCTCTTCCGCGCCCACCAGCTCGCGATAGGCCCGCGCCACACTGTCGGCGAAGTCCCCTTCCTTCCCCGCGTCCTTGCTCTTGAACATGCCCGCCGAGTGGCAGGAGTCGAAGAGACAGACGATGTGCACGCCCTTCCGGAAGCGAGCCAGTTCGCTGGCCAGCTCCGTCGCCTTCAGATCGCCTTGATAGCCGTAGGGATTAGAGTTGACGCAACAGAGATAGGCGCTCCTGCTACCGTATCGCCCGCCATGGCCGGAGAAGAGGAATACGAACTGATCCCCCGACTTGCACTTCTTGGCGAATTTTCGCAGGGACCTCTTGATGCGCACCTTGGTGGCATTGTTGTCCACCAGACGCGTGATGCGACCCGCCTTCCACCGGGCGGAGTCGGTCAGCAGGGTGGCACGGAAGTCATTGGCATCGTTGACACACCCGTTCAACTCGCCACCATACCAATAGTCGTTGACCCCGACCAGAAGCGCATAGTTCGTAGCGTGCACCACGGGCGCGGCCAACAGCACCAGGACGCCAACGAGCATCGATAAAACCAAGGACTTTTTCATGAAAACACCTCCAGAACACAGATTCACACGAACGGATTTCAATATAGCCAGCCATCCCCTTGCCCTGCAAGCATATTCTCCCGTCCGCACCCGTCCGGTAAATTGCACAATGAGCCCGGACAGTCGGAGCCCCCCCCCAGCGGGGGAGGGGGGGGCCGGGGTCGTCCCCCCGGGGGGACGACCCCGGGCCCCCCTTCCCGAACCATCCAACAAAAAAACAAAAAGTGGAGGCTCCTTGTGTTATCCTGGGTCTCTACAACCAACCAACCCAAGAAAGGAGACCTCCATGTCCAGAGCCTATCACATCCACCACACGCCCGGCCAGCACATTACACGGGGAATGCGAAATCGTCGTAGGAG
>JAFTAH010000128.1 GCA_017458625.1 Kiritimatiellia bacterium | reverse complement strand
CTCCCCCGCCCCCACGCCCGGCCACCAGGGCAAGCGTCTCGTCCCGCGCACCCACCTGCCCCCGCCGCCCGTCGACCGCGGCGACCTCGACGACCCCGTCATCTGGTAGGCGGCCGCCCCCCTGCGAGAAAGGAGCCACCATGGCCAAAATCTACGAAATCGTCAAATATGGCACGCCTGTCCTGCGCGAAAAGGCCGAGCCTGTCGCCGAGGTCACCGACGAGATCCGCGCCCTCGCCCGCGACATGTTCGCCACCATGCACGCCGCCAATGGCGTCGGCCTCGCCGCCGAGCAGGTCGGTAAACGCATCGCCCTCTGCGTCGTCCAGATTCCCGTCGAGTACGATGTCGAAGAGGAAGGCGGCCCGCGCCTGAACCGCGACGACCTCCTCCGCCTCGCCCTCGTCAACCCCCGCATCGTCGAGACCTCCGCCCGCACCTGGAAAATGTCCGAGGGCTGCCTCTCGTTCCCCGACATCACCGGCTCCGTCGAACGCCCCTGGGCCATCACCCTCGAATTCACCGACCTACACGGCAAGCCCCGCCGCGAGCAGCTCCAGGGCTTCCTCGCCCGTGCCTGCCAGCACGAGATCGACCACCTCCAGGGCGTCGTCTTCATCGACCGCATGTCCTACGCCCGGCGCCTCGCCCTCAAGGGCCGCCTCCGCCGCCTCAAGGACAATACCGAGGCCGACGCCCAGCCCTAGCGCGCCGCTCCCCGCCTCTGGCCACTTGTCGCCGGTCTCCTTCCCCCCCCTCCCTCACGCGCGCGATTTCGCGCGATTATTTGTTTGCCAACGGGGAAAAAATCGGCTAGTTTTGTCCCCGTTGTGGTGAATGCGCCACTGTAGCCTAGCAGATTGGAGATTTTCGCATGAAACGAAGAGTCCTTACTATTCTCGCGGGTTTGGCCCTGGCTGGAACGCTTTCGGCCTGCACAGCCTTCACGGCCAACGTCAGCAAGCTGAGTCTCGGCATGACCCCTGACGAGGTCGAGGCCGCCATCGGCCGGCCCTCGCAGATCCGGGCCGCCAAGCAGTACAACGACGAGGAGTGGGCGCAAGTCTGGGAATATCTGCCGCCTGCCTTCGCCTGGAATCCCAAGACCTACTGGGTCTATTTCGAGAACGACAAGGTCGTGCAGTGGGGCGAACCCGGCGACTTCTCCGGCTCGTCGGCTTCGGCCGTCAAGGAATACAATCCGAACAAGAGTTCCCGGTAGCAGCCCCGGCGGACGCGGCACCAGGCAGGCCAAAATGGCCGGTGCCGCGCCCTTTGGCGTATGCGGAAGGAGTCCCATAGCATCGGCCTCGTAGCGGCGCGGCATCCCTCGTGCCGCTCTCGTCATGGCTGGCTACACCGTCTGGCCAAGACGGTGGCCGCCACGCTGGCCGTGCTGCTCCTCCTCCAGCCGGCCGCAGCCTGGGCCGGCCCCCTCCGCTTCGGCGGCATCGACATCCAGCCCACCGCCACGCTGACGCTGGGCTACGACAGCAACGTCGACGGTAGCTATCCCGAGGACCTCGACCCCGCCTACCAGAAGGACGACTTCTACTGGAAGCCCGGCGTCACCTTGGCCATGGCCCCCATCCGTCTCCAGCCGCGCCTCACCTTCACCGCCAACGGCAGCTGGGCCTACGAGGACTATTTCAAGCGCAACGACCTCGACACGGACCTCTACAACGTCATGCTCGGGTTCGATACCGCCCTGACCTACCTCACCCTCAACGGCTCCTTCGCGGCCGCCCGCCAGACCGACCATAGCCAGGATGACACCTACAGGCCCGGCGGAACCTCGCGCGACCCCTACAACACCATCGATGCCGCCCTCAACGCCCAGCTCACCCTCCGCAAGTTCCGCTTCACGGCAGCGCAGACCTTCAGTCGCGAAACCCACGACCTCGACCAGTACAAGGCAGGCAATCAGAACGAGTGGGTCACCACCTTGGGGGCCTACTACGACTTCCTCGAGTGGGCCAGCTTCTTCTACACGTGGAAGCGTGACGAGACCGAGCTGCTGGAAGTCGATCAAGACAATACCGTCGAAACCACCGAGGACTTCGGCATCAGCGGCACCATCCCCACCAAGATCCTCCGCCGCCCCACCGTTACCTGGTCCATCGGCGGCACCCGCGAGAAGAGCAACACGAGCGAGGAAAAAGCCGAGTGGGAGTTCACCTACAAACTCGGGGTTTCCGACACCCTCCAGCTCGCCAAATACCTCACGCTCTCCTACAACGTGGCCTGGGACGCGGAGGATAACGAGGACGAGGACGAAGTGGGCTTCACCTACAATGTCAACCTGACCCATATCTGGGGGCCCTACATCACCCAAAGCTTGGGCTACTCCCGCGAGCCCAAGGATACTTTTGGGTCTACCACCGATACCGACACCACCACGTTTAATTACGCGCTTTCCATTGCCAACTTCTTCCTCAAGGGGCTCTCCGCCGGCTACACCATCTCCTACGAGATTTCCGACCCGCTCGAAGGGAATGATCCCATTGAGTACACCACCACCCAGAACGTCTCCCTCTCCCACACGCGGCCCCTGACCCGCCGTCTTTCCCGCACCCTCTCCTACACCTACAAGTGGGAAAACTCCAATTTCCACCACGACGGGCCGATGCAGGAACACACCGTCGAATACACGCTGAACTACGTGTTCTAGCCGTCCATCCCTGTTCCCATGCGCCTGATCGGCCAGCTTCCCTCCGCCGCCGCGGAAACTTTCGCCCGCTATTTGCATGGCCAATCCATCGAATGCCTGCTGGAGTCCGTGGCCAGTGCTGCCGCCACCAGCGCGCCCGTTGCCACGTCCGCCGCCCCGACCGCCGAAATCTGGGTCTACGACGAAGACCAGGTCGACACCGCCCGCGCCCTCTTCTCCCGCTACCTCTCCATGCCCAGCGCACCCGAGTTCGCCCGCCTCGACGCACCCCCTGCCGCCCCCCCCCGCGCCGTTGTTCCCGAAGCCATCGGTCCCCTCCCCTCTTCCGCGCCGCCAGCGGCCACCGCGGAAGGTCCGCTCCCCCGCGCTGCCGCCCCCACCCCCTTCCCCCTCTCCCTCCGCGACTTTCCCTGGGGCACCTTCGTCCTGCTGGTCCTCGTCACATGCGCCTGGTTCTCGGAATCCTTCCAGGCCTATCTGGCCTTCGACCTCGACGCCCTCCAGAACCACTCCCAGCTCTGGCGCGCCTTCACCCCCGTCCTGCTGGGCGGCACGCAACCCGGCGGGGGCGGCTTCGTCCTGTTCGCCGCCCTCTGGATTCTGCACTTCGGCCGCCACCTCGAACGCGACCTCGGCCACGCCGGGTTCTGCATCCTCGTCCTCCTGACCGCCGGCATGGCCACCGGCCTGACCCAATACGTCTTCCCGTGGGTGCTGGAGCTTTCCGGCCCCGCGACCAATCCGCCCCTGGCCCAGCTCCTGGCCGCCGTGGCCCACCAGCCCTCCGGGCCAGCCACCCTGGCCCTGGCCTTCTACGTGTACTGGCTCGCCCGTTGCCAACGCCGCACCACTCCGGCTCTCCTGCGGCGCCAGGTCTTCCTCCCTGGCACCCACTTCGTGCTGCTGGCCATCCTGGCGCTGCTGCTCCTGACCCCCGCCACCCGCGGCTTCATCCTCCTCTACCTCCTTGCCGCCCTGCCCGCCCTCGTCGTCGCCCTCATCCGCAACGCCACCCGCCCCGTCTAGTGTGGGGATTGCGACATCCTGTCGCGCCACAAATACAAGTCGATGGCGCGGCTGAAAGCCGCACCCAGAACGGGCCGCCCGACGGTCCGAAAACGGCTACAATATGCTTGAAAATGCCCTGGGGCGGTTTTCAAATTACTGTAGCCATTGGGCGGGCGGCTTCCGGAGGTGCGGCTTCCAGCCGCGCAATTCATTTGGGCGCGACAGGATGTCGCACCTCCGAACCTTGCGGCCACACATTTTCGCAAAAAGCCCTGGGGCGATTCCCAATCATCTGTAGCCGTTGCGGGGGCATTGGCGGTTGCTGGAACCCGCTCTGGCACCGAGCCATTTCGACAGGAAGAAAACCGCCGGACGCAGGAGGTCCGGCGGCGGGTGGGGAAGGAAGGCAGGCCAGCTGCCGTCCGTCAGCGGGGTGAGCTACAGCGACTGGGCGAGAGCCCACTCCTTGGCATGATGGAAGACGGCGATGTTGGCGGGAATCACCTTCTCCTTGCCAAGGAAGTTGTTGCGGATGGCCTCCTCGTAGGCGGCGTCGGGGACGGGAATGCCGCCCAGCGCGGCCATCACGCCGACCATGGCGGTGTTGGTGGCCCGGGCGGCGCCACCTTCGGTCGCCAGCTTCAGCGCCGGCACCGCCAGGGCACGCACTCCGGCCGGGGCCGTCACCTCGCCGATGCTGTCGTCGTAGAGCAGCAGTCCGCCGGGCTTCACGTTGCCGAGGAACTTCTCCAGCGAAGGGCGATTCATGGCAACCAGCACGTCGAGCTCCGAGACGGCGGGCGACCCGATGGGATGGCCCGAGACCACCACGCCGCAGTTGGCCGTGCCGCCGCGCTGTTCCGGCCCGTAGGAGGGATACCACGAGACGAACTTGCCGGCGGAGCACGCCGCACGCGCCATGATGATGCCCATGCTGAGGACGCCCTGTCCGCCGAACCCGGCCATCTTGAGGGCGTGGGTGGGTGCCGCCTCGTCGATGACGGCATCGGGGGCGAAGTCGGTGTCGAGTCCAAAGATCTTGTCCAGCGTCTCCTTGGAGTAGTCGCGCTGGCAGCGGTGGATCGGCGCCACCTCGTCGGAGCGGTCGCGCAGGATGCCCAGCGGATACTCGGCCTCCATGCGCTCGGCGACGAACTTCTTGGCCTGCTCGGCGTTCATCTTGAGGTTGGTGGGGCAGCACATGAGGACTTCGACGAAGGCGTAGCCCTTGCCGTCGCGCTGGATCTCGAGGGCCTTGCGGATGACCGAGCGCGCCTTCCGCAGCTTGGCCATGTCGGAGAAGTCGACGCGGGCGATGAACACGGGGGCCTTGAGCTGGTTGAGCAGTTCGGCCATGTGCAGGGGGTAGCCGCAGTGGGCGGGGTCGCGTCCATCGGGGGTGGTCTCGGTCTTCTCGCCGACGAGCGTGGTCGGGGCCATCTGGCCGCCGGTCATGCCGTAGACGGTATTGTTGACGAAGAAGACGGCAATCTTTTCGCCCCGGTTGGCGGCCTGCATGGTCTCGTTGAGGCCGATGCTGGCGAGGTCGCCGTCGCCCTGGTAGGACACCACGACGGCGTCGTCGCGCGAGCGGGAGATGCCCGTGGCGACGGCGGCGGCGCGTCCGTGGGCGACCTGGACGTTGCCGGTGTCAAAGTAGTAGTAGGCGAAGACGGAGCAGCCGACAGGACTGATCACGACGGCGCGGTCCTGGATGCCGAGGTCGGCGAGGGCCTCGCCAATCAGCTTGTGCAGGACGCCGTGTTCGCAACCCGGGCAGTAATGGGTGGCGGTCTGGGCGGAACCGCCCTTGCGGGGGAACGTCTGATAGAGGCCGCGCGTGCGGATGACTTTCTCTTGCATGGTCGAAGCTCCTTTCGGGTTCAGGCCTGGACGGCCTCGGCGGCGGGGAAGGCGTCGGCGGAGGCGGGGGAGGAGGTGGGGGCGGACGGGGCGGCAGGGGTGGCCAGACCGGCCATCTCGCGCACCTTGGCGAGGATCTGCTCGTGCGTGATGAGGTTGCCGCCGAGGCGGTTGACGAGTTCGACGGGGCAGGCGCAATCGGTCGCGAGCCGGATGTCGTCGCGCATCTGGCCGTTGCTCATTTCGGCGCTCAGGAGGCGCTTGCCACCCTGGGCCACGAACGCGCGCAGGGCGTCCTTGGGGAACGGCCAGAGGGTCTTGGGACGGAAGAGACCGACCTTGATGCCCTCGGCGCGGGCCGCGTCCACGACGCCGTGGGCTATGCGCGAGACGATGCCGTAGGCGACGATGCCGATCTCGGCGTCGTCCAGGCGGTAGGTCTCGCTGTCCTGCTCCTCGGCCTCGATGCGGGCGTACTTTTCCTGGAGGCGATTGTTGAACGCCTCGAGCTGGTCGAAGTCGAGGAAGATGCTCGTGATGCAGTTGGGACGCGTGGCGGCGGTGCCGTCGACGGCCCAGCTCGTATCCGTGGTGGGCTCCAGCGCCTTTTCGGGAAAGCGCAGCGGCTCGATCATCTGTCCCAGCACGCCGTCGGCCAGGACGATGCAGGTCATGCGCCACTTCTGGGAAAGCTCGAAGGCCTTCATCGTGAAGTCGCACATTTCCTGGACGCTGGCCGGCGCGAGGACCAGGTTCCGGTAGTTGCCGTGGCCGCCGCCCTTGACGATCTGGTTGTAGTCGCCCTGCTCGGGCCCGATGTTGCCCAGGCCGGGCCCGGCGCGCATGACGTCGACGATGACGGCCGGGAGCTGGGCACCCGCGAGGTAGCTGACGCCCTCCTGCATCAGGCTCAGGCCGGGACCGGAGGAGGCCGTCATGGCGCGGCGGCCCGTGGCGGCGGCGCCATAGACCATGTTGATGGAGGCCTCCTCGCTTTCGGCCTGGACCATCTGGCGGCCCGCCTTGGGGAACATCTTGGCGGCGCTGTGGAGCACCTCGCTCGCGGGGGTGATGGGATATCCGAAGAAGCAGTCGCAGCCGGCGTAGAGCGCGCCGGCGATGACCGCGTTGTTGCCCTTGATCAGCTGGGTCGTCATGCTAGGCCTCCGTCTTCTTTTCCGCGACAGGGATGTGGACCTCGATGGCATTCGGCTCCGGACATGCGTAGAAGCAGCTCGCGCAGCCGACGCAGCCCTCGCCCGTATACTTCACGAAGCGGTAGCCGCGCGCGTTGAGCTCGTCGCCCAGGACCAGGCAGTGCTTCGGGCAGACCAGCGTGCAGCGGGTGCACGCCTTGCATTCCAGTGCATTGATGACCGGATGCGGGCCAGAAAATGTCAATTTTTCTTCATTCATGCGATGTTCTCCTGTCGGAACGCGGCGGATACTACTCCTCCGTCCCCCTCCGTTCAATCTTCATTTTCCGACCTGCGCACCATTCCCGGCGCGAACCTAGCGGCCCCCCAGCGTCCCCCGAGGCGCCACCGCTTCGCCCGCCTCCTCGCGCATTTTCTAGGATTCTAGGATTCTAGAGCCATTGTGCCGGACACGGGGGGGATTCCATGTGGCTTGCCCCGTGCGGAGGGCAGGGCGTCGAGCAACAGCCGGGCGAGGGCGGCGGAGGAGGCGGCTTGGATGGCGCGGCGGGTTCCGGCGAGATGCAGGAGGACGGCGACGGGCGGGGCATTCGCGGACGCCAGGGCAATCCAGACGGTTCCGACGGGTTTCCGCAGGGTGCCGCCGCCCGGGCCGGCGATGCCAGTGACGGCCAGCGCGTAATCGGACCGGAAGGCCTCCAGCGCCCCGCGCGCCATGGCCAGGGCCACGGGACGGGAAACTGCGCCATAACGCCCGAGAAGATAGCCAGGAACATTCAAGAGGCTGCTCTTGGCTTCGTTGGAATAGGCAACGACGCCCCCGAGGAACCAGCCGGAAGCCCCGGGCAGGGCGGTGCAGCGGTGGGCAAACAGGCCGCCGGTGCAAGATTCCGCGCAAGCCAGGGTGAGCTGTCCGGCGGTCAGCCGCCGCGCCACCCGGCGGATTAAAGCGGAAAGCGAGGGCGCAGAAGCGGACAAGACCTCCGTGGCGGGACTTCCCGACGCCCCCGGCAACTCCGCATCGCTCCCCTTCCCTTCCCCGCCCTTACGCCCCCGATCATGACCGCGCCGCTGTCCCATGTCCATCTGTCTCTCCGTACGCCGCCAAACCTATGCCCGACCTCCGGCAATTGCAAACCATTTCGCTTCCCCGCCCGCGTTGAACACGACGTCTCGCCGTTGCGGCGATGGGGGGGGGAGTGGCAAAACGCCCAACAGACTGGGCCGACCGCCGGGCGGCCCGCGGTCAAGAGCGTTTTGGGGATGTTTTTTCGAGCCCCTGGGATTTGGCCCGACCAGCGGGCGGGCCCCACCGAAAAGGCCTCATGGCGCAGAGGCAGGAAAGGGGACAGTCCCGGGACAGGCTATTTGGAATCATCGACAGCATTCGATTCCGTCGGCTTCGTCGAAACAGGTTTCCATTGAATGGAAGCATGTTTGGGCAATTTTCCAGACAATGGAAACATGTTTCGGGTACTTTTCCATTGAATGGAAACGTGTTTTAG